>JBBREK010000052.1:0-20008 GCA_038203025.1 Planctomycetota bacterium
TGCGAGAAGGCGGCGCTCCTCGCGGTGCTGGAGCCGGTGCGCGATCTCGCGGTGCTGCAGTCTGATGGGGCTCCCGCTTCGACCGTGCTGACCCAGAGCCGCGACGACGGCGCCGTCCGCCACCTCTTCGTGTGCAACAACCACGAGCGCAATGCGGTGTGGGGCGGCGCGCGCATCCGCGTGCGCGGCACCTGGTCGGTACGCGGCCTCGACACCATGGCCGGCACCACCGCCGACCTGCCGGCGCGCCATGCCGACGGCTGGACCGAGGTGGCGGTCGACCTGCCGGCCTGCGGCCACGCCCTGCTCAGCTGCACGCCGGCCGCTGCTGCCGTCACGGCGTCGCCGCCGGCCCGGCCGACATGGCAGGCCGTGGGCGTGCTCGACGATCCCTGCGCGGTCGAGCTCTCCGAGCCCAACGTGCTGTTGCTTGATCAGGCCGAATGGCGCGCTGGCTCTGGTGCCTGGCAGCCGGCCGAGGAGGTCCTGCGCCTCGACAACGCTGTGCGCCGCGTCCTCGGCTGTCCCGAGCGAGAGGGCCACATGGCTCAGCCCTACACCGACACCGCGCCGGCGCCGGTGCTTGGCGACGTCGCGCTGCGCTTCACCGTGCGCTGCGAGGCGGCGGTGGCGGCGCCGCGCCTGGCCATCGAGCAGCCGGCCGGGGTGCGCCTCCGCCTCGACGGTGCCGAGGTCGCCAACCGCGACGTCGGCTGGTGGGTCGATGAGGACATCCGCCTGGTCGAGCTGCCGGCGCTGGCCGTCGGTACGCACACGCTTGAGGTCATCCGTCCCTACACCCGCAAGAGCGGTCTGGAGTGGATGTACCTGCTCGGCGACTTCGGCGTCCGCATCGAGGGCCGTCGTGCTGTCATCACCGCGCCGGTGCGCCGTCTCGCCTTCGGCGATTGGACCCACCAGGGCCTGCCGTTCTACGCCGGCAACGTCACCTACCGCTGTGCGGTGGAAGGCGGCGGTCGCCGACGACTGGGTCTGCCGCACCTCGGGGCACCGCTCGCCAAGGTCGAACTCGACGGGCAGGACGCCGGCCGCATCTGGCTGCCGCCGTGGCGGCTCGATCTCGGCACGGTCGCCCCGGGCCAGCACGACCTGGCGATCACCGTTTTCGGCAACCGCCGTAACGCCTTCGGCGCCGTGCACTGCCGCGAGCCCCAGCGCCGCTGGTGGGGCCCAGACTCCTGGCGCACGTGCGGTGACGGCTGGGCCTACGAGTACCAGCTGCGGCCCTACGGCATCCTTGCCGCCCCGGTGATTGAGGCCGGCTAGGCGGCGTCCGGATATCCGGACGATCCCTGTGCTTGTCAGGGGCGGGAAAGGCGTTTACTGGCTGCATGAAGCGCCTCCTGCCGCTGGTTCTCGCGATCGCTTCGGCCAGTGCCGCTGAGCCGTTGGTCCTCGAATTGCCGCGCTCGGGTGAGCCCCTGCGCATCGCCGTCGATGGCCGGGAGTTCGAGGTCGCCAAGGGCGGATCGCGCATCACGACCATGGTGGCGGAGGGCACGCCAGTCGACCTAGCCAAGACGGCGCGGGGCTTGGCCGAGAAGCGGCCGGGAGCCGGTATTTCCGTGGTTGGTCACCGCTTGGGCAGCGATGGCCAGGCCGGCTCGCGTGTGGTCATCACGCATCATGTTGCCGTTCGTGTGCCCGACGGCGAGGACGTGGATGTGTTCTGTGCGCGTGAGGGTTTGCGGCTGGTCCGTCGTTTCGACTACGCCCCAGGTTTTGTTCTGGCCGAACCGGTCGATGCCGATCCCCTCGCCGCCGTCCACGCCGAGCTGCATCTGCGCCGGGCCGGCCTGTGGGCCGAGGCGCAGATCCGCCTGCCGATCAAGGCCTACGCCGTCCCGTCGGATCCGCTGTATGCCACCCAATGGCACCTGACAGCCGGGGTCGGCATCGGCATCGACATCGCCGCCCACTGGGCCGGCGCCGGGCCATACTACACTGGTCTGGGACAGAATGTGGCGGTGGTCGACACCGGCATGGATCTGACGCACGAGGATCTCGCGGCCGGCGCACGTACCGACATCGACGTGGATGTGTTCGACAACGACCTCGACCCGAGCCATGGCGCCCCAGCAGATGATGATGGGCACGGTACGGTCGTCGCCGGCCTGATCGGCGCCCGGGCCAACAACGGCAAGGGCGTGGCGGGGGTCGCCTACAACGTGGGACTGGTGGGGGTGCGACTGCTCGGTCCGGGTTCATTGGCAGCAACCGCCGAGACGGCCGACGCCCTGGCCCATCGTGCCACCGCTACCAGCGACGTCATCGCCGTGAGCAACAACTCCTGGGGACCGGTACTCAACGGCACCGGCTTGGGAGGAATCGGCGCATTGGTCGATGCAGCCTTGCATACCGGAACGACCAGCGGCCGTAACGGACGGGGTACGGTGTACGTCTTCGCTGCGGGCAACGGGTTTCCCAATGACACGACCGACTTCAACGCCTTCACCAGTGATCGACGGGTGATTGCCGTCGCCGCGACCACCAACACTGGGACGAGCGCCAGCTACAGCGAACGTGGCGTCGCCACCCTGATCAGTGCCCCTGGTGGTGGCAGTGATATCACCGCGATGGTGAGCACGGATTGGACGGATTTCGGCGGCCGCCGCGGTTTTCAGACCGGCAGCTACACCGAGCAGGTGACTCCGACGGAAACGCCGGCAGCGGACGCTGCAAAGGGTACCAGCTTCGCCGCGGCGTTGGTGGCGGGGACCGCGGCCATCCTGATCGAGCGCCAGCCGAAGCTGTCATGGCGCGATGTGCCATGGATCCTCGCCTTGAGTGCCCAGTCCAAGACCGGTGCCAACCATCTGACCAATCGCGCCGGCCTGGGCTTCGACCTGGATTATGGCTCCGGTTTGCTCGACGTGTCGAATGCCCTGATACTGGCCGGTGGTTGGACACCACTGCCGCCGGAACTGAGTTACACTGCGGCCGCGACGGCGACGACGGATCCCTTCGACGAGACAACGGCCGCGGGCAAGACCTTCTCCTTCGACTCGGTGGATATGGCCGGCTTTGTCGTCGAACGGGTCGTCGTCACTGTCCATCTGACGCATCCTTGGCGCGGTGACGTGGACCTGACCCTGCGGGCGCCGGATCGGCTCGGTCCAGTGAATGGCACTTCGGTCCCGATTCTCGGTCGGACCCTCGATTCCAGAGCCGATCTCGTCGACTGGCCGTTCACGTCGGTCTGGACCATGGGAGAAAGCGGCGGCGGCACCTGGACGCTGTCCGCCATAGACGCGTTCGCACACACGGGCACGCGCACGCTCGATGCCTGCACCTTGACGCTGTACGGTTACAAGCCCTATAGCGTGCCGGTGATCACGAACACCTTCCCGTCGGCCATGGTCGAGACCCAGACCAACATCATCATCGCTGTGGATGCGACTGGACAGGCTGTTTCGCAGGGGGGAGACCTGTTGGGATCTCTGCAGGCCGATGCTGTCGGTGCCGCGCCGGTGCGCGACGTGGTGGGATGGCCGAGTGCAACCTATGACCTGTCTGCCAAGAATGCCGGCGACACGGTTAGCGTCGCGCTGGTGAATCCGACCGTCCGCCAGGCCAACACCCTCGCGCTGGGCGGTGGCGGATCATCCAATGTCGTCGTCCTCCCGGTCCGGCCGGCTGCTGGTATAGGTGAGAACCAAGTGCCGGTGGCCGGTGCCGTCATCGCCGGTTCGGTAATCGCCGGCTTTCCCACGACTTCCGGTGCCGCCGTCTTCAGCGATCCCGATGGCGATACCATGCGTTACCGCATCAGCGCCGGGCCGGCCGGCGGTTCGGCGACCATCGATCCGGTGACCGGGGTGGTCACGTACACACCATTGGTCACCCTGGTCGGCTTCGACAGCATCACCGTCGAGGCCACCGATGGCATGGCTCCGTCGACCAGCGTGATCGCCTATACTGTCGAACGCAATCTTAGCGCCGGACTCGACATCAATACGTCTGGTGGCACTGCTGGCGGCGGCGGTGGCTGTGGTGCCGGCGGCGGAACGCTCGGGCTGATCGGCCTGCTTGCCTTCCTCGGTCTGCGCCGGCGTCGGCGCTAGACCGCTTCGGCGCGGCGTTCCAGGCGGCCGTCGGCGAAGCCTTCGACCCAGTGGCCGCGGCCCGGCGGCCAGTGGCCGGCGAGGATCAGGTCGGTCCCGCCAATGCGGCGGCGCCAGCTTTCGTGGATGTGACCAGCGATCAGCACGTCGACGCCGCGTCCGGCGGCGCGGACCCGGCGCGGATCGATGAAGATCCGGCGCCTGGCCTGGGGTGGGCGGTTGCCGCGCGAGTTTCGCCGCAGTAGCCGGGCGACGGCCTCCTGCACCAGCACGGGATGCAGCATCTGCCAGAGACGGAAGACGAACGAGCGGCAGACCGCCGACCAGGCGCGGTAGCCCGGGTCGTGCACCAGGCGGTCGCCGTGGACGATGCGCAGGCGCAGCGGGCCGAGGACGAGGTCCAGTCGCGGCCAGTGTAGGCGGCTGCCGCTGGCAATCTCGAAGGCGCGTCCGGCGGCGAGTTCGCGGTTGCCGCGCACGATGTCGAGGCGCCAACCGGCCCGGCGCAGGGCGCGCAGGCGGCCAAGCACCGGTTCGTGACGCTGCAGGCAGGCGCCGCCATCGATCCACCATTCGACCACGTCGCCGAGCAGGATGAGCCGGGCCGGCGGGCGGGCCGCCAAGCGATCGAGCCAGCGGGCGAAGCCGCCGTCACTGCCGTCGTGATGCACATCGCCGGCGATATAGAGGATGGGCTCGGCCACGGGCGAGGACGGTAACGGCGGACCGCTCGGGAGGAATCGCAGAGGACCGCGGGCTTCAGCCCGCGTCGAGCGTCGCTGCTGCTAGCCGTCAGCCGCAGTCCGCTACCGTCACCGCCCATGCCCCGCTACGCCCTCCGCCTAGCCTACGACGGCACGGACTTCGCCGGTTGGTGGCGCCAGCCCGGCCGCCGCACTGTTGCCGGCGAACTGGACGCGGCCCTGGCGCGCATCGGCGAAGCGGGCGCCGAGCCGGTCGGCGCTTCGCGTACCGATGCCGGGGTGCATGCCCTTGGCCAGCTGGCGCATTGCGACCTGCGCCGGGCGTGGCAGCCAGACCGGCTGATGACAGTCCTCGACCACCAGCTGCCGCCGGACTTGGCGGTGGTTGCCGCCGCGCGGGTCGACGACGGCTGGCACGCGGTGCATGGGGTGCGGCGCAAGACCTACCGGTATGTCATCGAGGCTGGCGCGGTGCGCGATCCGTTCCGGGCCCGGACCGCCTGGACTTTGGCGGGTCTCGATCCCGCGCGACTCGTGGCCGCCGCGCAGCTGGTGCCGGGTCGTCGCGACTGGTCGGCCTTCGTCCGTCGTGGCGAGCATCGCGCTGCGACGGTTTGCCAGATCACGGCCTGTCGCTGGCATGGGCGCGACGGCCGGTTGGCCTGCGACCTCACCGCGGACGCTTTCATCTACCGCCTGGTCCGCTCGCTGGTCGGCGGCATGGTCCTGGTCGGACGCGGTGCCTGCACGCTGGCGGCGTGGCGTGCGGTGCTCGATGGCACGCCCGGCGAGGCCGCCCGACAGCAGGCGCCGGCTCGGGGCCTGAGCCTGCTGCGGGTGGTGCATCGCACCCCACCGGCCTGGGTCACGCCCAGTGATTGACCGGCCCGAGGCCGCCGCCGAGTCCCGGCGCGGTGGCGATGGCGTGGTGGATGAAGGCCTTGGCGCGCACCGCCGCGTCGCGCAGGCCGTGGCCGAGCGCGAGATTGGCGGTCAGCGCGGCGGCGAAGGTGCAGCCGGTGCCATGTGTCGCGCGCGTGGCTAGGCGTAGAGCGGGCAGCTCCAGCTCGCCATCGGCATCGATCAGCAGGTCGGCGGCGAGGCCATCGCTACCGGCTCCGCCCTTGATCAGCACGGCCTGGGCGCCGCGTGAGCGCAGTTCCATGGCGGCCTCGCGCGCCGAGGCGGCATCAGCGACCTGTCGGCCGGTGAGCGCCGCTGCCTCGTGCCAGTTCGGCGTGACCACGGCAGCGAGCGGCAGCAGACGGCCGGTCAGGGCCGCCACTGCATCGTCGGGCAGCAGGCGATGGCCGTGCTTGCTGATCATCACCGGATCGAGCACCAGCGGCGGGCCGCGCCGCGCGGCGAGGAAGCCGGCGACGGCGGTGATCAGGCCGGCGCTGCCGATCGCACCGGTCTTCAGCGCCACCGGCGGCAGGTCGCTCCACACCGCTGACAGCTGGGCCAGCACCACATCCTCGGCCAGCAGGTCGACACGCTCGACGCCGTGCGTGTTCTGCGCTGTCACCAAGGTCAGCACGCTGGTGCCGTAGCAGCCGAAGCGATGGAAGGTCTTGAGGTCGGCCTGGATGCCGGCACCGCCGGAGGGGTCAGATCCGGCGATGGTCAGGGCGATGGGCGTCATGCCGGCAGGGTGTGAGGGTTGCGTCGCACGCCAAGGCCCATACGACCTGCGCCGCACCAGGGGGAGGTCCTGTCCAGGACCTGAGAGGCGCGGTTCGACCGTGCGACCCCGACACCTGATCCGGATCATGCCGGCGGAGGGATGGTGCAGCGCGGCGTCCGGCCGCGTCCTCCGCCACGTCGGAGGACTCCATGGCCGCGCCGCTCGCAACTCCCGCCCTGATCATTGCCGCGCTGGTATGCGGCGGTTTCGCCGTCCTCGGTGCAATCTATGCGCGCCGCGGCCGCACCGATGCGGAAGGCTTCAACGCCGCGCGCGGCAGCACCGGGACGCTGTGGTCGGCGTGCAGCCTGCTGGCGCTGATGACCGGCACCTGGGTGCTGTTCAGTCCTGGCGAGATGGCGAGCTACACCGGCATCGCGACGCTGATCGGCTACGCCGTCGGCATGGCCGCGCCGCTGCTCATCCTCGCCTTCCTCGGCCCAGCGCTGGTCCGCCGCTATCCCGAGGCGACCGGGCCCGGAGTGATGGCGCGGGCGCGCTGGGGCGCTCCAGCCCAGCTGCTGATCAGCGTCTTGGCGGTCACCTATATGGGCAGCTATCTGGTCGCTGAACTCACTGCGATCAGCGGCGCCTACAACATCGTCGCCGGAGTGCCGGCCTGGGCCACCGCCCTGCTGGTGGCGGCTGCGACGCTCAGCTACGCCGCCTGGGGCGGACTGCGCGTCACGATCTTCACCGACGGGGTGCAGGCCTGGTTCATCCTGCCGCTGCTGGTTGCCGCCTTCGTTGGCACGGTCGGCGCATTTGGCGGCTGGGAGGCGGCTCAGGCGCCACTGTCGGCCAACGCCGAGCTGATGGCCCTGGCCAGTCGGCCAGGCATTGAGGCCGGTGCCATGCTCATCATCGGCGTCATCGCGGCCAACCTCTTCGACCAGAGCGTGTGGCAGCGCGTGTTCGCCTGTCGCGATGATGCGACCCGGCGCCGCGCCTTCCTCCTCGCCGCTGTCGGCATCGTGCCGATCATTCTGCTCGCCGGCTGGTTCGGGCTGTGGTATGCGGCCCGTGGCGGCGATCTCGGAATGGCCTCGATGGCACTGTTCCAGGTCGTTGCCACCGCCACCCCGGCCTGGGTCGGTCTGGCCGTGCTCGCGCTCGCCCTGATTCTGGTCATGAGCACGCTGGGATCGCTGGCCAACGGTCTGGCCGGTCTGATCGCTGGGGACATCGCTAGCTTCCGCCCGGCCACCACGCCGGGCCAGCGTCTGGCCATCGGCCGTGGCGTGACCATCGCGGCGGCGCTGGTGGCCGTACCCATCGCTGCCGCCCAGCCCAGCGTCACCTACGTCTTCCTTATCGCCGACCTGCTCTGCGCCACGGCGGTGGTGCCGGTGTTCCTCGGCCTGCTCGGTTGCCGGTTGCCGCTGGCCGGGCTGTTCGCCGCCGTTGCGGTCGCCATTGCCGTGGCCATTCCCGCCTTCCCGCAGACCGATTTCGTCACCCCGATGTTCGATCTGCGTCCCTACCTGGGGCTGTCCGATGCGGTGAATCCCATGCTGGTCAGCTTCGCCCTGGCGGTCGGGGTGTCGACGCTGGTCGCCGCGCCCTGGATGCTGGCCCGCCGCCGCTGACGCGGCATCCTGGGGCCATGCCGTTCGTCCGCTGCCCGAGCCCCGCTGATGCCGCCGCCGCCCTCGACCGCGTCGTCCAGGCCCAGGGCGATGCCCTGTTCCTGTTCTTCGGCTCTGAAGATCCGGGGACTGGGGCGTCGTGGTGCCCCGACTGCGTCACCGCCGATCCGGTGCTGCGGGCCACCCTCGCCGCGAGCGCCCCGGCCCTGACCGTCCACGAATGCCCAGTCGGCGTACGCGCCGACTGGAAGGGTCGCATGGATCATCCGTATCGCGGGCATCCCGCCTTCCACGTCGAACGCATCCCCACCCTGATCCGTTTTCGCGCCGGCATCGACATCGGCCGTCTGGTCGAGGCGCCCTGCGCCGACCGGGCTGCGGTCGCGGCGTTCGTGGGCTGATCATGGCAAAGCAGGCAAAACCCACCATCAGCCAGAAGCCGAAGCTGGCCGCGACGCCGGCCAAGACGGGGGTGCGCGAGATCCTCTACAACAAGAAGCTGCGCCACGACTACGCCATCCTCGACAGCTATGAGGCGGGCATCGTGCTGATGGGCAGCGAGGCCAAGAGCCTGCGCGCCGGCGACGTGCAGTGGGGCGATGCCCATGCCCGCTTCGACGATCGTGTCCATGAACTGTACCTCTTCGGCCTGCATATCGGCGAGTACCGCCAGGCCGGCACCTTCGGCCACCAGCCGCTGCAGCCACGCAAGCTGCTGCTCAAGAAGCGCGAACTGGAGAAGTTGCACGGCAAGCTCTCGGCCAAGGGCCTGACCCTGATCCCCGAGAAGCTGTTCTGGAAAGGCCCCTGGGTAAAGGTCGACCTGTGCCTGTGCACCGGCAAGGACAAAGGCGACAAGCGTCGCGACCTGGTCGCCCGGGCGCAGAAGCGTGATGTCGACCGCGAGCTGGCTAGACGGTCGAAGAACCGCGACTGATCAGCGCCGGCGGCGGCGGACCAAGCCGATGCCACCGAGTCCCAGCAGGACGCCGGCCAGTGCGCCAACTCCGCAGCCGCCGCTGTCACCGGTGCCGTTGGGGCTGATCGCGGCAGCCGAGGCGCTGGCCAAGGCGGCCGAGGCGCCATCGTCGTTGCGCAGGACGATGAGCATGTTCACTCCGGCGGCCAGACCCGGGTCGTCGGTGCCGCTGGGGTTGGACAGGCGGACGGTGAAGCCCTCGTCGGGTTCCTCGACGGTATCCCCGTTGACCTGGATGGCGATGGTCTTGGCGGCTGTTTCACCGATGGCCCAGGCGATCGTGCCGGAGTCGCTGATGTAATCGGCGCTGCCGGAGAAGTCGGCGCCGCCGGTAGCAGAACCGTCGACGGTGGCCCAGTCAATTGTGGCGGCTCCGGTATACCCGGCCTCACGGGCAACGGACAGGTAGATGAAGCGGCTGCCGGCGTTGCCCTCAAGGTGGGCCACCTGCGTTCCGACGAAGCCGATGTGGTCGGTCGGCGGCGGTGGCGGGACGGGCAGATTGTAGCGGAAGGTCATGCTGTTGGCACCGGGGGCTGAGAACTGGTCTAGGACCATGTCGCTGATGGTGCCGTCCCACCAGCGTGCGTCGTTGGCCTGCGGGTCGGTGCCTGGTCCGTCGGCGAAGATCAGGCCATTGACCGCCTGGGCGACTACGTTGGCGCTGTACCAGAGGTCGTACTGGTCGCCGGAGTTGGCGTCGTGCTCAAAGTGGCGCAGGTCGTCGGCCTGCACCAGGGCAAGTTCGAAATTGTCATGCAGAGGATTCTTGGCGAATCGCTGGTCGTCGCGGTTTCCCGCTTCGTCGACGTGCCAGATGGCCAGACCACTGCACGGCAGCAGGGTATCGCGACCGGGGGGCGGCCCGTTGTTGCGGTACTCGAAGAGAAAATATTCAGTGGTGGAACCGGGTTTGCGCAGGCGGTGAATGGTTGGGACGCCGGGTGTCGGAAGCGCAGCTGTGATGGTCAGCGGCAGGGGGCCGGGTAGACCCGCGATGTCGACCGGATCGCGCCAGCCGGCGGCTAGGGCGAGATAGGCGTCAACCCGGGACGGATTCGTGCCGTCTCCTCCGTACCCCATCAGGCTGAAGCCGCCCGCGCCACCTTTTGAGTCGTAACCGTAATCGTAGAGATCAGGAAAGTCGCACAGCATGTGCCCGTTTTCATGGCAGAAGGTGCCCAGTTCCAGCGAGGTGCCCAGATTGGTGATCTGGTAGGCACCGGTCTGTACCACATCGTTCGAGGTCCAGGTGATGGTGCTCATGTGTGGCCACAGGCCCTGGGCCCAGTTGTTGGGCGGGATGTTGGGATGGGCCGGATCGTTGAAGGCGTAGAAGACATTGACGCCGTCGATGATTCCGTCGTTATTGGCGTCGCAATTCCTGAAATCGAAGTTGAGCCCTGCCGCGTCGTCGGCGTGATTAAGAGCCTCGAGGATCAGCTCTCGAGCTCGCACTCCTACCGTGACAGCTGGGTCGGTGTAATAGAGGATCGGCTTTAAGGCAGTGTAGAAGTCGATGACCGTATTCGTGTAATCCAACCGGCCCAGGCTGTTGTCGGTATAGTAGTCCCTGACCGAACCGTTGTTGCCGAAGCCGGTGTAGCCGTCCAGGTTGCAGTAGTCTTCGACATTGCTGCGGGTGATGGTCGGGGTGAGCTTGCCGTTGTCCCAGATGGTCGTCGGGTCGTCGGGGAACCGGATCAGCAGGGTCACGCCATGGCGGGGGCCGATGGTGGTCGTGGACGGGGGAGCGGCGGCGATTCCTGGCACTGCGGCCGGAGCGGCTGCGGCCCGTGCCTGGCGGATGACGGCCGAGTTGGGTCGGCCACGCAGGTCGTGGTGCAGCAGGGCCCGCTGGCTGGTCGAGATCGCTGCGGCCTGGGCGCGACTCTGGCGCAAATGCCTGGCCACGCCAAGGGTGTTGGGGTCGCCCTGGCCGGCGACGACATCCGATGGCGCTAGTCCGCCGGCGCCATCGGGACGCGCATAGCACCATCGGTTGGCGCCGTCGCACAGCAGGGTCCACCCGTCCGGCGTCTCGATGACGGCGAAATGCTCGTCACCCCAGATGCGCACCGCTACCACGCTGCCGTCAGGTTGGTGGAATACGCTGTCCTTGCCGTTGTAGACCGCGGCTTGGAGGCCGACGACGATAGCAAGCAGCAGGAGCGCAAGATGGATGGGGAGACGCATGTGGCATGTCCTATCAGCGGATACGGCAGACTCCACCGCCGAGTGGTGGCTACTTGGGGGCTTTTCGCTGCTCTTCCAGGGCCTTCTTGCGCTCCTCCACCTGCTTGTCGAGTTCGTCGGCTTTCTTGGCCGCCTCGTCGAGGATGGTCTGGTATTCGGCCTGCTGCTCGGCGTCCTTCTTGAAGGCGGCCTTCAGCTTGTTTTCGGCCTCCTTGGCCAGGCGCGGATCGAGGCTGAGTGCCTGGCGCAGGGTCAGCAGCGCGGACTTCTGCTTCTTGGCGGTGGCCAGGCCGGCGACCGTGGCCAACAGGCGCTTGGCCCGCTCGCGGTCCTGGATCTCCTGGTCGAGCAGGGTGACGGCAATGTCGAGGGTGTAGTCACGGGCGCCGGCCAGGTTCAGCATCGAACCGCCCTTGCTCTCCAGGGTGAGGAAGACGTGCTTGGCGACGAAGTTGATCATCGCCAGACCGGGTTTGTCCAGGCTGATCGCCTCGAACGGACTGGGCTTGCCGTTGACCTTGTGCTGCGCCACCAGGGCGAGGATCTCATCGCGCTCGGTGGGTAGGGCGTACTTGACCACGTAGTCTTTACGCTGGGTGAGGAACTGCTTGATCAGGTCGTCGCCCTCGGGGCTGCTCTTCAGCGAGCCTTTAAGCAGTCCGGGGACGCCCAGATCGATGGTGAGATCGCGCACCGCCACCAGGTTGAAGCCTTGCGGCTGGTAGAGCATGGCATGGTAGTTCTCGGTATCGACGACCAGGAAGGTGTCCTGCGAACTGGCAGCGATCCACAGGTCGCTCTTGGGCGTCGGCGGCTCGCTGGCCGGCAGCGCCGGACCGGCGGCGTCGTCCTTGGCTGGCTGGGAATCCTCGTCCAGGCCGAACAGCGACCGGGCCTCGGCCTCACGCTCTTTGGGGATGCGTCGCAAGGTGTCCTGCATCAGTTGCTGCGGACTCGGGGCGGTGTTCAGACCGGTGATGAACAGTTCGGGACCGTAGTTGCGCACGCCGGCCAGCTCGATCGCCTCGCCGTCGACCTTGTAGAGCAACAGGGTATGCAGGGCCGGGATGCCGACCATGAGGTACTGGCCGCTGCTGCTGACCACGGCGCGGACCACGCCGTCGTACGTGAGGTCGCCCTTCCAGAAGGCGTCCTCGGCGTCCTTGACCCGCCAGCGCAGCGCCTTCTTGCCTGCCTTGGCCTCGCGGGTGGTGCGCTTGTCCGACAGCAGGGCGAACATCTCGCCGTAGGCCGGCTTGGTGCCGTTGCCTAAACGCAGGGCCTGGATGGGCAGGCCTTCCTGCTCGTCGGGATAGCTTTTCAGATACAGGTCGAGGTCGGCGAGGAAGTTCGCCTGCGGTTTGCGCAGGCCGCTGATCCGGTCGGACTTGCTTGCACTCAGTTCGTACATCGTGATCGAGCCGAAGGCCGGATCGACGACGAGGATGCGGTTTCCCTGACCGCTGGTGAGGGTCAGCGGCGTCTCCAGGGCGGCGCCGGCGCCGGCGCACAGGACGAGGACGATGAGATAACGGAGCATGCTGGCCTCCAGGCAGGGCGATGATGGTTGGCCTTAACGCCGTGACCGCAGTCGTGGACGGTGGTCCGGCGGCGTGTGTGGCGCGCCCGTGAGTGATACGGAGGAGGTAGGCAGGGTGTTGCCGGCGATCTGTCGCCCGGTCAGTCCTGTCGGCGTCGGATCAGTCCGAGGCCGCCGAGACCCAGCGCGATGCCGAGTAGACCGCCGGGACCGCAACCGCTGTCACCGCCGGAACCGCTTGCGGGGCTGGCGATGGCGGTACCCGGGTCAGCGGACGCTGCGTCATCGTTACGCAGGGTGATGGTCAGGACTGAGTTGGGCCCCAGGGTGGTGCCGGTCGGGTTGCTTAGGGTAACCAGAAACGACTCGTCGGCCTCATCCGTCGTGTCGCCCTCGACTGTGATGGTGAAGGTCTTGGCCGCGGGGTCGCCGTCGGCCCAAGTCAACAGGCCGTTGGTGACGGGGACATAGTCGGCATCGGCAACGGTAGCGCTCTGGTCGGCGGTGTCGTAGCGCACGCTGACCGCCCCGGCGGCGCGGATGACGATCACGGTGATGTTTCTTGGTCCGGAGCTGCCTTCATCCTGGCTGATGGCGGTGACGGCGAAGCCGAGTGAGAGCGGTGCGGCGTCGGGGATGGTGCCGCTGATGATGTAGGCGCCGAGACTGCCATAGGGGCTGAACCCGTCGCTGCGGGGGTCGCGGTTCCCGGCCCCTGCCACTCGCAGGTAATAGGTGCCTGGCGCGGGGAGGTTGCCGCTGATCGTGGCAATCCGGTTGTCCTGGACCTCGGCGGTCAGGCCGGACACCACCGCGCCGAGCGCATCGAGGATCTCGGCCTTGGCGTCGAGGTCGGCCCCGAGGGTTTGTGGCGACAGGTAGCCAAGGCTGGTTACCGTGCGCGGAGTGACGGTGAGGTTCACCGCTCCGGCGGTGGCATCGAAGGTGAAGATGTCGCGGTCGTTCTCGGAGGCGATGATTCCCGCGACCGGCGTCACCGTGCGTGTCCCGGTGCCGGTGCTGACCAGGGCGGTGGCGCTGCCGATGGCGTCGCCATGGTCGTCGGCGACCTGGCCGATCCGCGCCATGATCATGGAGATGTCGTCCTCAAGGTTGTTGGCGCTGGTGTATTCGCCCTTGCTCCACTGTGTGATGACACGGTTGTACGAGACTCCCATAATCGGGCCCCAGCTGAAGCCGCTTGGCCCGTGGCCGGTGTAGTATTCCAGTGACGAGGTGCCGTCGTGGCTGAGACCCAGGTTGTGTCCCAGTTCATGCGACACGGCTTCGGCGACGAGGTCCTCCCGTCCGCCGCCCAGATTGTTGAAGTAGATCCAGGCCGGTTGGAAGCTCGGGTAGTTGCTTCGGCCGAACACGTCCACGTAAGCCACGCCTCCGGCCGAGGGGGACGGACAGTCATTAGTGCCGTCCGAGTTCCTGGTGATCAGGGCGTGGCCAATGCGGGCGCTGAATGCGCCGGGTGCGATGGTGGTGACGTTGACGTTGAACGGGCGGTAGTCCTCGGCGACGCGCTGCCAGATCAGGTAGATGGCATCCTGCTCGTTGTCGCTGAAGGTGGTGTCGTCGCCGTCGGTATCATAGGGTTTGGTGTCCCAAGACGCGACCGACTCAAGGGCATTCCACTGTGTGCCGGCGACGGTCTCGCCATTGAAGTCGAGATACAGGGTGTTGGGAGCCCCGGGCAGGCTGGCGTAGGCCGGCACGCTGGCGATTGGCACGGTGCCCTGGGCGATGAGCAGGCGGGCCGGGCCGGCCGGCGCCGGCACCGGGGCGCCAGCCGGATGGGCGGCGCAATTGGTGAAGCAGAGGCCGCCACCTGGGGAGATGGCGAGATGCGCCGCCGACCGCAATAGGGCCGGTTGCCTGGCCAGGGTCGCCAGCGCCACCGCCTGTCCCTTGGCAGGCAGTGTGGCGATCCTGCTGCGCAACCCCGCATCGGGCACGGCGGCGAGGGCGAGCGGTTCGGCGGCAGCGCCGGCGGCGACACAGGCCAGGAGAGCACATGCGGCCAGAGGGGACATTCCAGGATCATCCTAGTGGATCAGGTGGGCTGCTCTAAGCGCGGATCATGCGGCCGGACATCGCCGCTTCCATTCCTGGTGCAGCCCTCTTCCACAGCCTTCCCGGCCACCATCATGCCCGCCGATGGACCAGCATTGGCGCAGCATCCTTGGCGAGATCGGCGACCTGATGGCGAAAGCCCGGCCGGCCGAGGTCGAACATGCCTACCGGCTGATCGACCAGGCCCCGCGCGTCTTCGCCTTCGCCACCGGCCGCTCGGGATTCATTCTGCGTACCTTCATCATGCGCCTGAACCACCTGGGGCAGCCAGCCTTCTTTGTCGGCGATGCCAGCTGCCCGCCGGTCGGCACGCGCGACCTCTTTCTGGTCGCCTCCGGCAGCGGCAGCACCTCGACCACGCTCGGTGCGGCGATGGAGGCCGCCCGGCATGGCGCCGAGGTCCTGGCGATAGTGGGCAGTCGGGTCAGTCCGCTCGGTCAGCTCGCCTCGGCGGTGGTCGAGCTGCCCGCTCCACACAAGCGCGGCGTGGCCACTGCGACCAACAGCCGCCAGACCGCCGGCTCGTTGTTCGAGCAGGCCTGCTTCCTGCTACTAGAAAGCATGATCAACCGGCGATTCACCGACCAGGGCGGGGACAAGGCCGACGCCTTGGCCCGACACGCCAACGTCGAGGCCTGAGCCCCGGCCCCGGCGGCGCGGCCAAGCATACAGGCGGTCACGAACCGCGATTCAAGCGTTCTTCCACCGTCCGAACCCCTCGAATCATGCACGTCTCGACCCGGCCAGGCCAAAGTGCTTGAGTCCGAGTCAGGCACCACCAGCCTGCCCCCGCCCATGGCCACGGAACCGTCGTTCACACCTGTCGCGCCAGTCTCGTCCGACGAGTCCCGGAGTGGCCGGTCCTTCACCGCCAAGGCGCTGGTCCTCGGGCTGATCCTCGCGCCGTTCGTCGTCGTCGGCGCCTGGTTCAACGACCAGTACCTCGGGCAGTCGCCGGCGATCGGCAACTTCGTGCCCGCCCTGCCCTTCGGTCTGGCCCTGCTGCTGGTGCTGGTGTGGAATCCGACCCTTGGCCGCTGGCCGCTGCTGCGCCTGAGCACCCGCGAACTCACCGTCGTTTTCGCCCTGACCCTACTGGTGTCCTGGCTGCCGACCTCCGGCTTCATGCGCTACTTCCAGCGCGCTATCGTCACCGCCCAGACCCAAGCCGATACTCGGCCGGAATGGCGCAGGCTGGACATCCTCGGCCACATACCGCAGCGGCTCTTCCCCAATGGCGGCGCTCCCGAGGTCTCGGCGCTCGATGGGGCCATCGCCGCAGAGCGTGCCTCCTTGGCCGACGGTTCGCTAGTCCAGCCGCTCGCGGGGGTGGGAGTCGATGCCGAAGCCTACGCCGCCGCCCTCGACCTAATCGAACTGTCGCCACCGAAGATGTGGCGGGACCAGGACAAGGAACTGCAGCGCGAGAACACCGAGCGCTCCTGGGAACGGGCCTCCGCCGGCGATCCGGCGCGCTGGGCCGCCGCCGGCGCGCTGCTCAAGTCGATGCCGGAAACCCTTGCGGCAGGCGATGCGTCGCCGCCCGCCTGGCGGCTGGCCCACGACCGCGTCGATATTGGCTTCAAAAGCCGCTTTAATGACGCCAAACAGGCTTATGAGCGCGTTTACACCGGCATGACCCAGGGGTTGCCGGTCGGTGACGAGACGCTGCCGCTGTCCGAGATGCCGGTGCGCGACTGGCTGCCCGCGCTGACCTTCTGGCTGCCCCTGGTCCTGCTCTTCACGCTCGCGATCCTCATGCTGCAGCTGATCGTGCATCGGCAGTGGTCACATCACGAGCAGCTCAATTATCCGATCGCGGCGGTCGCCACCGCGCTGATTCAGCGCACACCCGGCTCGTTGATCAGCGATATCTTCCGCAACCGCCTGTTCTGGTTCGGCGTCATCCCGATCTTCCTCATGCACCTGCTCAACTACGCGGCAGTGTGGTTTCCGGGCTGGGTGCCGTTCATCACCCTGCATTGGGCCCAGTGGGACGTGGTCACCCACCTGTTCCCCACCGTAAGTCAGGCCGGCGGCGCCAGTACTCTCGGCTTCGGCGACATCTACTTCGCGGTCATCGGACTGGCGTTCTTCATCAGTTCCGAGGTCTCGTTCACCATGGGCATCGTCGGCTTCGCCGTGGTGCTGTTCAACATCCAGTTCTACACCGCCACCGGGACCACCACGGATCTGCAATCGGCGCGCAGTGGCGCCTACATCGGTTACGCACTCATCCTGCTCTACACCGGCCGCACCTACTACTGGGCCGTGGCGCGCAAGGCCTGCGGCCTGGCCGGCGGCGCAAGCGGCGACCACGCCGAACCAGTCTGGGCGGCGCGTCTGTTCCTGCTCGCCTTCGCCGGTTTCACTGCCGTCCTGGTCGGCGCCTTCGGTATCGACTGGTTCGTCGCCCTGGCCTATGCCCTGACCCTGATGGTCTTCTTCCTCGTCTTCACCCGCGTAGTGTGCGAGGCTGGAGTCCCCTTCTTGCAGGCTGGCTGGCAGCCGGCGCAGTTGCTCGCCAGCACCCTTGGACTCAGCGCCCTGGGTGCTGCGCCGCTGGTGATGATCCATTACCTCGGCGTGGTCTTGTCGCAGGACCCGCGCGAGTGCCTCATGCCCTTTGCTGCCAATGCCTTCAAGATGGCGGAAAATACCGGGGTCCGGCGGCTGCGCCTGGCTGGTGTCGGCTTCGTCGTCATCGCCGTCGCTTTGGGAGTCGGACTGCTCGCCACCACCTGGGGCATGTACAACTTCGGCTCGACCAAAGACACCTGGGCGCAGATGGTGGTTGGGATCAACGTCACGGATGCGACGCGGGGCGTCAGCACGCTGGTCGAAACCGGCCAGTACGCCTCTTCGACCGCCGCCAGCGGCCTGGCCAAGGTGCCGTTGATCGCAGAGAATGTCGGCAAATCCAAGGAGCTGGGCTGGATCGCCTTCGGTTTGGTGGCCGTGGTAGCCTTCTCCCTGATCCGCTTCCGCTGGGCTGGCTTTTACATCCACCCCATCCTCTTCCTGGTCTGGGACACCTATCCGGCGAACCGGGTGTGGATGTCCTTCCTCATCGGCTGGGTCGCCAAGGAACTGGTGGTCCGCTTCGGCGGCGGTCGGGTCTACCAGAATCTCAAGCCGCTGTTCATCGGCCTGATCATGGGTGAGTTGCTGGCGGTGATCGTCACGCTGTCGATCGGCTGGATCTACCATCTTACCACCGGACTGCTGCCCAAGACCATGGGCATCTTCGCGGGTTGACCATGGCACACCCCCCGATCGATGTCCGTGCCCAGGTCCAGCTGTCGCTGGCGCGCACCTTCGGCCTGTGCCTGAAGGGCATCAGGCACCGGCTGTTCCGCTCGGTCCTGACCACCATGGTGATCATCCTGGCGGTGGCGTTCTTCATGAACCTGCTGTCGGACAGCGTCATCGCCAAGTCGGTCGATGTCGGCGTCCGTGCTGAACTGGTCCACGCCCGCCGTTCCGCCGTCGCAGCCGACCTGTGGTTCGGCCGGCCGAACGCCAGCCTGCTGGCGTCGCGTCTGGCGGAACAGGCGACGCCGCTGAATGACTATGCCGCTATCGCCGGCTGGGAGCCTGCCCGGCTCCAGGCCCTCGCCGCGGCGGCCAGGCGCGAGCGCACCATCGTCGCCTGGGTCGACCGGCAGGACGCCGGCACCCGTGCCATGCTGGTGCGCCGGGCACGTAACGACGAGGTGTTCACCTGGCTCGCCCCCACCGACCGCTGGGAGTCATTCGCCGCCGCCGCCATGCGTGTACGCTCCGACCGGTTGCCGCTGCCGTTGGCCGAGGTACGCGTCACCGTCGAGACGGCGCCCGCGACAGCCGTGGAATTGTCTGCCCTGGTCACCGCCTGGCATGCGCGCATCGCCGAGCTTGAAGCCGGTGTCCGCAAGCTCAGCGGAGCTGCCAATCGCGAAGGCTGGGTCGCCTGGCTGGCGGAGGCCACGCCTGACGACCGTCAGGCCTTCGCTGCGCTGCTTAGCAAGCAGGGTTTCGGTGGTCTGTACCCAGTCGCCGCGATCGCCGATCAGCAATCCGCCTTCGTTCTCGACCGCCTGCGCGACAGCGTCTCCGCTGGCCTCACCTCCGAGGACGGCCGCAAGCGTTGGCTGTCCGCCTTCCGCACCAAGCAGACCCTCGACGAGAAGACGCAGCAGCTCGACGATCCGCGCATGGTCGAGGTGCTGGGCGGTGGGATCCCCCGCGCCGACCTGCTGCGACTCAAGACCGCTCTCGATGATGAACGCGATCTATCGGCCCGCGAAAAGGCCCTGACCGGCAAGATCGACCCGGCTGGCGGCCTGGTCTCGACCAGGCAGGCGTTCCTCGTCGCCATCTCCTTCCTTGTCTGCATGGTCGGTATTGCCAACGCCATGCTCATGGCCATCACCGAGCGCTTCCGCGAGATTGCGACGATGAAGTGCCTGGGTGCTACCGACGGCTTCATCCTGACGCAGTTCCTTATGGAGGCCGGCATCCAGGGCGCCGCCGGCGGGGCCATGGGCATGCTGGTCGGGCTGCTGCTCTCGCTGATCAAGGGTGGCTGGCTGTTCGGCGGACACCTGCTGTGGTACTTCCCGGCCCTTGGATTGCTGATGTGCGGTCTGGCCTGCATCCTCGCCGGTCTTGTTTTGGCGACTATGGCATCCATCTATCCGTCGTGGCTGGCCTCGCGCATGGCCCCGATGGAAGCGATGAGGGTCGAATGATAGTCGCGGCCACTGTTCGTCGTTCGTTGTTCGTCGTTCGTCGTTCTGACCCGACGATGCTGCGGCAATGGTGGGGAGATCGCCGATGACCGCCCTGCCTGACGCGCCAGCGTTCGACGCCGCGGCTTACGCCGTGGGTAAGCACATTCTGGTCCGCGCCCAGGGGGTGAAGAAGACCTACCAGCGTGGGGCCGAGATCACCCACGCGCTGAGGGGCATCGACCTGGAGATCTTCCGCGGTGAGTACATCTGCGTGATGGGGCCGTCGGGATCGGGCAAGAGCACCTTCTTCAACATGGTCGGCGGGCTCGACTCGCCGAGCGCCGGCCGGGTGTTCATCGACGAGGTGGACATGGCGCAGCTCAACGCCCAGGATTGATCTGGCTCACGCGGACACTCTCTTGGAGCCAGCT
>JBBREK010000053.1:0-19988 GCA_038203025.1 Planctomycetota bacterium
TACCTCCCTCCGACCGGCTCATCGGACAGTCTATCCCCGCAGACTGGTCCGCAAAGAAGGACTTGATTCGGTGGTAGTATCTTTGTCGCGGCTCGGTTTCGTCGCACGGCTCCGAAACCGTGGGCGGATGGGCTTCGCCCATTCTATCCGCCCACCGCCACTCGGCGCCCGCCCCATCGCTGCGCGACGGGGCCCCGGCTGAGTAGTTACGTTCGTTGTTCCACATAGACATACGACGAGAAAACGGACTACATCAGTGTCACCTGGATGGTGATGGGTGGCCCTGAGCGTAGCCAACGTAGCTGCAACGACGAACGACAAACGACGAACGACGAACGACGAACTGCGAACTGCGAACTGCGAACTGCGAACTGCGAACTGCGAACTGCGAACTGCGATTTCTCGACTCACGGGCTTCCCCCCGCCAGCCATTGCCACCCTGGCTCAGTCCCTAGCCTCCGCGCCCATGCCCATCAGCGAGCAGCAGGTCCGCCACCTTGCGTCGCTGGCGCGTCTCGACCTGTCCGACAGCGAGATCGCCAGCCGCGCCAACGATTTGGAAGCCATCGTCGGCTACGTCGCCCAGCTCGCCGAGGTCGACACCACAGGCATCGAGCCGATCGCCAACGTCGCTGGACTGGTCAACGTCACCCGCGCCGATGTGCCCGCGCCGATGCTGAGCACCGCCGACGCCCTGGGCAACGCCACGGTAAAGAACGACAGCTCCTTCCTGGTGCCGAAGGTGGTGGAACGATGAGCCGCGAGACCGCCCGCGCCATCGCCGCCGCAGTCGGCAACGGACGCTCTGCCCGGGTCGCGGTCGAGACCGCGCTGGCCGCCTGCGAGGCCGACACGCTTAACGCCGTGATCCGCGTGCATCGCCAGCGTGCCCTGGCCGCCGCCGATGCCGTCGACGCCCGCGTCCGCGCCGGCGAGCGTCTGGCGCTGGCCGGCGTGCCGATCGCGGCCAAGGACAACCTGTGCATCACCGGGCTGCCGGCGACCTGCTGCTCGCGCATGCTGGAGGGCTACGTCGCGCCCTACACCGCCACCGCCGTCGCCCGCCTCGAAGCGGCCGGCGCCATCATCGTGGCGCAGACCAACATGGACGAGTTCGCCTTCGGCTCGTCGAATGAGACCAGCTGCTACGGACCGGTGAAGAATCCTGTCGATCCGACGCGCATCCCCGGCGGCTCGTCGGGCGGCAGCGCAGCGGTGGCGGCGGCCGGCCTGGTGCCGGTCAGCCTGGGCAGCGACACCGGCGGCTCGATCCGTCAGCCGGCCGGCTTGTGCGGCTGCCACGGCCTCAAGCCGACCTACGGCAGCGTCTCGCGCTACGGCCTGATCGCCTTCGGCTCGTCACTCGACCAGATCGGTCCGTTCGCCGCCAATGCCGCCGATGCCGACGCCGTACTGGCGGTGATGTCCGGCCACGACCCGCTCGACAGCACCTCGGCCCCACACCCACTGCCCGTCGTCGGCGAAGCCCTGCGCGGCCTACGCATCGGCATCGTCCCGGCCCACGCCGAGGGGCTGCAGCCGGCGGTACGCGCCGCCCTTGATGCGACCAAGGCGAAATTGCAGGCGGCCGGCGCGACCCTGGTCGAGGTGACTCTGCCGCACGAGCGCTTCGCCGTCGCCACCTACTACGTCATCGGCACCGGCGAGGCCGCCTCCAACCTGGCACGCATGGACGGCATCCGCTTCGGCCACCGCGCCGACGCCCCCGACCTCCGCCAAGTCTACGGCAAGAGCCGTGCCGAAGGCTTCGGCGCCGAGGTCAAACGCCGCATCATGCTCGGCACCTACGTGCTCAGCACCGGCTACTACGACGCCTACTACAAGAAGGCGATGCAGGTCCGCCGCCTCATCTGCCGCGACTTCGAGCAGGCCTTCGCCACGTGCGACGCCATCCTCGGCCCGGTCAGCCCGACCACCGCCTTCAAATTCGGCGAGAAGCTGTCCGACCCGCTGCAGATGTATCTGAGCGACATCTTCACCATCGCCGCCAACCTCGCCGGCGTGCCCGCGCACAGCTTCCCAGCTGGCCGCGACGAACTCGGGTTGCCCATCGGCATGCAGCTACAGGGCCCGATGTTCAGTGACCGGCGTCTGTTGGCCATCGCCAGCGCGCTGGACTAACCACGCTTGCCCGAGGCAATGAAGCCTTACCTGGGGCCGCGCGCCGCTGGCGCGCCTGGGGCAATGGACTCTTCCGTCTCAGCTACCGGCGAAGTTGACCCTCAGGGTGTGGCAGCGGCCTGTTTGCGCTGCGCGCATTGCCACTCGTAGAGCGACGGCACCGGCGGCTTAGGGGCAGCGATGTCGACGGGCAAGGGCGGTTCGACCTGTGGCTGGGGTTTGCCGATCCACACCTGATCGGGAGTGCCGCCGAGGCCACCACCGCCAAAGGCATCCCAGACGCGGATGGCAATGACATTGCCCTGGGCACGCAGGAGTCCGGCCGGGATGGTGTAGCGGCGCGGCATCTTCCAGGCATCCGCCCCGACGGTGGTACCAACGTGCGTTCCGTTGATCCAGGTCTCGTCGTAGTCGTCGATGGTACCCAACGAAAGAATGGCCGCCGTGCCGACCAGGCCGGTGGGTAGATCGAAGCGACGACGGATCACCGCTTCGCCATCGAAAGCTGCGAAGTCGAGCGGCGCAGAGCTAAACATCGCTGGCATGGGCAGGGTTGGCCACTGCGTGTCGTCACAATCCTCGCCGAGCAGGGCCCGTGCCGCATCACTGAGGCCCGGATCGGGTAATTTATTTCCGTCCGCGGTCGCCGCCAGCGATTGCACCATGCGTACCCGCCAATCACCCCGCAGGCCCACCGTTCCTGGCGGCACATCTCCTGCGCGTTGTGACGTCGGTTGAAGGTTCTGATTGCCATCGGCGACACCCGGCTGACCCCCGACGAAGAGATCCCCGGCAGGAGCGCCGTAGAAACGATTGCGGATGAACGCCACGTCTTCGTTGTGACCGGCAAGGAACAGTACTGCCCCACAGAGCGACTCCGGCTGGGGATGACCGTAGGTTTCCGCAGCCATCCAGCGCCGCCGTTGATTCGGATCGCGCAACACAAAGACATTGTCGCATATCACGCTGCCCTGACTGCCAGCTCGGATCACCGCGGCAAAACTCTGGGCCACATCGAACGTATTGTAAGCGACTACGGTGTGCTGAGTCGCGCCTCCGCCGAGCATGAGGCCATCAACTCTGCTGACGAAGTGATTGTGGTAAAATGTCAGCCGGGGCCCGGCCGGCGTATGCATGTCGCCGTCCAGGCGCGGGGTGTAGATACCGAAGCCATAGGAACCACGGCCCTCTTCTCCAGGAGCCGCCTTGGGACCAAGGCCGCTATCGACGTGGCAATTTTCGAAAAGGATTTCATGCGGCCAATTCAGATGGAAATTGATGTCGATGTTTTCCAGGAAGCAATTGCGGAAAACCAGACCGTTGCTGGCCATGGAAATACTGAGGTGACGCAAGCGGGTGGCCCTCACCTGATCGATGAGACCGTCGCAGGCGAAACCGAAACCGAAGTATGCCTTGGCCCCACCACGCGAAAGAGACTCATCCAGGCGGCAGTCACGCATCTCGAAATGCCAACTCCGCCCCCACGAAACTGGATAATTGCCGATTTTCAGGACATCGACTCCGCGCACCCAGCAGTCGCGAGTGCTTTCGAACGTCAACCCGTTGATGTTCTTGCCCGTCACCGCCTGGATGACGCTCAGGTCTTCAACCCCGCTGCCGCGCACCATCACAGGCACGTGCATGAGCTTGAGTCTCTGGTCGAGGGCGAGATCCAGACGGATCGGCTGCGCGAAGGTGATGACATCCTCCTCGACACCGAGGACTTCCAGGTACTGCCAGCAATATATGGAACCATAACTGCCATCTCCTGCCTGCTTCTGCAGGCCAGGCGCCAAGGCTGCGATCACTGACGTAGGCGGCGTCGCCGTGAGGACAACAATGTCGCCAACCTTCACCACCGCGTGGTTCTTCTCAGGAAGATGAACGCTGAAATCGCCACGCCGAATGGCTGTATCAGGGTAGACGTCATAACGGCGCTGAACCTTGAGGGGAGCAATTTCCAACACCTGTAGGCTGGGTCCCTTGTCGGACAGGTCCTGACCCTGGAACCGTGGGATCAAGCGGGTGCTGGCACGGCCGGCCCCACGCAGCACCACCCCGTCATGACGGATGACGAGGGGCGCATCGATGTAGTAGTTGCCTGCTGGTAGCATGACGGCACCACCACCGCGACTGGCGGCAGCCTCGATCGCCGCCTGGATGGCGACAGCGTCGTCCGCTTCATCGTCGCTTCTGGCCCCAAAATCCGTGGCGTCGACAATGACCGGCAGCATGGGGATTCCGCCCGGGATACCGGCTCGGGAAAAATCAGGATAATTGAGTCCGTCGGGGCCGATGCGGTCCGCCGCCGTGGCGACATCCTCGGCCACCAGGATGGCCGGGGCCAGCAGCAGAACGCAGGAGAAG
The DNA here is from genome assembly GCA_038203025.1 of Planctomycetota bacterium. Taxonomy (GTDB): domain Bacteria; phylum Planctomycetota; class UBA11346; order UBA11346; family UBA11346; genus UBA11346. The sequence continues at coordinate 4,510 of JBBREK010000053.1, forward strand.
ACGGCGCAGAGCACGTTGCGTGTGTCAGAGGTTCGGAGGTGCATTCGCTTGGATCCTTGGGGATGACCCGGTTTCCGGAGAGAAGCAGGCCTGGGGTGCGCGGCGGGGATCGGTTGTCGACCAGCTTAGTAATATACTTGCACGTTTTATTTACCTGTCAATATTTAGACCATGGCGCTCACCGATGGCGTCCCTAGAGGTGTTGCTTCCATGTCCCGCGGCCGCCCCTCCCTGGTTCCTGACCTCGTTGTCCGCTTCCGCACGTTCCTGGCCCAGGGCGAGCATCCGATCGGCAGCGCCCTGCCAGGCGAGCACCAGCTCGCTGCCGACCTGGGCGTCAGTCGTCCGACCCTGCGTCAGGCCCTCGCCATCCTGGAAGAAAACGGTCTGGTCGAGCGCCGGGCCGGTCGCGGCACCTACGTCAGCGATCCGGCACGGCCAGCGAGGGACGACCGCATTCGCCTCATCGGCTTCGATGCCAAGCTCCAGGCCGTCAGCGACGATTACTACCGCCGCTTCCTCGCCGGCGTCCAGGCAGGCCTGGGTGACGTCCGCCATCGCCTGGTGATGCTCGAACCCGAGGAGATCCGCGCCGGGGCCACTGGCGTCGATGCCTTGGTGATCATGGCCCTCGGCAGCGACGACGAGTCTGCCCTCGCGCGCATCGCCGCCGGTGGCCGCCCCGTGCTCTGCTTCAACCGCCGACCTACGGCCTCCGATCTGGCCTTCCTTTCTGTCGATTACCGCGCAGAGGCCAATGCCGGGACACGGGCCCTGATCGCAGCTGGGCATACCTGCCTCGCCTACATCGGAAAGATGCGCGGCGCCAAGGCAGACCGCCACGCCGGTTTCCTCGCCGCCGCTCGTGCTGCCGGTGCACAGACTCATCAGCTGAACAAGTTTGATACCCTTCCTGCATTCTCCCATGCGTTACATGCGCTAATCGCCGAGCAGGGCTGCAGCGCCCTCTTCGCTGAAGACGCCGCCACTGCCGAACGCATCTGCACCGCCCTGAGTGCAGGCACCCCACGCATCGGCGACGGCGTAGAATTACTCTGCTTCGACCGTTGCGAGCGCATCGCCAAGGAATTCGCCGTGCCGATCTCCGAGATCCGCATTCCCGAGCAATCCATGGGCGAGCGCGGCGGGTACTGGCTGCGTGCGCGTCTGTGCGGTGAAGTTGCAGCACCGCCGCGCGAACTGCATGCTGCCGAACTGCTGTTTCGTTCGAGCCGCATCTTCGCCCCGATGGAAAGCCGGTAAACCGATCAGCGGCGCCCGGTCCCAGGGGGAAACCTCATTGCCACAGGCCGGCGGGACGCCGGCGGTCCCGCGGCAGGCGGGGACACGTGGGGGGGAATCGGATCGCTACTGCACCAGCAGGTACATCGTGTTGCGCGGCGGAGTGAGGACGAGGCCATCCGTGGTCGCCGTCACCGGCACCGCGTCCGTGGTCGGATAGAGGTTCTCGTCGAGGCGCACTGCCGTGCGCAGGCCACGATTGGGCAGGGTGAGGACCAGATCCGTGTCGACCACATTCCACGGTGCCTCACCGAGAGCGTCGATGCGGAAGCCCTGGTAGGACTTCTTGTCGCTGGTGAAGGTGGCCGGACTGGTCTTCCAGCCGTACGGCTGATCCTGGGTGGTGATCTGCACCAGCACGCGCTGCGAACCGCTCAGCGGCCGGCCGTCGAGCGCCACCGCCAGGACGGTGGCGAATTCGTTGCGCGCCGTGATCGACAGGCCCTGCAGCCGGATCGTCCCAGCCTTGGCGAGAAAGCCGGTGGCGCCCGCCGCCGACGGCGCATCGAGGGTGCACAGGCCGCGATGCCAGTCCATGATCAGCTCGCTGGTGAGGCTGGTCGCGCGCCCCGCCGCCAGGTCGACGTAGCGACCCAGATCGACGGCCGTGCTCTTGGCGGGATCGCCGCCGTAGACCACCTCGACCGGGCCGACGAGGTAGGCCGCCGGGTCGATGGTCGAGCGGAGGTTCGACTTCGGGCTGATCGCCGCATCGCGGTTGGGGTCGAAGCCGGCCTCTTCGGCAAGCAGCGGTGCGCGCAGATGCCACAGGTCATCGAGCGAGCGCTCCTCATGCACCGCCGGCTTGCCGCGACTCACCAGGCCCTTGCGGAACAGGAACGCCGCCGCCGGCCAGCCGCCCATGACCACCGGGCTGGCCGCCTGCCACTTCACCAGGGTCGAGTCGAAGCCGATCTGGTTGAGGGCGAACCAGTAGTAGCCGTCGATACCGCTCAGCGCGCTGTAGGCGGCGACCAGGAACGGCCCTTCGCTGGCATAGCGCCCCGGCGGCACCCAGGTGCTTTCGGGGATGATGTAGGGCAGGCCAGCGACCTGGCGGGCATTGGTCGCCAGACCCTCCCAGTCGATGGTCCGGCTCTGGGTGGTGAACAGGTCGCCGACCGAGACGAGATACCCGGCCTTGCCCTTGTCGGTCGGATTGACGTGCACGCCGCCGACGTAGCGGTTGACGCCGATGAGGTCGTTGGCTGCGTAACTCCAGCGTTCGAGATCAAGCAGCCGCACCTGGTTGGCGGTCCGCCAGTTACCGGCGTTGATCAACGCCGCGCAGTCGACCTCGTCGTGCAGCCAGCGGGCGAACTCGGTATTCCACGCCCGCATCGTCTCAGCGAAGAAGCGCATCGTGTCCAGCTGATCCGGCTTCGGGTTGTCCAGCTCCCACAGTTTGAGATTCAGCGCCGGCGTCCCGGTCAGGCCGTTCGCCGCACGCCAAGCGTGATACGTCACGGTGATGCGCGCGAGGTTGTCGCCGGTCAAGGCGTGCATCGTCGTCCAGAAGAACAGGCTGTCCTCGTTCTGGATCTGCACGATGGCCAGGGCCGGATCCTGCGCCAACGGCGTCTTGCGCGCGTCATAGGGATTCGGCCGGGTGAGCGCCGCGCGTAGCCAGCGCTTGTAGGCCGTCTGGACGGACTCGTCCCAAAACAGCAGCGTCTCCTGCGGTGCGCCGTTGTGGCCAGCCCAGTAGGGCGAGACGGTGGTGTAGATGCCTTCGCCCTTCATCGCCGCGACCAGCTTCTGCAGGCGGTCGATCTGCTCGTCATCGGGACCGCCATCCAGACTGCCTCCCGGCGCGTTGATGTGGCCATGATGGCGCACCATGTTGACGCCACGCTTGGCGAGATGGCGTGCGTGGGCCTGGACGTCGGCGAACGGGCGCTCCTGCACGCTGGTGTTCACCGCCCACAGGCGCAGGGGCCGGCCCGAACCATCGACCAGGTCACCCTGACGGTCGACCCGGGGATAGCCATGCGCGCCGGCCACCGGTTCGTTGAGCGCGCGCAAGCCGAGCGCATCCGCACGATCGAAGGTATCGAGGTCGGGCTCGAAGCTCCACCTGCCGGGCTCGGCGCGGTTGAACTTCTCGCCGGGCTTGAGCAGGCCGTTGGGTGTGAACGGACCATCGACCAGGACGAAGCAGTCGAGGACAAAGGGCTTGTTCGTCTCCACGGCTTCGATGCGCAAACGGTTGGCGCCCTGCCGTAGCGTGACCGGACCGCCGGCCACCCAGTTGATGCAGTGCTTGTCGAGCTTGACGTTGTCGAGCAGCGCCGCGTGCTGCACCGTCACCCAGTCGCCGGCCTCGTTCCAGCGATAGCGGAAGGGGCCGTGCTGCCAGAACTTGCGGAGGTAGAAATCGTAGGTGCCGGACTTAGGCACCTCGACCGTGTACGCGACCCAGGTCTGCGCCCCGCTCATGCCGCCCAGCGAGCGGTCGCCGGACAGCCGCTCGTGCGGCGAGTCGAACCAGTGCGCCGGCTTCAGCTCGCCGGACGACGCGCTCGGCGCCTCGCCCTCCCACCACACGTAGTCGAGAGCGGGCAGGGGCGGCAAGCAGGCGACCAGCAGCAGCAGGAATCGATTCGGCATGGGAGTCCTCACGGCAGGGGACGGAGCATATCCGGCAGTTCCGCCCAGGCACCAGGCGATAGCCCGAGCCGACGGCGGAAGGCGCGGCCGAAATGCGCCGGATCGGCATAGCCGACCGACGCGCCGGCAGCATGCGGTGGATCGCCGGCCGCCAACTTGGTGCAGGCCGAGCGCAGACGCTGGCGTTCGGCGAAGGCGCGCGGCGGCTCGCCGAAGCGACGGGTGAAGCGGCGGGTCAGGCCCGCATGGCTGATGCCGAGTTCGTGCGCCAAGCCGGCGATACCGCAGCGTCCGTGCCCATCCGCCAGACGTGCCGCCAGCAGGTCCTCCGGCCCACTGGGCTGGGTCCCCGCGGCCAGCGCGACGACGCCGAGCAGCAGTTGATAGGCGGCGACCGCCTGCGGCCCGGGGTCACCAGCGAGATGCCGCTCGACCAGTCCGGTGAACACGCGATCGAGGGCCGGTTGGCTGGCGAGATCGATCACCGGCGACGCCAGTTCCGGCGGCGGCGTGCAGGTCACCGAGACGAAGGCGAAGCGCCACGGCCTCCCACCATCCTCGAAGGCGTAACGCGCCGGACCCGGGATGGCGATCACCAGGGCATGACCGGGCGGCACCACATGGCGACGCCCACCCAGCTGGACTGCGCCCAGTCCGGCCTCGGTGCGCTGCACCAGGACGCGGGGCACGGCGTCGGTGCGGTCGGCGGCACAGCGGTAGCTGGACGAGGCACGGACTTCGCGTCCGGCCCGGTAGAGGCGCACCGGCGGGGGCCATGACCCGATCAAGAAACGGCCATGGTGATCAAGAATATCCGATGGAACACGTGGCATTTGCTCGTTAATGTAGCATCAACCGGAGTCCAGACCATGGCCAAGGCACGCAACGTCCTGCTCATCACCAGCGACCAGCAGCACTGGCGTACCATGGGCTGCTACGACCCACGGCTGCGCACCCCCAACCTCGACCGGCTGGCCGGCGAAGGCCTGCGCGCCGACCGCGCCTACTGCCCGAACCCGACCTGCACGCCGACCCGCGCCTCGCTGATCACCGGCCTGCTGCCCAGCCAGCACGGTGCCTACAGCCTGGGCACGCGCCTCGACCCGGCGGTGCCGACGGTTGGCGATCGCCTGCGCCGGTCCGGTTTCCGCACCAACCTGGTTGGCAAGGCGCACTTCCAGCCGCTCAAGAGCGATCCACGCTGGCCCAGCGTCGAGGCCTATCCGACCCTGCAGGACTACGACCACTGGCGCAGCTTCCGCGAGCCGTGGTACGGCTTCGATGACATCGAACTGGTCCGCAACCACGCCGACGAGGGTCATGTCGGTATGCACTACGGGCTATGGCTGGACGAGCAGTGCCCGGACTGGCGCCACTGGTTCCGTCGTCCTGGCGGCACAGCTGACGGCGGCAAGCACAACGCCTGGGAGCTGCCCGAAGAGCTGCACTACAACCGCTGGATCGAGCAGCGCACCATCGCCAAGCTGGACGCGGCCAAGGCCAGCGGCCAACCAACGTTCACCTGGGCCAGCTTCCCCGACCCACACCCGCCCTACCTGGTCAGCGGGAAATGGGCAACGATGTACCGGCCCGAGGACATGGAGGTGCCGGACGGCGCCGGCGACGACGTCTCACGCTGGCCGCCCTACCTGGCACGCACCCGCGAGGAACGCCCGTCCTACAAGGACTATGAGGAGTCCGAGGGCAGCGGCATGCACGGCTGCCACAGCCACCGGCACGACCGCGCCGAGCTGGCAAAGAACATCGCCATCTACCACGGCATGATGGCCTTCGTCGACGACTGCGTCGGCGGCGTCCTGCGCGGCCTTGACCGCCTGGGCATGACCGAGGACACCCTGGTGGTGTACACCACCGACCACGGCCACTTCTTCGGCCAGCACGGCCTCATCGCCAAAGGCCCGTTCCACTTCGAGGACATGGTGCGCGTGCCCTTCCTCGCCCGGCTGCCAGGTGCGATCGCACCTGGCACGGTCAGCAACGCCCTGGTCAGTCTGATCGACGTCGCCCCGACCATGCTGTCGGCGCTGGGCCTGGAGGCTGACCGCACCATGAGCGGCGTCGACCAGCTGCCGGTGTGGACCGGAGCGGCCGCCGCTGCCCGCGACCACGTCCTGGTCGAGAACCGCCACCAGCCGCACAAACTGCACCTCGACACCTACATCGACCGGCGCTGGAAGCTGACCGTACACCGCGGCCACACCTGGGGCGAGCTCTACGATCTGGAAAACGATCCGGGCGAACTGCGCAACCTGTGGGACGACCCGTCGGCGCAGGACATCAAGCGCGACGTGCTGCTGCGTTTCGTCCACGCCGAGATGGCCAAGGCGCCGGTGCCGATGCCGCGGATTGCCGGGGCCTAGGGGCCCGACCCCCACGGGCTTGCAGCTACGCCACTTTCACCGCGACGGCCTGCGCTTGCAGGCATAGTTCTGCCGCCTTGAAGGCGTGCGCCTGGGTCATCGCCGTGTCGCTGCGGTCAAGGCAGTCGCGGATCAGCCGGCCGAAGAAGGGGAAGCCGATCTTGCCGGCGCAGGCCATGCGGTGCTCGCCGGTCTTGTCGACCAGGATGAGCTGGTCGCCGCCGTTCTCGGTGGTAACGTCGATGTACTTACGCAGCTCAATGTAGCCCTCGGTGCCGAGCAGGAACAGCCGGCCGTCGCCCCAGGTGCGCAGGCCGTCGGGATTCAGCCAGTCGACGCGGTGGTAGCCGGTGGCGCCGTTGCCGCCGATCACGGTGACGTCGCCGAAGTCCTCGAGCTCGGGATGATCGGGGAAATGGTAGTTGGCGACCTTGGCCGCCTGCACCGTCGCCTCGGTATTGCCGGTGAAGAACAGGAACTGCTCCAGCTGGTGGCTGCCGATGTCGCAGAGGATGCCGCCGTACTGGGCCTTGCGGTAGAACCACTCCGGACGGCCGCCGGCTGGGCCGTGGCGGTGCGGACCCAGGCCCATGACCTGGACGACCCTGCCGATCCGCCCCTGCTGCACCAGATCGCCGGCGGCGATGGCGCTTTCGACATGCAGACGCTCAGAGAAGTAGACGGCGTACTTGCGTCCGGTCTCGGCGACCACGCGCTTGGCCTCGGCAAGCTGCTCCAGAGTGGTGAACGGCGTCTTGTCGGTGAAGTAGTCCTTGCCGTGGCGCATCACCGCGCAGCCGAGCGGCCCGCGGTCGCACGGCACCGCCGCCGCCGCGACCAGGTGGATCGCCGGGTCTTCGAGAATCTCGCGTGGATCGGCCACCGCCTTGGCCTGGGGATAGGCCTTGCAGAACCTGGCGACACGCTCGGGCTCGGTGTCGTAGACCTTGGTCAGCGTCGCGCCGGCCTCGATCAGGCCGTTGCACTGGCCATTGATGTGGCCGTGGTCGAGATGCATGGCGGCAAACTGGAATTCGCCCGGCTTGACCACCGGCGCGGCCTTGCCCTTGGGTGCGTAGTTCATGCCGTCGGAGGTCTGTGTCATAGGTGAAGCCTTGCGCATCGCCCGACTGTTCAAGTCCCGTCGACAACGACGGGCGAGCGCCGAATGGCGGTGGCGGCATAGAATCGGCACAGCCGATGCCGCCGCGGTTCAGGAAACCGAGCCGCGACAAAACTGGCGGATAGGCCGTAGGGGCGAAACCCCTGAAGCCTACAGCACGTTGGCCGATTGCTCTTTCCACTGATCCACCGCCAGCTTCAAGGCGATGCCCAGCTCCGACAGGGTCGGGTCGTTGGCCTTGGCGCCGGCGGTGTTGGCCTCACGGCCCAGTTCCTGGGCAAGGAAATCCAGTTCGCGGCCGACCGGATCCTGGCGCGCCAGCAGGCGGTCGAGGGCGTCGAGGTGGGCGCCGATGCGGGTCAGTTCCTCGCTGATGTCGATGCGCTGCGCCTCCAGCGCGACCTCGCGGGCCAGGGTCTCGGGCGGCACCGCTTGGCCGACGGCGGCGGAGACAACGGCGAGCAGCCGTTCACGCGCCTGCGGCAGTCGTGCGGCGGCGACCTGGCCCATACGCGCGTGCAGCTTGCGCATACGCACGGCCAGCCCGCGCAGCGCCTCGGAGGTGGCGCTACCCTCGCGCTTGCGCGCCACGTCGAGCCGAGCGAGCGCCTCATCGAGGGCGGCGAGCACCGGCAGCACGGCAGAACCCGTATCATCGTTGCGGCGACCAGCGACGCCCAGGGCATCGCCGATGGTCGGCGCGGCGGCGCCGACCTCGCGGGCCAGGGTGGCGAGTTCGCGCCAGGCTGCGACAAGCCGCTCGCGGTCGAGCCCGCCGACCACCGCCGGCTCCCAGGCGATCTGCACGTTGGCCGAACCGCGCACCAGAGTGGTGCGGACCTTGTCGCGCACCTGCTCCTCCAGCGACAGGTCGCGCAGGTCGCCGCGCAGCTGCACGCTGATGGTCTTGTGGTTGACCGTCGCCACCGCCACGCGGGCGGTGCCTCCGGCTGCCTGGCAGCGGCCTTCGCCGAACCCGGTCATGGATTTCATTTCACAGTCTCCAACCGCGCGCTGCTGTCGCTCGCGGTCGCATGGGTGAATCGGCGCTTGGCGGTGAGCAGTTCCTCGGCCACCACGTCGGCGATACGGCCGAGGGCGCCGCCGCCGCCGAGGCGTCCGCGTAGCTCGGCCAGGCCGGCGCGGCAGTCGCGACGGCGCGGCCCGTCCCACAGGCGCTGCAGGTGCGCGGTCAGGCGCGGCGCGGTGAACTGCTCCTGCAGCAGCTCGGGACAGACCCGGCGACCGCATATCAGGTTGGGCAGCCCAACGTGGTCGGTGAGGATGAGGTGCCGGGCCAGGGTCGCGGACAGCGTGTCCATGCGGTAGCAAATGGCCTGGGGCAGCCCGATCAGGCCGGCTTCCAGGGTGGCGGTGCCGCTGGCCAGGCAGCCGACCCGGGCCCGGGCGCACAGCTCACGCCAGCGACCCTCGACCAGCGGCAGTTCGGTGGCGCTGCGGTACAGCTCCAAGGGCAGGTCGGGCACGCGAGAGACGAGGATGGCCGGGCGCTGCGGCAGGCGGTCGGCAAGGGCCTTGGCGGCCCGCTCCATCACCGGCAGCAGGCTGCGCACCTCGCGCTCGCGCGAACCGGGGGCGACCAGCAGGACCTCGCGACCGGCCAGGCCGAGATCACGATCGAGGGGTTCGGTGGGGATGCTCTCGGGCACTAGGTCGAGCAGGGGGTGGCCGACGTGTTCGGCCTGGCAGCCAAAGCGCGCGAACAGCGCCGGCTCGAAGGGGAAGAAGCAGAGCAGGCGGTCGATGCTGTGGGCGATGCTTTTGGCCCGGCGCGGGCGCCAGGCCCAGACCTGCGGCGCCACCACATGCACGATGCGCATCCCCGCCGCCCGCAGGTCGGTCAGGCGACGAGCCAGGCGCAGGTTGAAGCCCGGATAGTCGATGGTCAGGAGCACGCGCGGCCGGCGGGCGCGCACCGTGCGTTCGACGTGGGCGAGGGTGCGGATGAAGGTCGGCAGGCGGGCGAGCACCGGCCACAGGCCCATCACCGCCAGGCCGTCGTTGTCCTGCTCGATATCGGCCCCCGCCCCGGCGAGGTGCGGCCCGCCCATCGCCGCCACCACCAGGTCCTCGCGGCGCTGGCGCACGGCCCGGACGACGGCGGCGCCATAGGCGTCGCCGGAGGGCTCTCCGGCACAGACGAACAGATCGCACAGCGGCGCCAGGGCCATCGTCGTACCATATGACTGGGTGCGCGCATGCATCCCCCGATCCTGCCGCGACTTGCCAAGTGGCTATCAAGACGGCATCCTGCCCCCCGGAAACCCCATGCCCAAACTGGTCTGCCAGAGTGGCCCGAACGCCGGCCACGAATACACCATCACCAAGGATCTCGTGGTCCTCGGCCGGCAAAGCAGCTGCGACGTCCAGATCGTCGACAGCATGGCGAGTCGGGCGCACTGCCACATCCGCCGGGACGGCAAGCTGTGGTCGCTGATCGACCTGGGCAGCCGCAACGGCACCCTGCTCAACGACAAGCGTGTCACGGAACGGCAACTGGTGTTCGGCGACCGCATCCGCATCGGCCAGGTCGAATACGTCCTGGTCAAGATGCCTGGCGACGTCGAACTGAAGGACCTGCTGAGCAAGTACGAGGTCGGCGAGAAGCTCGGCGAGGGCGGCATGGGCATCGTCTACAAGGCGATGCAGCGTTCGATGGCCCGCGCTATCGCGATCAAGATCCTCACCCCGAAGTACGCCAGCCGGCCGAAGTTCGTCGACCAGTTCATCCGCGAGGCGCGCGCCGCCGGGCAGCTGAACCATCCCAACATCATCCAGGTGCATGACGTCGGCACCGAGAACGACATCCACTACTTCTCGATGGAGTTCGTCGACGGCAGCACCTGTATGCAGCTGCTCAAGGCCGACGGGCCATTCGCCGTGCCTGAGGCGCTGGAGATCACCCGCCAGGTTGCGCGCGCGCTCGACTACGCGCACAGCCACCGCCTGATCCACCAAGACATCAAGCCCGACAACATCATGATCGGGCCGGGCAACCTGGTGAAGCTGGCCGACCTGGGCATCAGCAAGACCTTCGACGAGGCCGAGAGCGAAGGCGACGGCAAGAAGGTCATGGGCACGCCGCATTACATGGCGCCCGAAGCCGGCCTGGGTAAGAAGATCGACCACCGCGTCGACATCTACTCGCTCGGCGCCACCCTCTACCACCTGCTCACCGGCAAGACGCCGTACCACGGCACCAACGCCACCGAGGTGCTGAAGGCGCACGTCATGGACCCCCTGCCGCCGCTGCAGGACCTCAACCCTGAGGTGTCCGACGACGTCTGCGCCCTGGTCGAGCGCATGATGGCCAAAAAGCCGGAAGAACGCTACCAGACCGCCGCCGAGGTGATCACCGAGATCGAACGCCTGCAGGGCGGCAGCACCCTCGGGCGCGAGCGCATCCCCGGCCACGAGACCATGATCCTGCGCCGCTTCGCCAGCGGCAAGGCGGCCAGCCCGCCCGGGACGATGGCCGGCATGCCGACCACCGGCGACCACACTCCCGAGGCGCATGCCGCCGTTCCCCCGCCCGCACCGGCTTGGGCCAAGCTGCTCGGCTGGGGCTTGGCCATCGCAGCGATCCTCCTCGCCGTGCTGGCCGTCAAGCTGCTGTGGCCGGGCAAGGCCGATGGCGGCAACGCGGGCGTGCCGCGCAGCACCGGGCAGTCGGAACGGCCGGTGCCCCTGGTCGAAGACCCCGGTGCCGAGATCGAACGCCGGGACGCGGCCCAGATCGCTGCCCTGGCCGAACGCCTGCGCCGCGAAGGCGATACCGCCGACACCCGCGAGCTCGCTGCCCAACTCGGCGACATCGCCACCCGTGCCCTCACCCCGGCCAACCGCCAGCGCGTCGACGAGTTGCGCGGCCGACTGGAGGACCTGCTGCGCCGCCGGCGCGCTGAGGCCGACCGCGTCGCCTGGGGCGAACTCGAAAGCGAGGCCAACCGGCTGGTGATCGAGCGCAACTGGGATCTCGCCCTGCGCCGCATCGACGCCTTCAAGGGCAAGGACGATCCGGCGCTGGCACCCAAGGTGCAGCGCCTGCGCCGCGACATCGGCAAGGACCGCCAGGACTTTCTCGGCGGACTGGACGAGAAGATCAAGGCGGCACAGACGCAGAAGAGCGTCCAGCGCCTGCGTGACCTGCGCGAGACCTTGCCCAAGTCGCTGCTCGGCGGCGAGGTAGAAAACCGTCTGGCTGCCGCCATCGCCGCGCTTGAAGAGCAGCAGCGCGCCGCCCTGGCTGGAGAGGCCGCAGCAGCAGCCCAGGACCTGGCCCACTGGGACTTTGCTCGGGTGGCCGAACGTCACGCCCGCGCCCGCGCCGCGCTCGGCGACTCGACCCAGGGACGCCAGCTCGACGACTACCTCGCAGCCTCGAAGCGCCTCCCCGATCTGATCACCGCCCTTGGCGATCGACTCCGCGAGGGACGGGTACGCTATCGTGGCACCCTCACCGGCTGGGCGGAGCCCGATCTCGAGGCAGCCAGCAGCAAATCGCTCACCCTGGCGGTCGCCAACGGCGGCGTCGTCGAGGTGCTGTGGACCAACCTGGCCCCGGCCGACTTGGTGGTCATCGGCCAGACCGTGCTCAAGGACGCCTTTGAGCCGTTCCGCGCCTCGATCAGCACCCTGGCGGCGGCCCGGGTCGGGTCGGAGAAGTAGACGTCATTGCACCAGTTCGCGGTTCGGGGTTCGCGATTCGGGGTTCCGCAGCACCACACCGGTGACTCCGGATCCTGCTGACCCATGCCAGCCGGCGGTAAGGACAAGGGCACCGGGCGCTATGGCACCCAGCGTGGCATGGGCCGGCTGCGGCGTGCCAACCTCAAACAGGCAGGGCGCATCGGCAACTGGGAGCGGCACGACGAAGAGGCCGAGGTCTTCGACCGGCACGGCGCCATCGGCCGCGCCAGTCACGCCGGCGAACGCCTGGTCTCACGCTTCAACCGCCTGGTCGCCCTCGGCCAGACCGTCGAACGGCCCGGCGAGCCGGCCGAGGTCTGCGAGGTCCGCCCCGGACTGGTACTGGTGCGCTTCGCTGATGGCCGCGAGGAACCCGCCGCCATCCGCCGGGCCCTGGAGAAACGCATGGTCGGGGTGCGCAACACCATCGCGGTCGGCGATCGCGTGCGCATCGAAATGACGGCAGGCGGCCTGGCCATTGCCGGCATCGAGCCGCGCGTCAACCAGCTGGCGCGCACCGATGCGCACAACCGCAGCCTGGAGCACGTCCTCGCGGCCAACGTTGATCTGCTGGTGGCGGTGGCGGCGGTGCGCGAGCCGGACTTCAAGCATGGCTTCGTCGACCGCGCCCTGCTGCTGGCGGCAGCGCACGGCATCGCCGGCGCCGTCGTGGTAACTAAGCGCGATCTCGGGGATCCGGCTCCGATGGTCGGTCTGTACAGTGGACTCGGTCTGCCCTGTCTCACCGCTGATGCGCGCGACCCCTCCGACCCCGGCATCGCCGAACTGCGCGACATCCTTACCGGCAAAGTATGCATGTTCGCTGGCCAAAGCGGCGTCGGCAAAAGCTCGCTGGTCAACGCCTGCTTCCCTGGCATCGGCGCCCGGGTCGGCAGCGTCGCCGAGCAGGGCTTCGGCCGCCACACCACCACCGCCGCACGCTCGTTCATCCTGCCCGGTGGCGGCCGCCTGATCGACACGCCGGGCATCCGCGAATGCGTGGTCGGCGGCCTTGCACCATTGGACGTCGCGCTGCTCTACCCCGACCTGGCGTGCTTCCAGCCGGAGTGTCATTTCCCCGACTGCACGCACCGCCACGAGCCCGACTGCGCCGTACTGCGGGCGGTGGAGAACGGGGTGATCGCAGCCTCGCGCTACTGGAGCTACCGTTCGATCGTGGACGGCGGTTCGTAAGATCACATGCGTCCATGTCCGACCCCTGCGTCGGGCATGTCGGTTCCGCCGGATCGCTGATGATCATGGGCATGATGCCCAAACGCGATGTCATCCGCACCCTGCTCGCCAAGCAGATCCCCGACCGGGTCGGTCTGCACGAGCACTTCTGGCCACACATCCTCGACAACGCCTGGACGGCGCAGGGCGTGCCCGCCGACGTCGATTTCGTCAAGCGCTTCGATCTCGACCTGCGCTCGATGTTCTGGTGCTGCGCTCCCGGCCCCCGCCCGGACCTGGCCGGGGTGATCGCAGAGAACGACGAGTCGAAAACGCACCGCGACGGCTGGGGCTCGACCTTTCGCTACTGGAAGCACAAGGGCGGGACGCCCGAGCATCTCGGCTTCACCTGCACCTCGATGGAGGCGTGGCAGCGCGATTTCCGTGAACAGCTGCGCGCCATCGACCCGCTGACGACCCTGGATCTGCCGCGCATGCGCACTGACTACGCCTGTGTCATGGCCGGGCAGGAGTTCGTGACTTTCAGCGGCCTGTCGGTGTTTGAAGAACTGCGTCGCATCCTCGGCGACGTGTGCATGCTGGAGTCGCTGGCCAGCGAACCTGAATTCATCGAGGATTTCTGCACCGTCATCACCGACTGGCACATCCGCCACTGGGACATCGTCCTGCGCGAAGTCGGCCGGCCCGACGGCTTCCATATCTACGAAGACCTCGGCTACACCCAGGGCCCGTTCTGCAGCCCGAAGATGCATCGCCGCTTGGTCCAGCCCCACCACCGGCGCTTATTCGGCTTCATCAAGGAGCATGGCATCCCGCTCATCGTCCACACCTGCGGCGACTTCCGTCCGCACCTCGCCGCCTTGCACGAGGCCGGCGCCGACTGCATCCAGGCGCTGGAGGCCAAGACCGGCATGGACGTCGTCACCATGGCCAAGGAGTGGAAGGACAAGCTCTGCTTCATGGGCAACCTCGACATCCGCGCCTTCGAGACCGGCGACCGGACGAAGATCCACGACGAGGTGACTTACAAGCTGGAAGGCATGAAGGCGGCGCGCGCACCGTGGATCTTCATGAGCGACCACTCGATCCCGCCGACGGTCGCGGTCGCGGACTACGAATACGCCTTGGAGCTGTACCGCGCCGGCTGCCGGTATTAGACCGGCCTAATCCATCCGGATCGAGGCGCCGACGATGCGGAACATCGGATAGAGCAGCAGGATCAGCGCCGCGCCGGCGGGATGGGCGGCGCCAGCGACGATCACGTCAAGGAGGATGAAGCCGCCCAGGCCGGCGATCAGCGTACGGCTGGCATGGGCACGACTGGCCTGGACCAGGGTGATGGCGATGGGCCGACCAAGCTGCCAAAGCAGCATGCCGGCGGCACCGAGCACGATCAGCACGGCGCCGGCCAGGGCCAGGGGCCAGGGACCGCCGGCCATCAGCCAGGCCTCCTGCCACGGCGCGCCGACGAACTGCACCAGGGCAAGCACGATGCCGGCGGCCATCAACGAAGAACCCACCAGGATCTCCCAGCGGCGGCCCGGGCGGTGCTCCAGTTCGCTGATCAAGGTCAGGCCGGTGGTGTAGAGCAACAGGATCAGCGGGTAGATCAGCAGGCTGCGCACACCCGGCGGGGACTCGGCGACGAAGGCGGCACGCAGCGCGTCCGGTCCGATGATGAGCAGCGCGAAACAGGCGTGCGCGGCCCGGGTCAAGCCCATGGTCAGCGCACCTAGCCACGGCACGTGCTTGGCCTCGAAGTCGTAGAGCAGGGCCAGGGTCAGCACGGTGAGGGCGGCAAGCGCCCCCAACGGCCCTTCGGCCAGCAGCGCTGCGACCACCGCACCGACGCCCATCAGCGCCGCTGCCACCAGGGCGGTAGGCAGATGCAGGCGCTGCGATGGGAGCGGGCGCTTGGGATGGATGATGCGGTCGCGCTCGACGTCGGCGAGGTCGTTCCATGCCATGCCGGCAGCGTAGAGCAGGACCGAGGCCAGCAGCAGCCAGCCGATGCGCGTCGGATTGGCGGTCAGCAGTCGGTACATCCACTTGGGGTCAAGCCCCTCGCCGGTGTAGAACGCGAACAGCAGCATAGCGGCGCCGTTGCTCGCGATGGTGGCGAGTCCCGAAGCGCGGATGAGGCGGAGCCAGTCGAGCAC
>JBBREK010000054.1:0-19877 GCA_038203025.1 Planctomycetota bacterium
GCCGCATCAGTTCGAGCCGTTGCTCAGGAGTGCAGGTCAGAACCAGGGCGACACGTGGCATAGGCTGTCTCCTGCCCGCGAGGGGCTGGCGTCAGACTATACACTAGTCAATTAATGCAATTAGACACTAGCGGGGCGACGCCCAAAATCAGCCCTGGGCTGAGGCAGAGCCCCGCTAGCAGACAGCCGAGGCGTCCCACCCCGCCCGGACGCCCCCTGGCCGCAGGCCGGCCCGTGGCTACGACCATGCCATGCCGCTCCCCGACGAGGCCCGCTGCCGCATCATCCTCTGCCATCCCCCCTGCACCCAGGACCTGGCAACGGCGATGGGCAAGCTGTTCGCCCAGTTCGCACGCGAACAACGCTGCAACGACTGGTCTTGTACGGTCGAACACGATGGCGCCGCCTTGGTCCTTGCGTGGATGCCCGACACGACGCTGAGCGGCTGCAGCCATGATAAGATCCACGGCGTGCTGACGGCACATGGCCGCGAACCGGTACCACCGCCGTTCTGCGTGCGTCTGGATGGTGCCTGGCGCTGCCTCGACCGGACCGGTCTGCGTCAGCTGGCTACAGCCGACACGCCGATGCTCGACCATCGGCTGGAGCGGCTGGGCGACTGGCGCGCCCGTGGCCTGACCACAGTCGGTGCGTCCTGGGCCCAGCCCTTCCTCGGTCGTGCAGTGCCAGCGTGAATCCCATTGACCTCGCCCGCGCCCTGCGCGACCGCTGCGACGGCCTACGCTTTCCGGGCCTGCTGGTCTACAACCCGCTGCACTACGCCTGGACGGTACACGAGCAGTACCTGCGCCGCTTCGCCACCGGCCGCAAACGCGTGCTATTCCTGGGCATGAACCCCGGACCCTTCGGCATGGCACAGATCGGCGTGCCCTTCGGAGAGATCGCCGCGGCGCGTGACTGGCTGCGGCTGGACGGCGTGATCGGCAAGCCGCCGGTCGAACATCCCAAACGCCCGATCACCGGCTGGGCCTGCCGCCGTAGCGAGGTCAGCGGCAAGCGCCTGTGGGGCCTGTTCGCAGCGCGCTTCGCCACCCCCGAGGCGTTCTTCGCCGAGCATCTGGTAGTCAACTGGTGTCCGCTGGTATTCATGGGCGAGAGCGGTGCGAACGTCACCCCCGACAAGCTGCCCGCTGGCGAACTGGCACCGCTGCAGGCGGCCTGCGACCAGCACCTCGCCGGGATGATCGCCGCCACCAGCGCCGAGGTCGTGGTCGGCATCGGCAAGGTCGCAGCCGCAGCCGCCCAGCGTGCCGGCGCCCCACGGGTCTGCGATATCCTGCATCCCAGTCCGGCCAATCCGGCGGCCCACCATGACTGGGCCGGCAGTGCGACGCGCGCCCTGGTCACGGCCGGGATCTGGCGCTGAGCATGCCGACCTGGGACGAGGCCGCCGTCGCCACCGCTGCCAAGCGTCTGCGCCTGGTCGCGGACCCGCGCCGACGTCGCCAGGGCGATGGCGTCCGCCTCGGCCACGGGCCGGGCGCCAGCCTGGAGTTCCACGATCACCGTCCTTACGCCCCGGGTGACGACCTGCGCCACCTCGACTGGTCGGCCTATGCGCGCAGCGGTCAATTGATGCTGCGCCGCCACCGCAAGGAGGTCAGCCCGCGGGTGGAGATCCTGCTCGACCTGTCGGCGAGCATGGCGCTGAGCCCGGCCAAAGCTGCGCTGGCGGTCGGACTCGCGGCGTTGCTCGCCAGTCTGGCGGAGCGCGACGGCGGACGTCCACGCCTGTGGGCGCTGGGCGCGACCACGACGCTGCTCTGCCCGGGCTGGCGCCGCCGGCTGGCGCTGACCACCTGCGACGGGCAGGCCGGGCTGCTCGCCGCCCCGGCCCCGGCCCTGGTCGCCGGCGGCGAACGCGTGCTGGTCTCGGACGGGCTCTGCCCCGACGGCGCGGCGGCAGCGGTGCGACGCCTCGGCGGCGAGGCCGGCTCGCTCGCCCTGGTCCAGGTGCTGACCCGGACGGAACTCGATCCGACGGTGCACGGCGCCGTGCGCCTGGTCGACGTCGAGGGCGGCGAGGCCGACATCGTCGCCGACCGCGCTCTGCTCGACGGCTACCGCCAGCGCCTCGCCCGCCTGCAGGAAGGCTGGCGTCAGGCCCTGCACGGCCGCGGAGCCGGACTGGTCACGGTGGTGGCCGAGGACGGCTTCGACACCGCCCTGCGCAGCCTGGTGCGCAGCGGCCTGGTGCTGCCCAGCGGGATCGGCGCATGATCCTCGGCGAACCCTGGGGACTGCTCGCCCTCGCCGGACTGCCGGCGATCGTCGCGCTGCATCTGTGGCGGGCGCGCCACGCCCCGCTGCCGGTCAGCGGCCTGTTCCTCTGGCCGGTCGAGCGCCGCGTGCTGGCCAGCGGGCGGACCCGCGCGCCACTGGTCCTGCGCGGCAGCTTCTGGCTGGAGGTGCTGGCGGTGCTGGCCGCCGCCTGGTGGCTGTCCGACCTGCACTGGTCACCGCGCACTACGGCCCGGCACCTGGTCCTGGTGCTCGACGACCGCTGGCGGCTGCAGGCGTCAGTCGATGGCGGCAGCGCCGCCGACCGGTTGCGCGCGGCGCTCGACCAGCAACTCGCCGCCCTGCACGCCGGTGACCGTGCCACACTGATCGCCAGCGGTGATCCGCCGCGTCTGCTCGCCGGCCCAGCGGCAGAACCAGCAACGGCGCGAACGGCGCTGGCCGCCTGGCAACCGCAGTCGTCCTGGCACCAGGTCGACGCAGCCCTGACCCTGGCCGCCGGGCTCGGTGGACCGGGGGCCGAGATCGTGCTCGGCAGCGACCGCATCCCGGCCCTGCTGCCGGACGGAGTCGGTGTGATCGCCACCGGCCGGGCCTCCCCAACCACCGGTTTCGCCGATGTGCGCTGGTGGCGTGACGGCGGCTCCGAGCGCATCGTCGCGGTGGTGCACGGCGACCCCGCACGCATCCCGCAGGTGGAGATCGGCGGCCTCGTCGTCGGCTGTTCGTCGCCGCGGCCCGGCCTGTACCTGTTCGACCATCTGCCACCGCTGGGCGAGGCGGCGACGGCGACGCTCGCCCTGGACGGTGCCGACCCCCTGCCGCTTGATGACCGCATCGAGCTGGTGCGTCCGCCGGCCCGCGTCGTGCGTCTGCGCGTCGCGGTCGACACGTTCCTGGCCGAGCCGGTCCGGGCCGCCGCCCGCGCCGCGGGCGTCATCCTCGCCGACGGCGAGGCCGATCTCGTGGTCGGGGCCGAAGGCGCACCGGGCTGCTGGTCGCTGCGCTTCGAGGCCGGTGCCGCTGCGCCGACCCTCGGGCCGTTCACCGCCCGCCGCGACCATCCGCTGCTCGCCGACCTCGACTTTCACGGCGTGCTGTGGACCGGTGCTGCCGCGACGACTTCCGGCGCGCCGCTGCTGGTGTGCGCCGACGGCACGCTGATCAGCGAAGCCGAGCGTGGCGCCGACCGCGACATCCTGCTGCACCTCGACCTGGCGCGTTCGACCCTGACTCGCCACACCGCCTGGCCGGCCCTGTTCGCCAACCTGGTCGCCTGGCGGGCCTCGCTGCTGCCCGGCATCGCCGATCCCAATCCGCGCGCCGGGGCGCCGCTGACGGCGCGTCTGCCGCCCGGCGTCACCACCGGCGAGCTGGTCGATCCCGACGGACAGACGCGCGAGCTGCAGGCGTCGGCCGACGGCAGCCTGGCCATCCCCGGACTGACGCGACCCGGCCGCTGGCAGCTACGCTGGGGCGGCACTGCGCATCCGGTCAACGTGCTGCCCATCGACCAGCGCCAAGCCGACCTCACCGGCGCCGCCACCGGCGAGCGCGCCGCCGCGCCGGTCGGACGCGCCGACGTCGAACGCCGGCGTAAACCCCTCGATCACCTGTTGCCGCTGCTGATCGCGGCGCTCGCAGCGCTGGCCGCGTGGACGGCGTTCCGGCGCGAGGAACGGACATGATCGCCTTCGCCGCACCCTGGGCCCTGGTCCTCGCCGTGCCGGCGGCGGCGGCGTGGTGGCGTTACGCCCGCGGCGGGTCGGGCGCCTGGGCACGCGCCGCGCTGCTCGGCCTGCTGGTGCTGGCCGCGGCACGGCCGCAGCTGACCCGCGACGATGGCGGCAGCGACGTCATCCTGGTGCTCGACCGCTCGGCCTCGATGGGCGAAGCGATCCGCGACCAGGACGAGCTGGTCCGGCTGGCCGCCGACGGCCGGCGACGCGGCGATCGGCTCGGCGTGGTGGTGGCCGGCGCCACGGCGCGCGTCGCGCAGGGCCCGCAGGCCACCGGCACGCCGCGCCTCGACGACCAT
Source organism: Planctomycetota bacterium (assembly GCA_038203025.1). Classification (GTDB taxonomy): domain Bacteria; phylum Planctomycetota; class UBA11346; order UBA11346; family UBA11346; genus UBA11346. The sequence continues at coordinate 4,301 of JBBREK010000054.1, forward strand.
CCGGTCGACGCCCAGGCCAGCGATCTGGCCGGAGCCCTGGAGACCGCTGCCGCGCTGGCCGCACCAGGCCGCAGCACCCGCATCGTCCTGGCCAGCGACGGCGAGGCCACCGGGACAGACCCGCACCGCTCGGCCGCGCGTCTCGCTCTGCTCGGGGCCAGGCTCGACGTCCTGCCGGCGGCACGTCCGCCCGGCGCCGACGCCGCCATCGTCGCGGTCGACGTGCCCGGCGAGCTGCGCCAGGGCGAAGGCTTCCTCGGCGCTGTCCAGTTCAGCGGTGATCGCGCTGAAAAGCGCGCCTGGCGGGTGCGCCGCGACGGGACGGAGATCGCTGGTGGCACCGTCGAACTGCAGCCGGGCCGCACCGCCACGGTTGCCTTCGCCGACCGCCCGTCGACCCCGGGCCTGGCGGCCTATGTCGTCGAACTGGACGCGACCGACGACCGCCAGCCGGCCAACAACCGCGCCCGCGCCTGGCTACGCGTCGCCGGCGGCGAACGCGTGCTGGTGGTCGGCGGCGACGGCCGGCCGGGCAACATCGACGCTGCACTGGCCGCCGCCGGCATCGCCACCACGCGCCGGGCCGCCGGGCCGCTGGCCCTCGCCGACCTGCTCGCCTGCCAGGCGGTGGTGCTCGCCGACGTACCGGCCGATGCGGTTGGACGCGGCGGCATGCTGACCCTGGCCCGCTGGGTGCAGCACCTCGGCGGCGGCCTGGTCATGACCGGCGGCCGGCAGTCGTTCGGCCTTGGTGGCTGGTACCGCAGTCCGGTCGAGCCGATCCTGCCGGTGTCGCTGGAAGTACGCGACGAGCACCGCGTCCTCTCGGTGGCCATGGTCATCGCCATCGACCGCTCGGGCTCGATGTCGGCGACCATCCCCGACGGCCGGCAGAAGATCGAACTCGCTGCCGAGGGTGCCGCCGCCGCCATCGAGCTGCTCGGCCCGCGCGACCGCATCGCCGTGCTCGCCGTCGACACCGCGCCGCACGACGTACTGCCGATGACCCGGGTCGACGATCCCAAGCGCCTGGCCAACGATGTCATCGGCATGGAGAGCGCCGGCGGCGGCATCTACGTCTACACCGCCCTGGCCGCAGCCGGAGCCGAGCTGCTGCGCTGCGAAGCCGGCACCCGTCACCTGCTGCTCTTCGCCGATGCTGCCGACGCCGAGGAACCTGGCGACTACGTCAACCTGCTCGCCGATCTGCGCAAACAGGGCATCACCGTCTCGGTGGTCGGCATGGGCAGCGATACCGACTCGGATGCGGCGTTCCTCATCGATGTCGCCAAGCGCGGCGGCGGCCGCATCGCCTTCGCCGCCGACCCGGCCGACCTGCCGCGCCTGTTCGCGCAGGAAACCGTGCTGGTGGCGCGTAACCCCTGGGTCGACCAACGCGTCGCGCCGCAACCGCGCGGCGGCGCACTGCAGGCCGTGCTCGGGCGGGCTCCCGACGCGCTGCTCGCCGCCTGGCCGGAGATCCCCGGCTACAACCTCAGCTATCCGCGGCCCCGCGCCGAGGTCCTGGCGTGGTGCCCGGGCGATCCGCGCGCCCCCGCCCTGGCCACCTGGACGGTCGGCACCGGACGCAGCGCCGCCCTGCCCTTCCCGTGTGACGCCGCCGACGCCACCGCCTTCACCACCTGGCCGGGCTACGCCCCGTTACTCGCGGCGACGGCACGCTGGGCGGCCGGCGCGGTTGGCGCGGCGCCGCTCGCCATCCAGGTCCGTCGCCACGGCGGCACCGCCGAGATACGTGTCGAACTCGACCGTCAGCGTGCCGAGGAGTGGCTCGGCGTTCAGCCGGAGTTGTTGCTGGTGTCCGACGATCCGCACGTCGATCCGCTGGCGCTGCCGCTGCTGCCGCTGGATGACGTCACCTGGACGGCGGAATTCCAACTGAATGGCGAGCGGCCGGTGATCCCGGCGGTGCGCCTCGGCACCACCAGCCTGCTCGGTCCGGCGTTGGCCCTGCCGATGCCGGCCGAGGTCGCCCCGCGCCGCGACCTGCCGCCCGGCGTTGACGTGCTGGCCGAGCTGGCGCGCGCCACCGGCGGCAGCGTGCGCGGCGATCTGCTGGGCATCTGGGACAACCCAGCCAGCCGCGGCGTGGCGCGCGAACTGGCTCCGTGGATTGTCGGCGTCGCTGTGGGATTGCTGGTGCTGGAAATCGCTCTGCGCCGGCTGCGGTTGGCCATGCCCAGTTTCCGGCTACGCCTGCCGCGCTGGCGACGGAAGCCGGCCGCGCCGGCCAAAGAGCCAACGACAACGCCTTCCGAACCTGCAGCACCGGGCGAAATGCCGCAACCGACGCCTCGTCCCGGCGTGCTCGATGCCCTCGACGAAGTACGACGTCGGCGCTAACCTGGGAGCGACGCACTCCCGTACGTCCAGAGCCCTGCGGCGGAGCGAGACCACGGCATGTCTGCGCACCTGGAAGGCGCGGACTGTATCAGCGATCTTCGACAGATCGACGGGCAGGTTGATCGTGCTGTCGGACGAGGCCTTCAGGTCAGGCCTCTGCGGCGGCGTTCCGCCATGCGCCAGCGCTCTGGGCTGCTGCCAAAACGTCGTCGGAACAGCCGGCCGAAGTAGCCAGGATCCGGGTAACCGACGTTGCGGGATATCGCGGCCACCGGCTCGTCGCCCGAGATCAACGACTGCACGGCCCGATCCAGGCGCTGCGCGATGATATAGCGATGGATCGGCTGACCGGTGAGCGCGACGAAGCGGCGGTTGAGATGGCGTGGGCTGGCACCGAGGCGCTTCGCCAGCGTCCGCAGTGGCACCGGCGCGCTCAGGTTGGCGAGAATGTGATCGCGCGCCCGGATGGCCGCGTCAGCAACACCATCGGACAGATCCCTTCCATCCCACGCCCCGAGGCGGGCGAGCGACCAGGCGAGATGGGCCCGCACCAGTTGGACGCCAAGCTCATCGTCCCCACCGGCGTCGTCGTGCATCGCGGTCACCGCAGCGGCGACATAGGCGTGTGACGGCAAGGTCCAGAGGCCCTCTGCCACGACGCGTTCGAACCAGCGTTCGGGCGCACCGCGGACGGCTGCGCCGGCCGCCATCACCTGCAGCTGGTATCCGCTGATCAGCGCCGGACCTGCCGCCACCCGCCAGGAATGACGGCGGCCGGGCGGCATGGCGAAGGTCCCTCCGGCGGCGACCCGGCGGGTCTCCCCGGCATGCTCGTAGGCGATGGCCCCCCGATGTACGACCGATAGCTCGAAGAAGCTGTGGGCATGCGCTTTCGCCGCCGACACTACCGTTCCAGCCTGTGCGGTGACGTCGTGCAGACGGATCACCCGCACGTGCAGTTGGTGCAGGCAGCACGTGCCAATCCGAGCCGCCCAGATCGCGGCTGCCCTGTTGAACTGCGTTCCAGAGAGCGGGGACATAGCTGAGATCAGCGTACGAGGGCCGCAGCTACGACGCAACGCCCGGAGGCCGGACGGCGGTCAGTTCAGTGCACCAGATCCATCTCGTCGCAGCGGCCGGCGATCGCGAGGGCGAGGTTGCGCAGGGCCGCCTGGGCCATGCGCGTGCAGGCCTCGTGGGTGCTGCTGCCGAGATGCGGCGTCATCAGCACGCCGGGCAGCTGGCGCAGGTCGCGCTGCGGATCCACTGGCGCATAGGGCTCGCGTTCGAACACATCGAGGCCGGCTCCGGCGAGCGCGCCGCCGGCGATGGCATCGTAAAGGGCCACTTCGTCGAGGACCGCTCCGCGGGCGGTGTTGATCAGCATTGCGTCGCGGCGCAGGCAGGCCAGACGCGTGGCGTCGAGATACCTGCGGTTGGCCAGGAGATCCGGGATGTGCAGAGACACCACGTCGGCGTCACGCACCGCCTTCGCGAAGGAGTCGGTGTCGGCATCGAATGTCCCCGCCGACGGCGAGCTGCCACGCCAGCAGCCAATCGTACGCATACCCAGTCCGTGCCGGGCAATGGCCGCCACGCGCCGGCCGATACCACCGCAGCCGACCACCGCCAGGGTGGCGCCGGACAGTTCGCGGCCGAGTCGCGGCCGCCAGCCGTCAACGACGGTGACGCGGCAAGCCGCGAGGTGGCGGGCCAGTGCCAGCATCAAACCGATGGCGCACTCGGCGACCGTGGCGTCGAGAACGCCAGGCGTGTTGCAGCACAGGATGCCGCGCGCCCGCGCCGCCGCCTTGTCGAGACCATCGTGACCAACACCGAATCTGGCAATCACTCCGCCTGGAGGCAGGGCCTGGTAGAGTGCGCCGGTGTAGCGCTGCGTCCCGACGACGACCTGCGCCACGCCGAGATTGGCGACCGCCAGCGCCAGGTCGTCCTCATCGGCGGGGGCAGGACGGCAGTCGAGGCCGATCGCGCCGCGGAAGACCGCCTCTGCCTTGCGATACTCCGGCTCGGTCACCAGCACGATGCTCACTGCGCATCCTCCAGCGCCCGTCGCGCGCCGTCGGCGATGAACTGGGTGTCCATGCCCAGGGCGAGGACGGAATATCCCTGGCCGATCGCGGCCTGCACCTTTGCCCGGTCGGGGACGACAAGGTGCTGGCCGGCCGCCTTGCCCAGGCGCCGGCAGGCGGCGGCCACGCTGGCGCAGGCCTGGACCACCAGTGGATGCCCGGTCTGACCAGGGATGCCATAGGATCCGCTCAGGTCGTATGGTCCGACCACGCAGCCGTCGATCCCGTCGACCGCTAGGATGTCCTCGGCACATTCCACCGCTCCGCGCGTCTCGATCATGGCCAGGACCAGCGGCTCGAAGCCGGCGGCATAGGCGTCGAAGTCGCGGCCGTAGCCGTTCGCCGCCTGCCAGGCGAAGCCGCGCACCCCCCGCGGCGGGTAATGCGCCGCCGCCGCCGCGCGCACCGCATCCGCCGCGCTGTCCACCAGCGGCACCACCACGCCTGCGGCACCGAGGTCGAGGGCGCGGCGGATCGCCAGGGTCGCATTCTCGCGTACCCGCACCAGCGGTACCGCACCGCCCAGCCGCACCGCACGGCAGAAGTCGGCGAGATCGCCGTCCTCGAACTCGCCATGCTCGCAATCTGCCGCAACCCAGGCGAATCCGGCGCCAGCGAGGATGGCGGCATTCGCGGGATGGCCGACTTGGCACCAGGTACCGAGGCTGGTGCGCAACGGATCGAAGGCCTTCACGTGGATCTCCCCTCGGCGCGGGTGAGCAGGACGGCGTCGGATACGGACAGCGCGCGGTCGAATACGCGCAGAGCGTGGATTCGCGGCCCGGCCGTGACCGTGCCAGGTCCGCTGGTCAGCGGCTGGGCATCGCCAAGGACGCCTTGGCCATACTGCTGCTCGCTGCCGCCATCGACCAGTTCGCCGTCGATCACCAGCAGACTGCGCCGCAGGTGGGCCTCGAGGACCAGGGCGATGCGGTGCCGACCAGGGCCCCCGAACTGGTCGCGGGCGAAGGCATATGAGGAACCGGGCAGGGAGACGGACAGCGAGCCGTGCGCGGTGGCGCCAAGCTCCACAGCGCATCCGTCAAGGTGCATGGCGACCAACGGCTCGGCGCGAGCGACCTGCGGCATGTCGACCTCGCCCACCAGGCTCAGTCCCGACTCGGCCCATGGCCGGCCACCCGGCCAGCGCGCCTCCCCAGGCTCGGCCAGGGACAGTACCGCGTCGTCAGGGCCAACCGCTGCAGGATCCGACTGCCGGAACAGCCCATCGATGAACCGACGCTGGAGGTGGTGCACGCGGGCGGTGCGCTTCTGGGTCTCGGTGAGATAGATTTCGCCGTCATCCTCCTCAATCAAGTCGGGGTAGCTGATGCGCACGCCGCCGGCCATGTCGAGGTCGAAGAGGGCGACCTCGGGCTGCGACCAGTGGATGTGCCCGTCGCGCTCGATCCCACCGCAGAGCCACACCGGATTGCGCCCCTCGTACCAGCGGCCGCCATGGTTATGGAACCACAGCAGGAAGCGTCCGTCGCGCAGGCGCCATACTGGCGGGCAGGCCAGGGGATGTTTGAGGCGCCGACCTCCCGGCCGGTAGGTGGCATAGCCGGTGGCGAAGGTCCGGCCGCCATCGCGACTGTAGCCGTGCATCAAGAAGCCGTCGACCCCGCGATAGGTGCAGTACAGCGAGCCGTCGGTGAGGCCGGCGACGCAGGTCTCCTCGGCACGCGGACCGCACGGCGCGCGCAGGCCCGTCTCGCCCTCGGGCAGGACGCGGAAGCGCACCAGCGCGGGGTCCGCTTCGCTGGCGAGGTTGTCGCTGGCGACCAGGGCGCCTTCGCTGCGTGCCATGAACCCGTGTCCGAAGGAGGCGATGCGGGAGAATCCCAGATACATCGTGCCCCGATGCAGCATCGGCTTGCCCACGCCCCAGAAGAAGCGCACCATCCCGCCGTAAGGATTGAAGCGGTCGTATTCGCACAGCGGCAGCGGGATCTCGCCGCGCTCGCGGCACCACGTGCGGCCACCATCGTCGGACCAGCGGTAGGCATAGACCCCGAGGGTGTCGACCCGGCTGCCGCTGGATTCGTGCCCTGGATCAGTCGCCATGCTACGGAGGTCGTCGCGATTAAAGGTGTAGAAGGCATAGACCCGCCCGAATGGCGTGACGAAGGGCATGACCCAGCTCGCCTCTCGTCCATCGGGCACTTCGATATCGACCATCTCCGACCAGGTACGGCCGCGGTCCAGCGAGCGGATCGCGACGATGCGCTGACCCCGCAAACCCTCCTCGCCCGGCCCGGTGGTCATGGTGCACAGCCAGGCGCCATCGCTCAGGCGCACGACGTAGGGCTGGTCGCAATAGCCGGCCAGCGAGGGGATCACCAGGCCCTGGCCGAGTTGACGCGGATCGGCCTGGAAAGGATCAGAGATGGGTGGTGTCATGCCGCTGATCTTCGCTGGTGGCCAGGCGTTCGACAGGTGATGGGATGGACACGGGATGAGACAAAGTGGCCATGCGTTGTCCCAGGAGGGTCCTGGCTGTCTCTGTCCTCCAGGAGCGCCGAGGCATCCGGGCTTGAGAAATTTGTGTACATCGATTTTTCCCTGGTCGCCGAGCGCTACGCCTATCTCGCCCTGTGCTTAGCCCGTGCTCTGGCGCGCTGCGGCGCTTGCTCCGCGGGCCTGGACGCGGGTGATGGACTGAGAGGTTGTGAAGAAACCCGGCGAACATTGCCCCCAAGGCAGCCGGCGAGGGCGCCGGCGCTCCCAGGACGTGATCGATGCCGTGGCCCTGGCCGACGAGTCCGTAGTCGCCGTGTCGGTCCTCAACCGCGACCGAAATACAGCGCATACCGTGCGGGTGCAGCTTGATCCAGCGCGGCCGGCGGCGACGTCCGCGACCCTTCGCCTGCTTGCCGGTGACCTCGCTGGCGAGGTGCTGTGCCTGAGCGAACGTCCGGTGAGCCTGGCCGAGGGCGGACGCTCCTGCGAGGCGGAGCTTCCCCCCGGATCGCTGGCGGCAGTGCTGCTGCGGTAGGGTTACTTCCCGACCATCCGTCCCAGTGCCTCCGCAGCGAGTTCAACGCCGTGGCCGAGTCCACGCTCGTGGCACCTCGGCGGCGGCATGGGCGGCGATCTGACCGTCGTGGAACAGCAGGTTGGCGCGCCCGCGGTGGCGCCAGTCGGAATCCCTGGACACGAATCCCTGTCCATGAGTTCCGCAAGTTCCGAGTTCTCGTGTCCACGAGTTCGCGCGTCCATGTCGGTCGCATGGAATGGCGACTGTGCCAGAGGCGATGTGAACGGGCACGCCAGGGATCCACGAACAGAAAAACAACTTGATTGTTATCACCAGATAATACAACGATGTCATGCAAAATGCGCTAACACTTATGCTGGTGCTCTCCGCTTTCCTGCCTGCTGCCGAGCCGTTTGTCCCACCATCGGGCATGCAGATGGTCGATCTCGGTCGTCCGCCCTACGCCCTCGACCCCAGCGGGACGGTGGATGCGGGTGAGGCGCTACAGCGGGCCATCGACGACCATGCCGATGGCGGCTGGACTCTTTGGCTGCCGGCCGGCACCTACACGGTGTCGCGGCAGCTGCGCTGGAAGGGCGCGGGCGTGACCGGACCGCAACTCTGGGGTCAGGCCCGCGACACGACCATCATCCGCCTGGTCGACCGCGCCCCGGGTTTTGGCGATCCCGCCAAGCGGCAGGGGGTCCTGTGGACTGGTAACGGATCGGCCGACAACTTCTGGAAAAGCGTGCGCGCGTTGACCATCGACGTTGGCGCCGGAAATCCGGGCGCCTGCGGCATCCAGTACATGGCCAACAACATGGGCACGGTGCGCGACGTGCTGATTACCGCTGGCCCCGGTTCTGGCGCGGTCGGCCTGGATGTCGCCTATACCGACATGATCGGACCGGCCTACATCCGCGATCTGGAGATCCGCGGCTTCGACATCGGCGTGCACGCCGCATACACGGTCAACGGCCTGACCTTCGAGCACCTCGTCCTGTCTGACATCCGCTCCTGCGGCATCCGCAATGACGGCCAGTGCCTGAGTATCCGCGATCTGCGCTATCGCGGCACCGGCCCCGCCCTGCGCAGTCAGACCGGCCCGGCCTTTACCGTGCTGATCGAAGCCGACCTCGTCGGCGAGGGCGAGGCAGCCAAGTCGCCGGCGATCATCAATGGTGGCAGCCAGGCCCTGTTGGCGCGTGATGTCAAGGCGACCGGCTTCGCCTGCATGCTGGAGTCAGGGTCCGACCGCATCGTCGACTCGCCGCTCATCGAATACGCCTCCCAGCCGGTGAGCCGCTTGACCCCGGGGCCGCTGCGCAGTCTGCGCCTGCCGATCCTCGAAGCGCCATCCATCCCCTGGGGGGACTTCGCGGGTTGGGCCGACGTCACGGCTTTCGGCGCCGATCCCTGCGACAAGCGTGACGACACCGACGCCATCCAGAAGGCGATCGATTCGGGCGCCACCACTGTGTACTTTCCGCATGTCCCCGGTGTAGGCGCGCAGGGAAAGCACTGCTATCGCATCGACGGGACAGTGTATCTACGTGGGAAGGTGCAGCGCCTGATCGGCGGCGGCGGACACTGGAACACGCTGAACCTTACCGGCACTTCGGCCGAGCCGGCATTCATCGTGTCAGCGGGCGAGTCTCCGGTGGTGGTGATTGAGAACCTCAATACCTGGGACCTCAATGGTGCCGGACGCTGCTTCATCCGCCACGACGCTCCTCGTACGCTGGTGCTGCGGCATGCCAACGCCTTGATGAAGGGCGGCCCACTCTACCAGGGACAGCCGGGTGCCGGGCGACTGTTCATCGAGGACGTCTCAGCGCAGTTCCCCATGGGTAACAAGTGGGACATGGCCACCAGCGCTCCGCTCATCACCATCGCTGCCGGCCAGGAGGTCTGGGCGCGGCAGCTCAACCTCGAGAAGCCCGGCACCAAGGTGGTGAACCACGGCACGCTGTGGATCCTCGGCCTCAAGACCGAGGCCATAGGTCCGCTCATCGAGACATGCGACGGCGGGCGTACTGAAGTGCTCGGTGGCCTCTCTTACACCAGCAAGGGCAATCCGGCCGATGCCTCCATGTTCGTGCTGCGGGCTGGTGGCCAGGGATCCTTCAGCATTGGCGAAGTGGGTTACAACGACCGTTTCGAACTGGTGGTCGCCGAGGAGCGGGACGGCGCCACCCTGCTGCGCCGGCGCCTGGAGCTGCCGGGGCGTTGTTTCGGCAGTCAACTCACCTTGCACGCCGCGTGGCGTGGGGCCGAAGATGCCCAGGTACCGCCGGCGCCAGCGCACCTCGCAGCCGAACTGCTCGGCAGCGATGCCGTCCGCCTGAGTTGGACAGGTTCACCCGCGGCGGGGCTGTACCGGGTGCTGCGCGACGGTGAGTTGCAGACGGAGACCGGCAACACCTGCTACACGGCGGGCGGATTGCCTGATGGCACGCGCTTCACCTGGCAGGTGGTGGCGCTCTCGCTGGCACTGGCGGAGGGTGGTCGTGCATCGGTCACGGCAGCCACGCCAGTCGACACCGAGGCGCCCAGCCTGTTGCGCGCCAACGCCTACCCCGATCCGGCGCGCATCCGCGTCACCTTCTCAAAGCCGATGGCGACAGCTACTCGCGATCCCGCAAGCTGGACGCTGGAGGCTGGGCGGGTGGTGGCGGCCGAAGCCGCCGAGGGTGGATCGGTGGTGGTGCTCAAGACCGACGGATTCGATCCATCGAAGCCAGGCACGCTGCGCTGGGTGGACCTCGTCGACCGGGCGACCAAGCCGAACCTGCTGCCTGGGGGCCAGTCCGCCATCGGCGTCGGCCGACCGATCCGGGTCCGTCTGGCCAAGGACTTCGACGGCGCCAATCCTCTCGCGGGGGTAAACGACAACAGCGCCTGGCGTCAGGGCAAGGTGCTGATCCAGACTATCGAAACCGGCGGCGGCAACCGCATGCTCGAGCTCAAGGGCAAGGCCTTCGCCCAGGTCGAGCTGGGCCGGGTGGCGATCGACAAGGGCGGTAGCTACGAGGTGCAAGCGCGCATCCGCAACCTCGGCGCTGCGCGTAGCATCACCATGCAGTTGCGGCAGATGGATCCGCCCTGGACCGGGTACGGCAGCCAGGTGCTGGAGCTTGCCTCCAACCAGGAGTTGGCTGTCCGCTTCGTGTTTAGCAGCGCGCATAGCGACCGCGCGGCCGTGCTCTTCCTCATCGCCGACGGCGACAGTGCGCTCTTCCTCGACGACCTCCGTATCGTCGACGCAGAGGAATGATGCCGGTCACCACCGCCGACGTCGCCCGCCGCTGCGGGGTCTCACGCCACACCGTCAGTGGCGTGCTGGGGGCGCGTTCCCAGTGCTTCGCCGAGGAGACGCGGCGCAAGGTCGAACAGGCCGCGGAGGCCATGGGCTACCGGCCGAACGCCGGCAGTCGCGCCTTGCGCAGCGGGCGCAGCGACTGCATCGCCCTGCTCTGCGATCCCGACTGGCGTCGCACCCACCTGCCGCTCCCCTTGCTGCACGGACTGGTTGCCGCCGCTGAAGCCGAAGGCATGCATCTGGCAATCACCCGCCTACCCGACCTGGCCCTGGCCGAGCGCGTACCGCTGCTGCGCGCGTCGCTTATGGCTGATGGCATGGTGCTCAACTACAACCAACCGCTGCCCGAGCTCGATCGGCTGGTCGCCGCCACCCGGCTTCCGGCGGTGTGGATCAACCTGAGTCAAGCGCGCGATGCGGTGCTGCCCGATGACCAGTGCGCCGGGCGAATGGCCGCCGAGTTGCTGCTGCGCGCCGGGCATCGGCGACTGGCCTGGGTCGACCCCTGGCCGCCCGAGTTGGGCACGCAGCCACTCCATCACAGTCGTAACGAGCGTCTGTCCGGTTTCCGCGCCGCCGTCACCGAGGCGGGTCTGGAGCCGCGCGTCATCATCCCTGACCGGTGTCTGGTGGCGGGTGAGGAGCATCGCTGGTTCTGCGAGGTTCTGCGCCACCCCGACCGTCCCAGCGGCCTCGTCGCAGTGGATGGCGAGCAGGCCGGTGGCGATGCGGTGATCGGCGCCGCCCTCGCCGGGCTCTCGGTGCCGCGCGACCTCTCGGTGGTGGTGATCAATGGCCAGTATGCCAAGGCCGGCCGCCTGCTCAGCACCGTGCTGCTGCCCTGGGAGGCCATCGCTGACGAGGCGGTGGCCATGCTTCGGCACAAGCAGCGCCGGCCACGCGAGGAAAATCCCTCACGTCGCATCCAGCCCGTCCTACTCAATCCCGAGGGCAGTGTCGCCCCGCCAACCGCCTGAACCGAGACCCCATGCGCCATACATTCCATGCAATATTCCTTCCTGTACTCCTGATCGTCGCAGGCGTTCTCCACGCTGCGGAGCCGCGTCTGCTGGTGCAGCGCGACTTCGATGCTACGCCAGAGGGTAGCGTCCCCGAGGAGATCAGCGACAACAGTGACTGGAAGCAGGGGGCGGTGACCTTCAGTGTGGTCCCCAGCCCCAAGGGCAAGTCCGGGCGTAGCCTGCGCTGCGGGGTGAAGCGGTTCGGCCAGTTCATCATCGGCCGACTGCCCATCGAGGACGGACACGTGTACCGGGTCGCGGTGGGCCTGGCCTCCCTGCACGAGTCCCGGCCGCTGGTCGTCCAGGTGCGCCAGTACGACACCCCCTGGACGGTCTATGGCAAACTGCAGGGCAATGCCCTGCCCGACGGTCTGCGGCATCCCCTGACGTTCACCTTCACGGCGGGCGCCACCGATCCGCAGGCCTTCATCTATGTGATCGCCGGGGATGGAGATGGAGAGTTGCTGGTGGACGACCTCACTGTCGCCGACCTGGGCGTCGCCCCAGCGAGGAAGTAGGCACGTGCTGCGCTCTGCCCGAATCTTCGCGCGGGTGCGGACGGGCATGACCCTGATCGAACTGCTCGTGGTCATCAGCATCATCGCCGTGCTTGCGATGCTCCTGCTCGGGGGCATCCGCACCGTCCGCGCCCGCGCCGAGTCCATGGTCTGCGGCACGCACCTGCGTCAGATCGGCCTGGCCAATCTCGCCTATGCCACCGACCAACATGGAGTCATTGCGCCATACAGCCACTCCTTCACCGGCGCGGCCCCCGCCACCCTGGGTTGGCGCGGGGCATTGCAGGACTATCTGGGGCAGTCGACTGAGGAGATCGGCAGCAACGTCATGAAGGGCGATCAGCGGGTGCGCGTGGTTATGCAGGGCTGCCCGACATTCTTCCGTATCAAGCAACGCAACATCAACGGCGACTCCTCCTCAAGCCCGCTCATGCTCCAATGGGGCAACATGGGGTATGGCTACACCGTCCGGCCGCAGTGCGACCTCGCCAAGACCCCAGGCTATGGACCGTCGAACGGCAACATGACCCCAGCGGGCTACAACGCTGGCGGCGGACTGGTGACACTGGCCCGGATCACGCATGTCAGCCGTCGGGCGATGGTCGCCGACGCCTTCCAGAGCTTCCTGCCGTGGAGCAACAGCCGGCTGGAATCGATCGACCAGACCGTACTCGGCAACACGTCGTACTCCGTCGGCTCGCCGTGGCGCCATGGCTCAGGGTTCAACATCGTCTACTTTGATGGACGCACCCAACAGTATGCCGGCGAGGCCCAGGTGCTGCCGGTCTATTCGCCCGGTGCTGTGCCCTGAACTATCGCGGCCTGGCCAACACCGGCACGATGAGCCTGCCGTTTGCCGAGACTTCAGAGGATCGCCTCTGCAACGGCGTTCAGCCATGACTGGGAGGCACGACCACCTGCTCGGTCCGGCGTTCCAGTTGCCGGCCGAGACGCCAACCAGACCCGGCGTGCTCGACGCATTGGACAAAGTGCGCTGCCATCGTTGACCTGGGAGCGCCGCACTCCGGTGTGGCAGGGGCAATATTGATGTTCATGCCGGCGATGGCGTCGACGCTCCGTCAGCCCAGAGCCTGGGCGAGATCGGCTTCGAGATCGTCGGCATCCTCGATGCCGACCGAGATGCGGATGAGGTCCTCGGTGATGCCGATGCGGCGGCGGACGTCCTCGGGCATCGACAGGTGCGTCATGCTCCAGGGATGCTCAATCAGCGACTCGACGCCGCCGAGCGATTCCGCGAGCACGAACAGCCGGGTCGAGGTGAGCAGTCGCCGCGCCGCTTCGTTGCCCCCCTTCAGTCGGAAGCTGAAGGTGCCGCCGCCGCCGGTCATCTGGCGCTTGGCCAGGGCGTGCTGCGGATGGCTCTCCAGCCAGGGGTGATGCACCGCCGAAACGGCCGGATGACGCTCTAGCCAGCGGGCCAGACGCACGGCATTGTCGTGGTGCGCGCGCATGCGCAGGGGCAAGGTCTTCAGGCCACGCATGACCAGGTAGCAGTCGTGCGGCGACTGCGGCACGCCCAGGGCGTTCTGCAGGAAGGCAAGTCGCTCGCCGAGTTCAGCATCCTTGACCACCAGGCCGCCACCGACCACGTCGCTGTGGCCGTTGATGTACTTGGTGGTCGAATGCAGAGCGATGTCGATGCCGAGGTCGAGCGGCCGCTGGAAGAATGGCGACAGGAAGGTGTTGTCGCACACGCTGATGATGCCCTTGGAGCGGCAGATTGTGGCCAGCGCCGCCAGATCCAGCAGCGTCATCAACGGATTGGTCGGCGACTCCAGCCAGACCATGCGGGTATTCGGCTTCAGCGCCCGGGTCAGGGCCGCCGGATCGCGCAGGTCGGCGAAGTCGACCTGCACGCCCATGCGCGTGGTCACGCTGCTGATCAGCCGATAGGTCCCGCCGTAGAGATCATCGTGCACCACCAGGTGATCGCCAGCCGACAGCAGGGCAAGGGTGGTGCTTTCCGCCGCCATGCCGGTGGCGACGGCGAAGCCTCGCGTACCGCCTTCAAGGACAGCGAGCGCGTCCTCCAGCGCCTGTCGGGTCGGATTGCCGCTGCGGCTGTAGTCGAAGCGTCGCGGCTTGCCGAAGTCAGCGAAACTGTAGGTGCTGCTGAGGTACAGCGGCGGCATCACGGCGCCGTGCTCGGCGTCAGGATGGACGCCGGCATGGACGCATTGCGTAGCGAATTTCACGCCCCGACACCCTCGAAGAGGATGGTCGACAGGTAGCGCTCACCAGCGTCGGGCAGGATGGTGACGATGGTCTTGCCGGCGAACTCAGGGAGCTTGGCCAGACGGACAGCGGCATAGGCGGCAGCCCCGCAACTGATGCCGCAGATGATGCCCTCTTCCTTGGCCAGACGCTTGGCCATGCCAATGGCCTCATCATCGCTGACCAGTTCGACACGGTCAATCAGCGACAGATCGACGATCTCGGGGATGAAGTTGGCGCCGATGCCCTGGATCTTGTGCCGGCCAGGGGTCAGCGGCTGGCCCGCCATACGCTGGGTGAGGATCGGGTTGGCCATCGGCTCGACCGCGACCGAGACCAGGGGCGCGCCCTTGGTCTTCTTCCAGAAGCGGCTGACACCGGTGATGGTGCCGCCAGTGCCGACGCCAGCGACGAAGACGTCGACCTTGCCGTTGGTGTCATCCCAGATCTCCGGACCGGTGGTGTCGTGGTGGATCTGCGGGTTGGCGGGATTCTTGAACTGCTGCGGCATGAAGAAGCGCACCGTGTCGCTGGCGGCGATCTCCTCGGCCTTGCGCACCGCGCCGGCCATGCCCTCGGAACCCGGGGTCAGCACCAGCTTGGCGCCAAAGGCGGCGAGCACCCGGCGGCGCTCGATCGACATGGTCTCGGGCATGGTCAGGGTGATCGGATAGCCGCGCGCCGCGGCGACGAAGGCCAGGGCGATGCCGGTGTTGCCGGAGGTCGGCTCGACGATCTCCATGCCTGCCTTCAGCACCCCGCGTTTCTCGGCATCCCAGATCATTGCGGCGCCGATGCGGCACTTCACCGAGTAGGCCGGGTTGCGTCCCTCGATCTTGGCTAGGACGGTGGCGCCGGCGCCATCGGTAACGCGGTTGAGGCGGACCAGCGGGGTCTTGCCGATGGCGAGGGAGTTGTCGGTGTAGATCATGGTTTCGGGTTTCGGGTTTCGGGTTTCGGGTTTCGGGTTTCGGGAAAGGCACAGCGCAGTTCGCGGATTGCAGATTGCAGATTGCGGATTACGGATTGCGGGTCCCGAAACC
>JBBREK010000055.1:0-19698 GCA_038203025.1 Planctomycetota bacterium
GGACCCGCGCCCAGCTCGCCGCCATCTCGCACGAGTTGGCCGCGGATGCGCGCCGGCTCGAGGTCTCGCGCGCGGTCGACGAACGTCTTCCGTCCCGCCAGCAGCCGCAGGGGCTGATCAGCGGCAGGCAGGCCTTCCTGATGGCGATCTCCTTCGTGGTGTGCATGGTCGGCATCACCAACGCGATGCTCATGGCGATCACCGAGCGCTTCCGCGAGATCGCGACCATGAAATGCCTGGGCGCCACCGATGGCTTCATCCTGCACCAGTTCCTGATGGAGGCGGCCATCCAGGGTTTCGCCGGCGGTGTGGCCGGCACGATCATAGGCGGGGTGCTGGCGACGCTGAAATGCTCGGTGATCTTCGGCGGCTACCTGTTCGCGTACTATCCAGCTGGCGCGGTGGTGGTCTGCGCGCTGGAGTGCGTCGTCACCGGCATCGTGCTCTCGACCGTCGCCTCGATCTACCCCTCGTGGTCGGCCTCGCGCATGGCGCCGATGGACGCGATGAGGATCGAATGACCGCTCCGTCGCCATCCACCCCAGGCCCTTCCGCTCACGGCGGATTCGACGCCGCCGCCTACGGCGCCGGGCGCTCGATCCTGGTGCGCGCCCACGGCGTGAAGAAGACCTACGTGCGCGGGGCCGAGATCACGCATGCGCTCAAGGGCATCGATCTCGAGATCTACCGCGGCGAGTACATCTGCGTGATGGGGCCTTCGGGTTCCGGCAAGTCGACGTTCTTCAACATGGTCGGTGGGCTCGACTCGCCGACCGGCGGCCGGGTGTTCATCGACGAGGTGGACATGGCGCAGCTCAACGCCCAGGAATTGGCCTTCCTGCGCTGCCGCAAGATCGGCTATGTCTTCCAGAGTTACAATCTCAACTCGGTGATGACGGCGCTGGAGAACGTGACCCTGCCAATGACCTTCGCCGGCATGCACGCCGACGAGGCGCGCGAGCGCGGCATGAAGCTGCTCGGCCTGGTCGGTCTGGGCGACCGCTGGAGCCACCTGCCGAAGCAGATGTCGGGCGGCCAGCAGCAGCGCACCGCCATCGCCCGGGCCCTGGCCAATGCTCCCAGCCTGCTGCTGTGCGACGAGCCGACCGCCAACCTCGACTTCGCCTCGGGCAAGGAGGTGCACCGTATCCTGCGTGAGTTGAACGAGCAGGGCACGACGATCATCTGCGCCACCCACGACCACGAGATGCTGGCGGTATCCAGCCGCATGGTGTGGATCAGCGGCGGCGAGATCGAGCGCATCGCCGTGACCCGCGACGTCGAGATCGTCAAGGCCAGCCTGGGGGATGTTGATGATGCTGGTTCGAGCACGACACAGCCGCAGGGGGATGGTCATGCATAGGTGCTTGCTGACCCTGGTCGCGCTGACCGCCTCGCTGGCCCTGGTCCAGGCCGCCGATGGCGATGCCTACCGTCGGGTCATGGATGCGGCGGAAGCCCATCAGCAGCGGCTGCCTGGCTCGCCCGGCTGGAACGCGATCGCCGATGCGGTCGAGGCGGGCCTGCGCGACGGTGGACTGGAACCGAGTCGCCTGTCGTATGCCACGTTGGTGCCGCAGACGGTGACCTGCCGCTTCGAGATCGATGGCGTCGCAGTGCCCGGAGTGCTGGCCATGGCCCCCAATGGCGTGGTGCCGCCGACCACCTGGGGGCATGCGGTCGAAGGTCCGGTGGTCTGGTTGGGCGATGGGACGCTGGCTGAGATGCAGGGCCTGACGGTCGAAGGCTCTATTGCGTTGCTGCGCATGGGCAGCCGGAACCTGCCGCAGGTCTTCGCCCAGGGGGCCAAGGCCATCATCGTGGTCGGAGATGCTGCGACCCAGTGGGAGGCCTCCCGCCTGTTCACCGAGGCGCCGATCGCCTCGCCACGCGCCTGGCTGCCCGCGACCACCGCTACAGAGGCGGGACTCACCGCCAATCCGGCGACCGTGCGCAACGGGAAGCTGCACATCGATGTGCGCTGGGCCGATGCCGAGGCGGCTGACATCTGGACGATGATCCCGGCGGCCACTGGCGCTCCCCCGGAGCGTGCTGCGCAGACCATCGTCCTGGCCGCCGAACTCGCCACCTCCGGTGCCGTGCCCGAGCTCTGCCCCGGCCGACGTGAAGCAGCCAACGCCGCACTGCTCACCGCCCTCGCGGGACGGTTGGCCAAGCAGCCCCTCGACCGCAACGTGCTGGTGTGCTTCCTCGGCAGCCACTACGGCGGACAGGACGGAGCCAGGCAGCTGTATTGGGTGGTCAACAAGGTGATCCGCGGCTCGAAGGAGGCTGACCAGCTTCTGGGCCGTCAGCGTTGGACGACCGAGCAGACCACGGTGTGCGAGAACCGCCTGCGATTGCTCGACGATCCGGGAGTGCTCGACAAGCCGGGCGATGACGCCTTCGCCATCCGCGAGCGCCTACGGCGCATCCTGGTCGCCCGGGTGAATACACTCAACTTCGACTACCGGCAGAAGAACCTGGCACGCAAAGCGGCGGTCGATCGCGGTGACACCAGCGCCGCCGCCACGCTGGATGCAGTCCTCAAGAACCTCAAGACGCAGATTTCCAGGATCAACGATCTGCGCCGGCAGCTGCAAGTGCGGGTAATCGACGATGCCGAGGCCTGGGGCATGATCCTTGGCCAGCTGCGCAGCGAGATTGCCGGCCTGCGCGATTGGCTGCAGGCCGATACCGTCCGCCTGGCTTCGGCGCGGAAGCTTGAGGCGGCGTTGCAGGGCAAGGCGGTGATCGCCCATGCCGGACTCGACTTCTCCGCCGCTGACCGGGCCTGGTTCGCCAACCCCTTCGGCCTCGACTGCTCGACCATGCTCGACGGTGCCCCCCAGCCAGGGAACGTGGTCAAGCACATTGACGCCTGGCAGCAGGCCTGGGATCGCATCGCCAAGAGCCATCCCGGCGCCGCGCCGATGCATGCCCCGAATCTTGCCGCCTCCTACGGCTACGAGCGTCTGAACCAGCCGCGTCGCCGGCAGGTCGCCTCGGTGGTCCCGCTGAGCATGGGCCTGATGGGGGCCCAGCTGGTGACCCTCGGCGACCCGGTGGACGACGACGAGATGCCGCGCGTTGTCCAGGCGCCGGAGTTGATGCCGCTTGCCGAGCCGCTCGCTGCCTGGCTGCGTTCGCTGGCCGCCGCTGACCTGCCGCTGAAAACCGGCTACAACATTGTCGCCCGCTACGATGACAAGCTGGTGTGGCGGTGGAGCGGTTCGGCCTGGTCCGGCCTGCGCGTCGACCAGCTCTCGCCCGGCTCCGAGGAGGTCGAAGGGCCGGCGGCCGGGGCGATCGTCTTCGTCAACAACCAGCAGCGTCTGGGCCCCAGCTCCACCGATGCCGACACCGTTTGCGGCCGCTTCAACGCCCCCATAGCGCGGGTGAACCCCGCTGGTTACGTCTTCGCCCCGCATGTCAGCGACGCCAACGCCCTGCAGCGCGTGCATGCCATTGCCTTCGGAGAGGACGATGCCCCGCGCTCGTTCCACGATGGCGAAAAGGCCACTGGGTCGATGGCGTACAACATCCGGTTGTTCACCGCCTATGGCAATGGGTTCTACTACCCCTTCCTGCCGGTCGAATACAGCGCGCAGGGCAGCCTCTCGCGACTCGCAGGCCGGACCGACTCGACGGTCAAGCGCGAATTCGGTCGCGAAGGCACCGGCGGGGCGACCATCTACACCAGCGAAGAGCGCAGCCTCAAGCTGGTGGGCAGCGGCCTGTTCATCCTCGGGTCGACCAAGGAACGGCCGATCGGCTATGGCATGAAGCCCGATCCGCAGGCGATGCTGTCGCTGGACGCGCTGCGCACCTCGGCGCATGACGCGGCGCTGCTCAACCAGCAGCGCCTGGAGGTGCTGCGTTCGAAGAATCTGGTCAACCGGCCGGTCGAGCGTGTGCACGCTGACTGCCTTGATCACCTCGAAAGCGCCGCCGAGGCGCGACAGTCTGGCGACATCCGCGCGGCGGCGGCGCACGAGGCGGTGGCGGCGGTGCTCGCCTATCGCGCGCAGGGGCCGCTGCGCGACGGGGCCAATGACCTGCTGCGCGCCGTGGTCGTGCTGCTGATCCTGTCTATCCCGTTCGCCTTCTCGATCGAACGTCTGGTCATCGGCGCCGTGTCAATCTACCGGCAGATCATCGGTTTCAGCTGCGTGTTCGTGGCCACGTTCGGCATCCTCTATGTTACCCATCCGGCCTTCGCCATGGCTGACGCCCCGATCATCATCTTCCTCGCTTTCATCATCATCCTGTTATCGGCCTTTGTCATCTCGGTGGTGATGGGCAAGTTCAAGCACGAGCTCAAGGCGATGCAGGGCCTGTCGCAGAAGTCGCACGCTGCTGGCGGCGGTAATTCCACTGCCCTGGCGGCGGTGGTTATCGGCATCGCCGGCATGCGCAACCGGCCGCTGAAGACCTTCCTTACCGCCAGCACCGTCATTCTGCTGACCTTCACTATCCTGGTGTTTGCTTCCTTCCAGAGCGGTAGCGCCGTGGTGCAGAGCTACCTGGGACGCAGCCGCGGAGTCGATCGTATCGAGGTGCACCAGCCGAGCTTCCTGCGTGTCCCTGACCGCCTCGCTGACGCCATCGAGGAACTGCACGGCGACCGTTTTGAAGTGCTGCGGCGCACCGCCAGCTTCCGTGACCCGCTAGCCAATACCGACACGGAGAAGCAGGGGGAAACTGTCCTGCTCGACCCTGTCAGTGGCAAGGCGACTCTGCTGGCTGCGCTGCTCGGCCTCGATCCGCGGGAGGTCGCCCATCTGCCCGCCGGCCTGATCGGTCAGCTGGACGAACCGGCCTCTGGCGTCAAGCCCCCGCTGTGGCTGTCCGAGACGCTGGCCTCGCGCATGGATCTGACAGTGGGCGCCGAGGTGCGCATCCGTGGCACCGCCTTCACCCTTGCCGGCACCTTCCGCGAAGAGGTGCTCAAGGCGGTTGAGAACATCGATGGCACCCGTCTGATGCCGCCCGACTTCGAGTCGACCTTTGCCGCTCTCGGCAGCCAGTCAGTCGGCAACCAGAGTGCGTTCAACCAGGTCATCCAGGGTATGGACACGACCTCGTTCATCTTCTCGATCCCAGCCCTGACTGCGATCACGGTGAATAGTGCCGTGCTCGACCTCGGCGGCATGACCAACGTGTTGATGCTCTACCCCAAGGCCGAGGCCGACATTCCCACCGCCGCCAGCGACATCGCAGGCAGCTTCAACGGTCCGATCTACGCCACCAGCGGTCAAGGCGCGCAGCGCTTCTTTTACACCCGTGAGATCACCGGCGGTGGTCTTGGCGACTTGGTGGTGCCGCTGCTGCTTGGCGGCCTGATCATCTTCTCCAGCTTGCTCGGATCGATCGTCGACCGGCAGAAGGAGATCTTCACCTACAGCGCCCTTGGTCTCAGCCCGCGCGACGTCGGCATGCTGTTCTTCGCCGAGAGTTCGGTGATCGCCGTGGTCGGTGGCATGGGTGGCTACCTCATCGGTCAGCGTGCCCGATATGAACTTCAGCTCGATGTCCTCGCTGGTTACCATCCTCATCGTCATGGCGATGGTCCTGCTCTCGACCATCTATCCGGCGCTGATGGCCAGCCGCAGCGCCAATCCCGGCGTCAACCGGTCGTGGAAGATGCCGAAACCGGAGGGAGGCAAGCTGGTCTTCACCTTCCCCTTCACCGTGCCGGAGAAGAGCTTCGGCGGCATCGTCGCCTTCATCCGCGAGCACTTCGGCAACCACAGCGACGCCTCGCTCGACGTCTTCGCCGCCAAGCAGGTCGGGCTGTTCCGCGTCGATGATGGTCATCGGGTCGGCATCCGGGCCGAGATCGCTTTGGCGCCGTTCGATCTGGGCGTCTACCAGCGCTTCAGCATGCGTACCCAACCGAGCGACATTGCGGGGATTGATGAGGTGGTGGTGGAGATCGAGCGTCTCAACGGTTCGCAGGCCACCTGGCTGCGGGGGAACCGCGTCTTCATCAAGGATCTGCGCGAGCAGTTCCTGATCTGGCGCTCGTTGCCGCCCGAGGCGGTCGAGCATTACCAGTCCGAGGCCGGCCGCGTGCTGGTCGAAGCGGACGCGAGCGGAGGCGCCGATGGCCAGAGTTGATGCTGAACTAGAGCGCTATCGCACGATGATGCTCCCGCCCGGGACGTTCAGCGAGGGATTCTCCGTCGCCTCGGTGCTCGGCGTGTTCCTGGTCGCCCTGATCCTCATCCCCGGCGCGCTGTACATGCAGCTGCTCGCCGGCCAGGGCGTCGGGTCGGCGGCCCAATGGGTCACCCTGATCCTGTTCCTGGAAGTCGCCAAGCGGGCCAACGCCAAGCTCGGCCGGGCGCAGATCTTTGTGCTGTTCTACATGGCCGGCACGTTCGCCTACCAGCACGTCAATGGCACGCCGCTATGGAACCAGTTCCTGGTGCGCAGCGAGGCGGCCCTGTCCTTCGGCCTGGCCGGGCAGTTCCCCGACTGGTTTGCACCCAACGACCCGGCTGCTTACGAGGGCCGCAGCTTCCTCTCCAGCGCCTGGCTGCCAGCCATTGGCCTGATGGTATTCAAGAGTCTGTTCACCCGTCTCGACTCGGCGGTGGCCGGCTACGGCCTCTTCCGCCTGACCAGCGATATTGAGAAGCTGCCCTTCCCGATGGCCCCGATCGGTGCCCAGGGCATGATGGCTCTGGCTGACGATCTCGAAGGCCAGGACAAGAGCGCCGGCGGCTGGCGCTGGCGGGTATTCTCGATTGGAGGCGCTCTGGGCTTGGTCTTCGGTCTGATCTACCTCGGCCTGCCGACCCTCTCCTCGAACCTCATCGGCGAGAACTACAAGTACAGCATCCTGCCCATCCCCTTCGTCGACTTTACCCAGTATACCCGCCTGATCCTGCCGGCGACCGCCACCGGCCTGAGTTTCGACTTCAACCAGCTGGTCATCGGCATGGTGCTGCCCTTCTGGGCCATGGTCGGCTCGTTCGTCGGGTTGATTTTCACCTTCGTGCTCAACCCGATCCTCTACAACGCTGGCGTCCTACGCAGCTGGACGCCAGGCGATTCGACGGTCGAGACGATGTTCAAGAACAACGTCGACTTCTACCTCTCGTTTGGCATCGGCATCTCGCTGGCCGTGGCGGTGGTCGGCATCTACGGCATGTTCCGGGCGCTCAAGGCCAAGCGTGAACTCGACGCCGCCGACACCGCCGCAGGCACCTCGCGTCCGGCCGTCCCCGAAGGGCGTGGCGACATCCCCAATAGGCTGATCCTCGGCATCTACATCATCGCCACCCTGCTCTACATCGTGGTCTCGGGCTGGCTGGTCGACTGGCACACCGGCGTGCTGTTGGTGCTGGTGTTCTTCGGCTTCATCTACACCCCGCTGATCAGCTACGTCACCGCCCGCCTCGAAGGTATCGCCGGCCAGGTGGTCGAGATCCCGTTTATCCGCGAGTTGTCGCTGATCGTCTCGGGTTACCACGGCATCGCGGTATGGTTCGTGCCCATCCCGCAGGCCAACTACGGCACGCAGACGGTGCTCTACCGCCAGGCCGAACTGACTGGCACCAAGTTTACCTCGTTATGGAAGGCTGAGGCTGCGGTCTTCCCGATCATGATGGTGCTGACCCTGATCTTCGCGTCGTTCATCTGGGGTCTGGCCGAGATCCCCAGCTCGGTCTATCCCTACGCCCAGCAGATCTGGGAGCTGGACGCTAAGAACGCCTGTCTGGTGTTCAGCTCGACGGCCGGCGGCTACAGCCAGTTCCAGGAGGCCCTCTCTGGGACGATCGTCGCCATCGGCCTGGTCGCTGGCACCGTCCTCTTCGGCTCGCTGTCGGCCATCGCCGCGCCGGTGACCCTGTGCTACGGCATGGTGCGCGGTCTCGGCCAGACCCTGCCGCATGTCATCATCCCGCAGTTCATTGGCGCCCTCCTCGGGCGCTACTACTTCCAGAAGAAGCTCGGTCTGCAGTGGGGCCAGTACGTCCCGGTGCTGGCGGCCGGCGTCTCCTGCGGTTTCGGCCTCGTCTCAATGCTGTGCATCGGTATCGTCTTCCTCGCCAAATCCGCCAATGCGCTGCCATACTGATCTGGGTTTCGGATTTCAGGTTTCGGGTTTCGCGACCCGGCCTGTGGACACACGTGGCGCATGCATCCGATGCGGAGTCAGAAGCCCATGAGCGAAACCATCGTCACTGTCAGCGGCCTGGATAAGGTCTACAAAAGCGGGGCCGAGGAGGTCTACGCCTTGCGCGGCATTGAGCTGACCATCGAACGCGGCGAGTACCTCGCCATCATGGGGCCGTCGGGGTCCGGCAAGTCGACCCTGTTCAACATGGTCGGAGCTCTCGACAAGCCGAGCCGTGGCGAGATCACCGTCGGCGGCGTGTCGTTGCCCAAGCTGTCCTCCGCCGAGCTGTCCTACTTCCGCGGCAAGCACATCGGCTACGTCTTCCAGAGTTATAATCTCATCCCCTCGCTGACCGCGCTGGAGAACGTCAAGCTGCCGATCATCTTCCTTGGCGCCACCGACGCCGAGGCCGGCCGGCGTGCCACCGAGGTGCTGGAATACGTCGGCCTGGCTGACCGCGTGACGCATACCCCGGGCGAGTTGTCCGGCGGTCAGCAGCAGCGCGTCGCCATCGCCCGCGCCCTGGCCAACAAGCCGACCATCCTGCTGGCCGACGAGCCGACCGCCAACCTCGACCTCAAGACCGGCGAGATGATCATCGCCATCTTCAAGAAGCTCTCGACCGAGCTCGGCGTCACCGTGATCTCGGCGACCCACGACCATAAGATGCTCGCCGTGTCGGACCGCATCGTGTGGATCAAGGGCGGCCAGGTCGACCGCATCCGCAAGGTCAGCGAGATGAACATCAGCACCGGTTCGATTGGTGGCCACTGAGGCCCAGGACCGCGGGCTTCAGCCCGCGTCGAACGAGCGCGGGCTGATGCCCGCGGTCCTGTCTACTCTTGCCTGGCATGGCTTCGTCTTCGCCTTGCCCGCCGGCTGGGAAGTGACGGCCTTCCGCCTAGATCCCAAGCGGGGCGAATTCCGCTTCCATGAACGGCTGGTCGATCGCGGGCAGCTCACCTGGGTGCGCATGGCCGGTCGGCCGGATCTGGAAGGTCTGGCCCGCGACATCATCGATCGCCAGCTGCGCTCGGCCGGGCGTCAGGATGTCGGTGCGGAGGTGTCGCGCCTGGGACCTTGGATGATCGCCCGCGCCGGCCGCGGCGAACCGTTCCAGGCGATGGCCTGGGTGGCGCATGATCAGCGCCTGCTGCACTGGACCTTCCCCGCCTGGGCCGGCGACAACGACGCGCAGCCGTGGCGCGCCTTGCTCGCCTCGCTGACCGCCGAGCCAGGCGACGACCTGCGTTGGGAGCTGTTTGGCGCCGGCGTGCGCTTGCCGCGACGCTTCACTCCGGTCGAAGTCGATGCGCGGCCCGGCGTCATCCGTATCGAGCTCGCCGACCCGGCCGGCGTCAGCGTGACCACCCGCCGCTTCGGCCTGGCCCGCAGCTTGCTTACCGAGCGTCCGTTGCAGGCCTGGGTGCGTCGCAGCCTGTTCGCCGACCGCGCTAGGATCGAGCAGATCCAGGAGACAGTGCGCAATGGGGCACACGCGGTGCGCGCCGCCTTCACCATGATCGGCGAGCGCACCTTCGACCGTGTCGCCTGGCGGCGCTGGCCAGGCGAGGCCTGGTGGTGGCACGACGAATCAACCAACCGACTCCTCGCCCAGGAACAGGTCGGTCCGCCTGGGGCTCCGCGCGTGGATCTTACCCATGCCTGACCGCCCCATCACCCCGCTTGAGCAACTGGCTCTGGTGCCGCTGCGCAACGCCAAGTCCCGTGTCGTCGAGGAGACAGGCAACCGTCTCATCGTCGAGGTGGAGGTGATCTACTCGCGCTGGCTTGGGCCGCTGCCGCGCCTGCTGGGCGCCAAGAAGCTGAAGAAGCTGTGGATTGATGGCCTGGCACTGGAAGTGTGGCGTCGTATCGACGACCGTATCAACCTGGGCGGATTGATCGACTGGCTGGCCGGCGAACACCAGCTGGAGTTCAACGAGGCCCGCCTGCTGACCCTGCAGTTCCTGCGTTCATTGGCGCAGAAGGGACTGATCGTGCTCGGGGATCGCACCGGCCTGGGCTGATCTCGGCCGGAGGCTTCCTAAGCGGTGGTCAGCAGGTCCTTCCACGCGGTTTCGAAGGTCGCACGCCGGGCCGTCCAGGCAGCGGTCTCGCCCGTGATGCGCTCGGCGAGCAAGGGCAGGCCGAGGTTGCCGGTCGATCCCGCGTGGGTGCGGTTACGCACCACCGCATCGTGGTCGGGATTCTGCAACTGGTCGATGGCACAGCCCACCGTCTTGTAGGCGTCGCGGAAGGGGATGCCTTGCTCGCGCATCAGGCGGTAGGCCTCGTCGGTGGCGTAGATGTCCGGAGTCAGGGCGGCAAGGATGCGTTCGCGCACCGGGGTCAGCGTGGGGGTGGCGGCGGTGGCGACGACGACGATGCCACGGGCCAGGCGCACACCGTCGATGACCAGGGCCTTGGTGTCCTGGAGATCGCGCGAGTAGCCGCTGGGCAGAGCATGGGTGATGCCGGCGAGGCCGGTGCGCAGGCCGACGAAGCGCGCCGAGCGGGCGCGGATCAGCTCGAACAGGTCGGGGTTGCGTTTCTGCGGCATGATTGACGAACCGGTGGTGAAGCCCTTACCGATGGCAAAGAAACCGGCCTCCTGGCTGGTGAAGAACACCAGGTCGGCGGCGTAGCGGTTGAGGTCCGCAACCGCGCTGCCGATGGCGTCGAGCACCGCGCTCTCGCCCTTGCCGCGGGAGTTGGCATCGGCCAGGGCGACGCCGCCCCAGGTGGCGAAGCCCAGCAGACGGGCGGCGTATTCGCGGTCGAGCGGCAGTCCGACTCCGTAGCTGGCGCCGCTGCCCAGCGGGCAACGGTCGATGAAGCGGAAGGCGGCATCCAGCAGGACGAGGTCGTCAAGCAGGCCCTGGGCATGGGCCGCGAAGAACATGCCGACGCTGCTGGGCATGCCACGCTGGGTGTGGGTGTAGCCGGGCAGGGGGTGGAACTCGTAGTGCTGCGCCTGCGCGAGCAGGGCGGCGGCGCAGGCCAGGACCTCCTCGGCAAGGTTGGCCAGGGCGTCCTTCTCCCACAGGCGCAGGTCGGTGAGCACCTGATCGTTGCGGCTACGCCCGGTGTGCAGGGTCTTGGCGGGATCGCCGATGCGGGCGGTGAGTAGGGCCTCGACCTTGGAGTGCACATCCTCGTCGCTGGCCTCGACCGTCCATTGTCCGGCGAGGTAGTCGTGATGCAGGGCGCGCAGGCCGTCGACCAGGGCGTCGCCGTCGGCCGTGCTGATCAGCCCGACCTTGGCCAGCATCCGTGCCTGGGCCATCGACCCGAGCAGGTCGTAGGGCGCCAGGACGCGGTCGTAGGACCAGTCGTCGCCGACGGTGAATTCGTGGACGACCCCCGCGGTGTCGTCGCCGCCTTTGCTCCAGATAGCCATGCTGCGGCAGGGTGGCGGGCGGTCGCGAAATGCCAGCAGCCGAGGACTCAAGGTAAATGTCGCAGTGGGTTCGTGGTTCGCGGTTCGCGGTTGGAGCATCGATTACGGACCATATTGGCCTTACACGTGGTCACCGTTTGATGAACATCTTCAACACACAACACGTGTCTCTACAACCGCGAACCGCGAACCGCGATTTCTAGGCGCAACTATCTGCGCTGGCGCAGGGCGCGGACCTCGTCGGCGAATTCGTGATCCACCCCGCGGATGTGCCCCGCCAGCCAGGCGGCGAGGAAGCCGAGCAGCATGGTACCGGCGGCAAGGTCGCCGCGGCTGCAGGCGCCTTCCAGTTCGTCGAGCCGGCGGCCAAAGCCGCGGTGCAACTCGCGATGCTCGGCAAGCTTCGGCCAGCCGATCAAGCCGAGCACCCGCTCCTCGTCGGCGAAATGCGTCTGGGCGTAGAGGAGTAGGAAGGGCGCCGCCTCGGCAACCTGCTGCTTGTCGCCGGTCGCCAAGGCATCCTCCAGGTCGCCGATGGCGTCGAGCAACTGGCGATGTTGAAAATCGATTTGCGAATCGTCAATGGCGAGGTCGTCGCTCCAGGAGATGGTCGGCATGATTAGGCTCGGTCCTCGACTGGCCCTTCATAGACCGGCAGGCGTGCACTGCTGCCACGCAGGAAGGAGGCGTAGGCCTTGTCCGCGACCATGATGTGGTTGACCAGCCAGCTGCCGAGGAACTGGCTCATGCTGTGTCCGAGCCCTCCCCCGGCTGCCACCTGGGCGCGGAAGGCGAGGATCTGTTCAAGGAACAGGCGGTGCTGGCGGCGATGCTGGTCAAGACGGGGGTAGGCGGCGGTGACCAGGAGCTTTTCCTCGTCGGTAAAGTGCCGTTCACCATAGGCATGCAGGAAGTCCAGGATCTGCGCCACCACCTCGCCTTCTTGTCCTTGGGCCACGGCCTCGTGGAAGGCATTGACCGCGTCGAACAGGCCACGGTGCTGCTCGTCAACGGCCGCCCCGTCTATGGCCAACATCTCGGTCCACTGCATGAACGGCATCGGCACGGCTCCAGACCGCAAGCGTACAGGCCCGTGCCGGGCGATGCAACATGGCGCAGGCACGCGCGCAGGATCTGTACCGCGGTGGAGGTCCACCTTCGACAATGGTTGCTCCGGCCGTGGCTCCCGCCACCCTCGGCGCAGATGGCCACCACTTGTCAGCGCTGCGGGAAACGTCCCGCCACCGTGCATGTCACCGAGGTTGCGGCGCCCGGTGGCCATACCGAGGCGCACCTCTGTTCGGCCTGCTGCCAGGACGCCGGCTGGGCTCCGATCCTGCCGCCTCCGCCAGTGGCCGACCTGATCGTGGCCCAGGATGATCCGGTGGAGGACGACGCCGAGGGTTCGGAAACGGCAGCCTGTCCGGCTTGCGGACTGACCTTCGCCGACTACCAGCAGGTCAACCTGCTTGGCTGCGCCCACGACTGGATCCGCTTCGCTGATCCGCTACGCGAGCTGGTCCGGCGTTGGCATGGTTCCGAGCGCCACGTCGGCCGTCGGCCCGGCGACGCCGCACCGGCCGCCGAGGATGCCCGCCGGGCCGAGCTGTCGGCCGAACTGGCCGCCGCCGTCGCTGGCGAGCACTATGAGGAGGCTGCTCAGCTGCGCGATCAGCTGCGCCGGCTCGAAGGCGCGTCATGAGCGAACTCGCGGATCTCGCCCGGGGTCCGGCCGGCTGGCTGGGTAGTCCGGGCGTGCACGGTGGCGTGGTGCTGTCCAGCCGGATCCGCCTGGCACGCAATCTCGCCGGCTGGCATTTCGCGCGCAAACTCCCCCCGGCCCGGGCCCGTGCCCTGGTCGAGCGCATCGCCGAGTCGGCGGCGCGCATCTGCCCGGGCCACCTGCTGCGTGTCGACAAGCTCGATGGTGCCGGTCGTCAGCTGCTGGTCGAACGCCAACTCGCTTCGCGCGAACTGGCAACGACCAAGCGTGCCTGTGGCCTGTGGCTGGGCGAGGACGACCACACCGCCCTCATGCTTGGCGAGGAGGACCATCTGCGCCTGCAGCTGTTCGCCCCCGGGCTGCATCTTGAACCGCTGCTGGCCGAGGCCCTCGAACTCGACCGCCGGCTGGAGACCGAGCTGGAATGGGCCTTCGACGAGGAGCTGGGCTACCTCACGGCTTGCCACAGCAACGTCGGCACCGGCCTGCGTGCCTCGGTCATGCTGCACCTGCCAGCCCTGGCTGAGACCGGTGAACTGAAGGCCGTGCTGCGCGCCCTCGACAAGCTCCACCTCGCGGTGCGCGGCCGCTTCGGCGAGGGCTCCGAGCCGCTCGGCCACTACTACCAACTGTCGAACCGGCGCACCCTGGGCCAGGATGAGGCATCCATCGTGCGCGGGGTGCACGAGGCCGCCCTGCGCGTGATCGAGGCCGAGCGGGTCGCCCGCGATGCCATGCTCAGCGACGACGCGCAACGCAACCGCCTGGAGGATAAGGTCTGGCGGGCCTGGGCCGTGCTGACCAACGCCCGCGTGCTGTCCTCCGAAGAGCTGGTCGAGCACCTCGGCTGGCTGCGTGTCGGTTTGGCACTCGACGTGCTTGGTAAAACCACCATGCCGCGCCGTCCCGACTGGGTCACTCTCGACCGCATCTTCGTGCAGTGCCAGCCGGCCCATCTGCAGACCCTGTACCCCGCCGCCTCCGATAGCGCCCGGCGCGACCGCCTGCGCGCCGAACTCATCCGCACTTGGCTGACCGCCGACGCCGGACGCAACTAGCGGCCAACCTGCCGCTCTTTCAGGTCACGCCCGACGCCTGCCTCTCGGGCCCGAAACCCGAAACCCGAAACCCGAAACCCTGGCCACCCATGTTCGACAAGTTCACCGACCGCGCCCGCAAGATCATCAGCCTGGCCCAAAAGGAGGCCGAGCGGTTCAAGCACGACTACATCGGCACCGAGCACCTCCTGCTCGGCCTGGTGAAGGAAGGCAGTGGCGTCGCGGTCACGGCGCTGAACAACCTCGGCATCGACGTCGAGAAGGTCCGTCGCGAGGTCGAGAAGCTGGTCGCCCCGGCCGAGAAGCCAGGCCCCAGCGGCCCGCTGCCGTTCACCCCGCAGGCCAAGCGCGTGCTCGAACTGGCCTCTGAAGAAGCGCGCGCCCTCGGTCATCCCTACATCGGCACCGAGCACATCCTGCTCGGCCTGCTCTCCGAACAGGATTCGGTCGCTGCCCAGGTGCTGATCAACCTCGATGTTAAACTCGAGGACGTGCGCAACGAGATCCTCGACCTGCTCGGCGCCGGCGACGTCGGGGCCGGGGCCGGCAGCGGCAGCGGCGCCGACCGTCCCGAGGACAAGGGCACCGCCCGCGAGACGCGCGGCCCCAAGAGCGGCAAGGAGCCCGAGAGCAAGACCCCGGCCCTCGATGCCTTCGGCCGTGATCTCACCGCCTCGGCCGAGGCTGGCGAGCTGGACCCGGTGATCGGCCGGGCCCGCGAGGTCGAGCGGCTGTGGCAGATCCTCTGCCGTCGTACCAAGAACAACCCGGTGCTGATCGGTGAGGCCGGCGTCGGCAAGACCGCCATCGTCGAGGGTCTGGCGCAGTCGATCGCCAAGCACGAGGTGCCCGAGCCGCTGGCCAACAAGCGCATCATCTCGCTGGACCTGGCCGGCATGGTCGCCGGCACCAAGTACCGCGGCC
The DNA here is from genome assembly GCA_038203025.1 of Planctomycetota bacterium. Lineage (GTDB taxonomy): Bacteria > Planctomycetota > UBA11346 > UBA11346 > UBA11346 > UBA11346. The sequence goes on from JBBREK010000055.1 coordinate 15,243, forward strand.
AGTTCGAGGAGCGCATCAAGGCGGTGATGAAGGAGGTCAAGCAGGCCAAGAACATCATCCTCTTCGTCGACGAGCTGCACACCCTGGTCGGCGCCGGCGGCGCCGAGGGTGCGATCGATGCCAGCAACGTGCTTAAGCCAGCCCTGTCGCGCGGCGAGATGCAGTGCATCGGTGCCACGACCCTCGACGAATACCGCAAGTACATCGAGAAGGACGGGGCCCTGGAGCGCCGCTTCCAGCAGATCATCGTCGAACCGCCCAGCCCCGCGGACACGGTCAAGATCCTGCTCGGCATCCGCGACAAGTACGAGGTCCACCACCGAGTGAAGATCACCGACGCCGCCGTCGACGCGGCGGTGAAGCTGTCGGACCGCTACATCAACGGCCGCTTCCTCCCCGACAAGGCCATCGACGTCATCGACGAAGCGGGCTCGCGCCTGCGCCTGCGTGCCTCGTCGAAGATTCCGCAGTTCAAGGAGGTTGAGGCGCAGATCCGCGAATTCGACAAGTCCAAGAGCGAGGCGGTGCTCAATCAGGACTACGAGAAGGCTGCCGACTTCCGCGACCGCGCCGAGCGCAAGAAGAAGGAACTGCAGGACCTGAAGAAGAAGGCCGCCGAGCAGGCCAAGGAGCCGGTCGGCACGGTCGACGAGCAGGTCATCGCCGAGGTCATCGCCTCGATGACTGGCGTACCGGTCACCCGCCTCGACCAGGGCGAGGCCAAGCGTCTGCTCGCGCTGGAGGACCACCTGCACAAGAAGGTGGTGTCGCAGCACGACGCCATCACCGCCATCGCGCGCGCCATCCGCCGGTCCCGTTCGGGTCTCAAGGATCCCAAGCGGCCGACCGGCTCGTTCATGTTTGTCGGCCCCACCGGCGTCGGCAAGACGTTGTTGTGCAAGGCCCTGGCCGAGTTCATGTTCGGCGGCGAAGACGCGCTCATCCAGATCGACATGAGCGAGTATGGCGAGAAGCACAACGCCAGTCGCCTGGTCGGCGCGCCTCCGGGCTACGTCGGCTACGAGGAGGGTGGCCAACTCACCGAGAAGGTGCGCCGCCGGCCCTACAGCGTCGTCCTCTTCGACGAGATTGAGAAGGCGCACCACGACGTCTTCAATCTCCTGCTGCAGGTCATGGAGGAGGGGCGCATCACCGACAGCTACGGCCGCGCCGTCGACTTTCGCAACACCGTCATCGTCATGACCAGCAACGTCGGCGCCGCCGGCGCCAACGAGGCCGGCAACCTCGGCTTCAACACCGCCGAGGCGACGGGCGAGACCTACGCCCGCAGCGCCACGCGGAAGGCGTACCAGAAGGCGCTGGAGGACCACTTCCGGCCGGAGTTCCTCAACCGTCTCGACGACATCGTGGTGTTTCGTCCGCTCGAACGCGACGACCTCAAGAACGTCGTGCGCATCGAGTTCGCCAAAGTGGTCAAGCGCATGGCCGAGCAGGGCATCCACCTCAGCCTGTCTGAGGACGGCGTCGAGCTGCTGCTCAAGGAGGGCTTCGATCCCAAGTTCGGCGCCCGTCCGGTACGTCGCGCCATCGAACGCCTGGTCGAGGATCCGCTCGGCGAAACCATCCTGCGCGGTGAGTTTGGACCCGGTTCGACCCTGGTCGTCGACACCGAGGGCGAGCCCAAGTCCAAGCGCATTGTCTTCCGCCGTGGCGATCCGGTCCCGGAAGCCGCACCTGTCGCACCGTAGCGAGGTTCGTGCATGCACGACCGTGTTCGCCTTGCGGCCAGCGCCCCGCCGGCCTAGCCTGTTGCTGGCATGCGGATGTGTACTCGTCACTGCTGTCTCGCCCTCGCCGGATCGGTCCTGATCCTGCTGCTGGCTCAGTTGGTTTCAGGCTTCGTCATCCCACCCAACGGTCCCTGCGCTGATCCGGCCTGTCTGGCGGCGACCCAGGCGGTTGAGGCCGGTGAGGATGGCGACCCGCATGCCGAACCGTGCTGCTGCCCGCTGGGGCCGGTGCCGGGGTATCTGCTGCCCGTCGCCGCGCTCGCCCAGTCGCCGACTCTTGTTGTGCTGCCGCGTTCGGCTGGCCTTCCTGCCCTGGTGTCGCCGCGCCGGGTCGAGCCGCTGGTGGCAGGGATGCCGCGCCCGCCGCCGCCCAGTCCGCTGCTGCGTAGCCTGCGCAGCGTCGTGCTGACCTGCTGAACCCCGACGGCGCGTCGTCAGCCGCCTAGCGGCTCCGCGTCCGGCCCCGCACCTGCGGCGGCCGGCGCACCCTCCAACCCGGACCTTTCGTCCTGCCGCCGGCCTGCGCCGGTGGCTGCGGGCAGCCAGCATGAACGACTCTCTTGCCAGCCTCGCCGTCGATCGCCGGCCCGGTCAGCCTCCGCCGCCCCGTCGGCCGGTGGGCGGCCGCCTCGTCGCCGCCGGACTGGCCCTCGCTGTCGCGCTGGCGGCCTGGCTGCTGTGGCAGCGTCTGCAGCCGGCGCTGCCGGTCGAGGTGATGGCGGTCGCGGCAGCCACCGAGGCGGTGACGGGTACGGCAGCCGGCGTAGTGGCGCGTGCTTCAGGCTGGATCCATCCTGATCCACACGCCATCACCGTCTCGGCGCAGCGTGCCGGCAGCCTCGACCGCATCCTGGTGGTGGCGGGCGAGGCGGTGGCCGCCGGGACGGTCCTCGCCGAACTGGATCCCGCCGACGCCAGACTGGGCCTGCGTCGGGCCGATGCCGCCGTCGCCGCGGCCGAGGCCGGCGTCGCGGTCGCCGTCGCGACGACAGCGGCGGCGGCGGCACGTCTGGCCCAGGCAGTCGACCGTTGCGACCGCCTGCGCGGCGCGATGGGGACGGCCTCGGCCGAGGCGCTCGCCCAGGCCGCGCACGAGGTCGAGGTGCGCCGTGCCGAGTTGGTGGTCGACAGGCGTGGCGAGGACGAGGCTACGGTACGCCGCGCCGCTCTCTCGGTCGAACGCGAGGCGGCGGAGCTGGACCTCGCCCGCTGCACCATCCGCGCCCCACAGGCGGGCATCGTCCTGCGGTTGCATGCCCAGCCCGGCCAGCGCCTGGGCCTGGATGACGCCGGTACGGCGCGCCTCGCCGAACTGTTCGATCCCGGCCGCCAGCAGGTGCGTGCCGATGTCGCCCTTGGCGAGGCTGGCGCCGTGCATGCAGGGCAGGCCGCCGAGATCACCTGCGACCTGCTGCCCGGCCTCAGTCTGGCCGGCCGCGTCACCGGATCAGCCGGCAGCGCCGATGCGGCGCGCAACACCCTGCAGGTGCACATCGCCCTGAGCGATCCGCCGGCGAGCCTGCGCCCCGATATGTTGGTCCGCGTCCGCATCCTCGGGGAGCCGACCGCCAGCCCCGGCCAGCCAGCCGGACCGCGCCTGCTGGCGCCGTCGGCGGGTCTGCGCGGGGCGGCCGGCGCGACAGCCACGGCCTGGATCATCGATGCCCAGGACCGGCTGCGCCGGCGCAGCGTCGAGCTGGCTGGCGACGACCGCCAGGGCTGGACGCCGGTGTCGGCGGGTCTGCTGCTGGGCGATCTCGTCGTGGTCGGCGCCGACACCGGATTGCACGAGGGCCGGCGCGCCAGCGTGCGGTATACCCAGGAGCGTTGACATGAGCGAGATGCTGATCGCAGCCCGTGGTCTGACCAAGTCCTACCGCAAAGGTGGCGGGGCGGTGGTGCCGCTCGACGCCCTCGACCTCGATGTTCCGCCGGGGCAGTTCCTGGCCCTGATGGGGCCGTCAGGCAGTGGCAAGACCACACTGCTCAACCTCATCGCCGGCATCGACCAGGCGACCTCCGGCAGCCTGGTTGTCGCCGGGGCCGACCTCGGCCGGCTGTCGCGCTCGGCGCTGGGCCGCTGGCGGGCGGCCAACGTCGGCTACATTTTTCAGCTCTACCATCTCCTGCCGGTGCTGACCGCCTGGGAGAACGTCGAGTTGCCGCTGCTCCTCCATCCCATGCCGGCGGCGGAGCGGGCGCGGCGGGTTGGGTTGGTCCTCGGGCTGGTCGGACTGGGCGACCGCGGCGACCACCTGCCGCGTCAGCTCTCCGGCGGGCAGGAGCAGCGCGTCGCCATCGCCCGTGCCATCGTCGCCGACCCACCGCTCATCGTCGCCGACGAGCCGACCGGCGATCTCGACCGCGAAGCTGCCGACGCCATCCTCGCCCTGCTCCGCCAGCTGGTCGTCGGATTGGGCAAGACCGTGGTCATGGTCACGCACGACCAGCGCGCTGCCGCCGCTGCCGATCGCGTGCTGCACCTCGAGAAGGGTCGGCTGGTCGAGCCCGGCCGGGCGGAGGCGTGATGTCACCGCGGGTCGACGCCAACCTCGTCGCGCTGGCCATCCGCCAGGTGCGTCGACATGCCCTGCGTACCGGTCTGACCGTTGCCGGCGTGGCCTGCGGCTTGTTCCTCTTCCCCCTGGTCGAGGCCATGCACCGCGGTCTGGAACGCGCCACCGCCGCCACCCCCGGCGATGACC
>JBBREK010000056.1:0-19627 GCA_038203025.1 Planctomycetota bacterium
TGCCCCCGCTGGCTTTGTCGCGGCTCGGTTTCGTCGCACGGCTCCGAAACCGTGGGCGGATGGGCTTCGCCCATTCTATCCGCCCACCACCACTCGGCGCCCGCCCCATCGCTGCGCGACGGGGCCCCGGCTGAGTAGTTACGTGGAAGTTACTTCAGAACGTCATGACCTGGGTGACTGTTTCACAGAACCTTGTCCCAGGCTTCCGCGACGCGTGACGCATGACGACTCCTCATGTCATCGATTAGACTGCTGTCTCACGGCGATTTGTCTACAAATTGCGAGACAAGTGGGCTACGTAGCGCGTTTTCCCCATGCGAAGACCACTTCCCATCCATCTCCACCCCGGAGTCAACCATGCGCACCTGCCTCCTCCTTCCCACCCTGCTCGCCCTTTTTGCCACCGCGCCAATGGCTATGGCTGGCGATACCACGTCCGGTGGCTCCACTGCAGCTAAGCCCTGGTACATCGGCCCCAAGGGCGGCGACACCCGCAAGGGGCACACGCCCTCACCCAGCGAACTCTGGGCTTCCGTCCATGGCGGGTAGGCACCTCATGCTCACACGTGGTCAGACACGATCTTGATGCCGATGCCGATGGCGCGGCCGGATTCCGTGGCGGTGGTCGTGCTGGGTCAGCCGCCGCCGCCGCACCCGGCAGCGCAGACGAACGCGAGGATGAAGCGAGTTTCTGCGTGGCCGCATCAGTTCGCCGCCACCGGCGCGACGGTCAGCAGACTCAGACAGCCGACGTCGGCAATTCCAAGAAGCGCCGCCAGTGCCGCTGACGCGAGCGCGCCACCATCAGCGCACGCTGACCGGTGAGCCGCCGTGCGACCGCCGCCAGAGGAACGCCCATCGGCAGCCGCTCGCGCGTCTCCAGCAGCACCACGCAGGCCTCCTGTACTGCGTCGTCGGCATCCGCGGCATTGCCCAGCACCCGACGGGCCTGGCACCGCAGACTGGGCAGCAGCCCACCCAGTTCCTCTTCCAGATCGGCCGACTCGCCACTCGCCAGCCAGATCCGATAGCGACTGTCGATCATGGGGTGGCCAGACTGAGGTCGACGGCATCGACCCGGCCGTCGCTGTTGAGGTCGGCGGCCGGGTTCCAGCCGGTATCGCTGCTGCGCCGGCCGAACCAAGCACGGACCAGCTCCGCTTGGCTCGTCCACGCCGCATAGAGCGTCACCGCGGCATCGACGGTATACGAGGCCCCCGCCGCGTAGTCCGTCCCCGTGCCGTTGGCTGTGTTGTTCCACCCGGCGAAGCTGTAGCCCGTCCTGGCTAGACCGCCGTTGTTGCCCTGCAGCGTCAGCGCAACCCCGTAGGTCTTGGTCTGGCTGACTGGTGCCGTGCCGCTGCTCTGCCCGTTACCGTTGTAGGTCACGAGGTAGGTGTTCGGCGTCCAGCGTGCGTACAATGCTACTTCGGCCGATCCCATGGCGAAAGTGCCGGTGCCAGCCGCGTAGGTGGTGCCGCTGCCGTTGGTCGCCGTGTTCCAGCCGGCGAAACTGTAGCCGGTGCGCGCCAGACCGCCGCTGTTGGCCTTCGCCGTCACGGTCGCGCCCGTGGCATAGGTCGCGGGGTCGACCGGCACGCTGCCGCTGGTGGCGCCGTTGGCCTGGTAGGCGACGGCATAGGTCATGGCAGTGGCGGGCTGGCCGACGGCGAAGCCATTGCCGCCGAAGCCGACATAGACCCGGCCGAAAGTGTTCCAATCACCGCTGACCGAGCGGACGCCGTCAAGCAGACCGAGCGGATTGGCGTCGACGGTCAAGCGGTCCCAGGTCGCGCCCTGGTCGGTACTACGCCAGATCCCCTCGACCCCGCCAACCTGGGCGTGGGCGTAGATCGCCGGGTAGGTCGTACCGGGCTTGACCGCGCCGAGGGCGAGCATGCGGGCGTCGCCGACTGTCGTCAGCTTCGTCCAGTTCGCGCCGCCGTCGGTCGAACGCCACATGCCACGGCCAAACCAACTGTAGCTCTGCGCGTGCGGCGCCGCCGCGAACCACAGGTGCCCGGCCTGCCCCGGCACGCTGACCAGCCCGCCCTCGCCCTCCATCCAGTCGAGCGTGCCCTGATTGCGCGAACGCAGGGTCCAGGTCGCGCCGCCGTCGGTCGAACGGTAGAAGTCGCCATAGCTGCGCTGGTAGCAGTAGTAGGTCCCGGCCTGCGCCCCGTCGGCGACCACCGCCGCCGAGGTCGCCCACGACGAGCCATAGTGCAGGTCGGTGAGTCTCGTGGTCGTGCCGCTGATCACGCCCGGCGTCCAGGTGGCGCCGCCATCGCCGCTGTAGTGCAGCGCCCCCCAGTTCCACGGCGCCCACACCAACTTCTGCGTGCTGTCGGCAGCGACGGCGATGGTGCCGAACTTGAGTTCAGCCGGATGCGTGCCGTTGACCAGCGAAGCGAAGCGCTGCCAGGACGCGCCGCCGTCGATGGAAAAGCCGCTGTAGTCCAGCCAATTCTGGTGGGTGTTGGCGCTGACTGCCGCGAGGAAAGCCGGATTGGAACGGCCGTACACCAGCGAGGTGGTGGCGGTGAAAGCCTGGGTGAGGATGCGCCGAGCGGGCGGCGTCGCTGCGCCCTGGTCATGATGGAAGCCGCCGAGGTCGGCGGTGGCCGTGACCAGCACCCCGCCGGGCGGGTGGATGGCGCCGAAGGCGACGGTCTCCTCGATGCCGGCGGCGCGGTTGGTCCACCCCACCGGGTTGGCGGTGGCGTCGGAGGTCGACCACACGCCGAAGCCCTCAGCATACCACAGCCGGCCGGGGCTGTGCGGATCGAAGCCCAGGGCGCCGGGGCTCGACCAGCTGCGCCACAGTTGGTTGGCGGCGGTGGTGACGCCGATCCACGGCGTGTCTGGCGCTTGCCACGTGCTGGTGTTGGGCGCACGGTAGCTCCAGGCCCCGCCACCGTTGACCGTGATGTAGGTGGTGAAGGCCTGGTCCGCGACGATCACCCGGTTGGCATCGGTCGGATCGACCGCAACCTCCGCCCAGGACTTGTCGGCGCCGCTCGGCCGGCGCACCGTCCAGGTGGCCGTGGTGCGATCGTAGCTCCACAGGTTGCCCGGGGCATTGCTCCATACTCCACCAACCTGCGTGTAGTTGCTGAGCGCGCTGACCCACAGCCGACCGTCCGCACAAAGCTCGGCATCGGTGGGGATGACGCCGACCGCCGGTCCGGTGCCACCGGAGATCGAAGCCCAGGTGCCGCCACCATCGAGCGAACGCCAGATGCCCTGGCCGGCGACCCCGGCGTAGATGCGGCTGCTGCGCGCGGAGGTGACGCCACCACCGCCATCGACCACCACCCAACTTATGCCTATGGCCGTACCGTTGACCTCGGCGCCGCCGCTGTTGCGCTCGGTCAGCCCGGCCGGCACGGCGGTCAGGCGCGCGAAGCTCGCGCCGCCGTCGAGCGAACGCCACAGCCCGTCCTGACGGCTGCCGAAGTAGACCACCTGTGCATTCTGCGGATCGACGGCGAGGCGCTCGCCCTGCCAGCGGTACTCGCCGTTGGGATCCATCGACAGGGTGGCGGTGCCGGCGCCGAGGCTCCAGGAGGCGCCGCGATCGGCGGAGCGGAACACGCCGCCATTGGTTGCGATGAACACCTGGTCGGGGGCGAGCTGCGACAGCGCGATCGACTCGACCCCGCCGCCGATGCCGGCCGGCAGGCCGCGACCGGCGGTCAGGATCTGGGCCCAGCGACTGGTCGCCGGGTTCCAGCGATAGGCGCCGCCAACATCGGTGCGCACGTACATCAGCCCGGGCTCGCCGGGATGGATGACCAAGCCGGTGACCCAGCCGCCGCCATCGGTGCGCACCTGACTCCAGGCGTACTGCCCAGAGAAGTCAGCAGCGGACAGACTGACGAGCAGCAGTGCGAAGGTGGCGAAAACGCGGATCATGCGGGCCTCCAGCGTGGATTGCCCCGGCCTGAACTAGACCATAACGCGCCGGCCTGCGCCGGGGTCCGGCCGTATCACTCGGCGACGGGACGTCCCAATGCGAAGCGATGCACCGTCACCGCTGCCTCGCCGTCCCAGGTGACGACGATCAGCTTGCGGATCGGCATGCCCTGCATCGCCGCCAGCGTGGCCCCCTCGCGCGCCTGGAAGGTGCGCAGCGGCCAGACCAGGCGATGCCGTCCCGGTTCGAGGGTCTCCTGGCGCTGCACCGTGCCACGCCAGGCGCCGCCATCCCGCCCCCACATCTGCACGTTGATCGCCACTAGCGTCCGTCGGGCGACGCTGACCTCCCAGCGCAGCTCGCCGGCATCGGCGAAGGCGGCAAGGCCGACCACGCCCGGATCCGGTGCCAACAGGTTCCAGGTCGGGACCTTGTAGGCCGCGGAGACCTCGGCATCGAAGGCCAGTTCCAGCCCGTCCGGCCGCGGCTTGCCGACCCAGCCGACACGCGCGCCAGCGTCGGCGAGGTCGATGCTCCACGACGGTGGCGGGGCCGGACGCACCGCGCCCTGCGGCGGCACCAGCACGGCCGCGCCGGCCGCCACCTGCTGCACCGGTCGGCCCTGCGGCGCCACCTCGACCCGGCCGCGCTCGACCCCGACCTCGGTACCGGCGGAGCCCACCGCCACATCGAAGATGGTGCCGAGCACGCGCACGTCAGCGTGCTCCGTGCGGACCACCAGGCGCCGACCGGGATCCTGCGGCACGACCACGGCGCGTAGGCGGCCCTGGGCGAGGCGCACGCCGCCGTCCGCGGCCAGGCTGGCGGTGCAACCAGGGTCAAGTTCCAGCCGGCTGCCGTCGGACAGGCGCAGGTGGCCCGGCCCGACCGCCTGCGGAGCGGCGGCGGTCGGCGACGGACGGGCATCGCCATCCAGCCACACGGCCAGCGGCGCCGCAGACGCTGGCGTGACAGGCCTAGCCAGCCAGACGATCAGGCCAAGCGCAGCGAGTACAGCCGCGGCCAGGGCCGGCTGCCACAGCGGCAACCGGCTGCGGGTCGTCGGCCGGCGGCGCGTCCGACGCACGGTCACCGGCATGCGGTGCAGCTCGCGCAGGCCGCCGTCCACCCGCAGCAACATGGCGAAGCGACGCCGCAGCTGCGCATCGGCAAGCAGGACCCGCAGGCGGTCGCGCCCGGCGTCGTCGAGGACACCCTCGACCAGACGGCCATGCAGCAGGACGAGTTCGTCGGCATCGCTCATGCTGCGCTCCGACCGCGGCCGAGGCAGTCGGCCAGGCTGGCGCGCAAGCGCGACAAGGTCACCTGCACCGAGCCCTCCGTGCTGCCGATCTCGCGGGCGATCGCCGCCAGCGGCCGGTCGAGAGCGTAGCGCAGCTCGATGATGCGGCGATGCGGCGCGGTCAGACGTCCGAGGCAGCGGCGCAGCCGATCGACGCCGGCGGGCTCAGTCTCGTCCTCCAGCTCGGCCGCCGCCTGGTCGATCAGGACCTGCAGCTCGCCATCCGGCAGGCAGTGCAGACGCCCGGCGCGACGCAGCAGCTGGCGTACGCAGTTGCGGGCGATGCCTCGCACCCAGGCCAGGAAATCGCCGTCGCGACGGAAGTCAGCTAGGCGGCGGTGCACGACCAGGAAGACCTCCTGGAAGGAGTCCTCGACCAGGTCGGGCGGGGCGATGGCGCGCAGATAGCCGAGCAGGTCCGCCCGGCGCGCCACGAAGTCGCGCAGCAGATCGTCATCGCCGCCGCCGGACGCGTCCGCCATGGTCCCTCCGAGGTATATTGCCGCCAGACCCCCCGGAGCATAGCAGGGAACCGGCCGGCCTGCGGCCGTCACCTATGGATCGGAACCCAGGCTGCCAGCAGCCAGGTCGCCTGATGCCTCCGCGTGGCCAAGCGAAACGTAGAGGAACGCCGCGAGGGCGAACGCGGGCGTGAGCCGCAGTTCGTGGACGTTCATGGCTGTGTTCTTACCAAGGACAGCAGACGAGAGGCAATCCCGTCGAGATCCGTCCTCGACCAGCGTGGCAGGTCGAGATGGGGATCATCGTCAGTGATGATGGCGGAGACGTCGTTGCGTTCGGCCGCAAGCGGCACCCCGCCTACCGCAGCCCGCCACACCTCGACCTTGGGTGCATGCGCCTCCCGATGCCCTTCTACCAGCACCAGGTCGCAGGTGGCGTACTGCTCGGCGAGCAAGGCGTAGGGATCGACGTCCGATGCCAGGGGCAGATGGAGCGCCAGACGATCTCCGGCGACGATCGTTACCGGGCAGCCCCCGGCCTGACGGAAACGCCAGGAGTCCTTGCCAGGCGTATCCAGTTCATGGATGTGCCCCGTGTGCTTGATTGACCCGACGCGCAAGCCGGCCGCGGTCCAGTGCGCGATCAATGCTTCCGCCAGGGTGGTCTTGCCGTGACCACTGTGACCGATGAGGTGGATTCGACGCATATCAGGCCTTGGGCCGGAAGGCGGTGATCACCGCCGGGTCGGTCTCCAGGCGCGCGCCACCGATCAGGTCGATGCAGTAGGGCACGGCCGGGAAGACTGCATCCAAGCAGGTGCGGATCGCCGACGGCTTGCCTGGCAGGTTGATGATCAGGCAGCTGCCGCGAACACCGGCGGTCTGACGCGAGAGGATCGCCGTCGGCACTTCGCGCAGGCTGACCGTGCGCATCAGTTCGCCAAAGCCGGGCATCATCCGCTGGCACACCGCCTCGGTCGCCTCGGGCGTGACGTCGCGCGGCGCCGGGCCAGTGCCGCCGGTGGTCACGACCAGCGAGCAGGATTCGGCCAGCTCGATGAGGGTCCGCTCGATCAGCTCCCGCTCGTCGGGGATGACCCGCCGCACCGCCTCCCATGGCGAGCTGAGATAGACGCCCAACGTCTCTGCGATGGCCGGGCCGCCGCGATCCTGGTAGACGCCGGCACTGGCCCGGTCGCTGATGGTGAGGATGCCGATGCGGGCGGTGGGATTCATCGTGGCGATTCCAGGGTCGGGAAGAGGATGCCGGCATGCGCATTGCCGGGGCGATCATCGCGGGTGGACGCGGCAGCCGCATGGGCACGCCGCACAAGGCACTGCTGGCCCTGCCGGACGGCAGCACACCGGTGGCGCGGCTGATCGCCGCCCTCGGCGGAGCCGGCTGCGCGCCGCTGCTCATCGCCGCCAATGACGCCGAGCCCTACGTGGCCTTCGGCCTGCCGGTAGTTGCTGACCGGCGCACCGGCTGCGGACCACTCGCCGGCATCGAGGCGGCGTTGCTCGCCACCGACACCGAGGCGGTCTGCGTCGTGCCCGGCGATCAGCCGCTGTTCGACCAGACGGCGGTCGAACGACTGATCGCCGATTGGGATGGGCGTCTGGCGGTGGCGCACAGCGAACGCATGCAGCCGCTGTGCGCGGTGATCGGCCGTGCGCTGGCGCTGGAGGTCAGCGCCGCCCTCGATCGCGGCGAGCATGCCGTCTACCGCCTGTGGGATCGGCTGGGCGCGGCCGCGGTGCGCTTCACCGACGACCGCGTCTTCGTCGACCTCGACGTGCCGGAAGATCTGGCGCGCCTGTAGTCGCCGCTCTTGCCGCCGGACTTCGCCTCCAGGCGCAGAGCGGTGATCACCAGACCCTTGTCGAGCGCCTTGCACATGTCGTAGACGGTCAGACCGGCGGCAGCGGCGGCGGTCAGCGCCTCCATCTCGACGCCGGTGCGGCCGCTGGTGCGGACGGTAGCGGCGATGGCGACCCGGTCGCGGCCGACGCTCAGTTCGACCTCGACGCCATCGATGGCGAGCGGGTGGCACAGCGGGATGAGGTCGGCGGTACGCTTGGCCGCCTGGATGCCGGCGATGCGCGCCACCGCCAGCACGTCGCCCTTGGCCACGGCCTGGCGACGGATGGCGCGCAGCACAGCCGGCGGACAGAGCACGGCGCAGGACGCCGTCGCCGTGCGACGCGTCTCGGCTTTACCACCGACATCGACCATGCGCGCCGCGCCACGCTTATCGAGATGCGAGAAACCACGCTTCAGGTCCATGCTCGGGCTCCAATCCAGGTAAACGAGATCTTGCTACCGACCGCAGCCGCCGCTGCCCCGGGTTCGAGGCGCAGGTAGGCGTTGGCCAAGGCCGGCCGATACAGGTCGGCACTGGAGACCGGATTCAGCGGCGTCACGTCATAGCCATCGCCGTCTGCGTCGACCCGCGCCGGGATGAACCAGGTGCGGTCGGCGTTGGCCGGGGTCGCCAGGCGCAACCTGCCGTGTCCCTGCAGCGGCGTGATCGATAATCCGGCCAACCGGCGCAGGGCGGGGATGACGTAGCGGCAGGCGCAGCAGTGCGCGGCCAGCGGGTTGCCAGGCAGGCCGAAAATCAGCTGCCGGCCGCGCCGGGCCAGCAGCAACGGCTTGCCCGGCTTCTGCGCCACCTTGTGCAGGATGACGTCGGCGCCGAGGCGGCGCAGCACACCGGGCACGTCGTCGTGCGAACCGGCACTGACCCCGCCGGTGAGCAGCACGGCATCGCGGTCGGCGAGCGCGGCGAGCCGCTCGGCCAAGCGCTCCGGGTCGTCCGCCACGCTGCCACGTTCCGCCGTCCAGTCCTGCTCGGCGAGCAACGCCGCCAGCATCGGACCGTTGCTGTCGCGGATCTGTCCATGACCCAGATCGCCCGCAGCCAGTTCGCTGCCGGTGGTCAGCACAGCGATGCGCGGTGGCGGATGCACCGCCAGTTGTTCGATGCCGGCTGCGACCAGCGCCGCCAGCGCCAGCGGGCCGACCACCGCACCGGCCGGCAGCAGGGCATCGCCACGGCGCAGCTCCTCGCCACAGCCGACGATGTTGGCGCCCGGCTTGATGCGCTCGGGCAAGCGCACCAAGGCCCCCTCGCGCGTCGTCTTCTCGATCGGCACCACTGCCTCGGCGCCGGACGGTACCGGCGCGCCGGTCATGATCGGATAGGCCGAGCCATCGCCGAGCGGTTCCGGTGCCGCGCCGTCGCCGGCCGCGATCTCGCGGCGTAGTTCGACGGCGCCACCGGCATCAGCCAGACGTACGGCGAAGCCGTCCATCATGGCACGCGGAAACGCCGGCTGATCGGTCGGCGCGATCAGCGCCACGGCGCAGACCCGGCCAAGCGCATCGCCAGCGGCAATTGTCTGGTGAGCTAGCGGAGCGACCGCAGCAAGCAGGACTGCAAGGGCGTCATCAGGTTCGTGCATGCTTATTCCTGTGGTTCCGGCGGCGTGCCGTGGCTCCACGTCGTACTGCCATCCGCCCAGGTGTCGCGCTTCCACACCGGCAAACGCGCCTTGATCGCATCCATGATCCAGGCGCAGGCGGCGAAGGCTTCGGCGCGGTGCGCGGCGGCGACGCCGATCCACACCGCAGCTTCGCCGATGGCGAGATGGCCGACGCGATGGCAGCCGATGGCGTTGTGCAGCGACCAGCGGCCGCGGGCCTCGGTGAGGATCTCCAGACCGGTGCGTACCGCCAACGGGGCGTAGCCCTGGTAGTCAAGATGATGCACGGCGCGGCCCTGGTGGTGGTCGCGCACCACGCCTTCGAAGACGACCAGACCGCCGGCCTGGGGATGGTCGAGACGGCGACGCCAGGCGCCAACGTCGATCGGCAGGTCGGTGATGACAAAGTCGTCCATCTCAGCCTCCCGACACCGGCGGCAGGAAGACGACTGTGTCGCCATCGCCCAGCGGCGCATCCCAACGCACCATCTGCTCGTTGATCGCCACGATCAGGCTCTTCTCGGGTAGGCTGAGGGCGTGGCGCTGGGCCAACTCGCGGTAGAGCTCGCGAGCGGTGCCGGCAACGGTGACGAGGCGCTCGCTATCGAGGCCGCGCTGGTCGCGCAGATGCGCGAAGTAGAGAACGGTCAGGTCGGGCATGTCAGCCGCCGATCGCGGCCATGACCCCGGCCCGGCGAAAGTGCGGCGGCGGTGTCTTGGCGGCGACGGCTCGGCGAATGACGGCAGTCAGCCCATCGAGATCGCCGTTGCGCAACGGCATCAGCAGATCGGTGCCGCGTTCGTCGAACAGGCAGGTGTGCAGGTGACCCTGGCTGGTCAGGCGGATGCGGTCGCAGGTGGCGCAGAACGGATCGCTGACCGTGGTGATGAAACCCAGCGTGGTCGCGGCCGGATCGACGCCGGCGATCGTCCACACCCGGCTGGTCGGCTCGTCGCGATCGTTGGCCTCGGCAATGGCAACGCCGCCGAGTCGCAGGCGCTCTTGCAGGACTGCGGCGGTGACGTGACGGTCACTCCAGTCCGCATGCGAAGCACCGATGTCCATCAACTCGATGAAGCGCAGATGCACGCCCTCGGCGATGGCCAAGCGGGCCAGAGCCACCGGGTCGGTGTCGGTGGTGGCGACGGCATTCAGCTTGAGCGGCACGAACCCAGTCTGCCGCGCGGCACGGATTGACGCCAGCACGGCTGGAAAGCGGTCACGGCGGGTCGAGTGCAGGAAGCCGGCAGCATCGGCGGCGTCGAGGCTGATGTTGAGGCGGTTGAGCCCTGCCTCATGCAGCTCGGGCAGCAGGTGTTCGAGGACCACGCCGTTGGTGGTCAGGCCCACCGTCGGGACCAACCAGGCCGCTGTGCGGACATGCTGAAGCAGGCTCGGGCAGAGGGTCGGCTCGCCGCCGGTGAGGCGGATCTTGTGCACCCGCACGGCGGCGCAGATCGCCGCCATCAGGCGGTCGAGTTCATCCGGCGTGGTGCGCGCCGGCACGAAGCGGGCGTCTTCCGGCAGGCAATAGGTGCAACGCAGGTTGCAGCGGTCGGTGACCGACACGCGAAGGTACATCTGGGGTCCTTTCCTCGGCCTCCCGAGGGAGGCGTCATGGGAGGACGGCCCGTTTCCAGGCCGTCCCCGTCCGCCGCGCCATGGCCGAAAGGCGGTAGGCGCTGCGGATCGGACAGTGGGTGAAGAGCTGCGCGCAGCGATGCGCGCAGGTGGATTATGCCGCGCCCTGGATCCGATGCCAGCGACCCGGGCGGGTAGGGTGCGGTCAGTCCGCCTCCCTGGCGCGCAGGAACGCGCCATAGGCGCGATCCTCGACCCGGATGTGGCGCAGCAGCCAGTCGCGCATTGACAGGTGCAGGCGTTCCGCCAGCGCCTCGCGGTCAGAGTCGTCGGCGGACAGGCCAGCGCGCACCGTTTCCAATTCAGCAGTGAAACCGGCGTGCATGCGGTGATGCGCCTCCAGGCCGGGATAGCCGGCCTCGGCCAGCAGCCGCTCCTCGTCGGCGAAGTGCTCGCGCACATAGCTGTCGAGGAAGTCCATGGTCCGGCCGACCTCGGCCGCCCCGCGTCCAGCACGCACTGCGGCGATCAACTGATTGAGCTGCTCGAACAGCCGGCGGTGCTGGGCATCCATCGACTCGACCCCGACCGCCAGGCCGGGCGTCCAGCCGGAAATCAGCGGCAGCGCCACCTTGAGCAGCAAGGTGTAGACCAGGGCGCCCGCGGCGACGATGCCAAGGGTGATCTTCCATTCGGTCAGCGACGGCACGTACTCGACCATCTCGTGCAGGGTGCTGGGGATGAAGCCGGGGATGACCAGGCCCATGCCCTTCTCGATCCAGATGCCGACGAAGGTCATCAGGCAGGCGGCGACCAGCAACCGGGACCGGCGCAGCAGGCCTGGCCACAGGAACAGGCCGGCGGCGACGATGTTCAGGGTGATGGCGCTCCAGATCCACGGCACCAGGGCGTGATGGCCATGCAGGCCGAACAGCAGGTAGGTCAGGCTGGCGGCGTGCGACCCACCGGTGTAGAGCGCGGTGAAGCACTCGACCGCCAGCAGGAAGATGTTGATCAAGGCCGTGACCCGCACCACCCGCACCAACATGCGAATCGGCTTGTCGCCGAAGGGGTAGCTGCCCAATCGCTGTAGCGCCAGCAGCACGACGATGATCAGAGCCGGGCCGGCGACGAAGGCGCTGGCCAGAAAGCGCGGCGCGAGCAGCGCGGTGTTCCAAAACGGCCGACCGCCCAGGCCGCAATAGAGAAAGGCGGTGACGGTATGGATCGACACCGCCCAGACGATCGAGAGGAAGACAAAGGGCAGGTAGAGGCGCGGCGAGGGTGCCCGTCCGCACCAGCGGCTCCACAGCAGATAGCCGCAGATCCAGGCGTTCAGGCCAAGGTAACCGTTGAGCACGATGACATCCCAGGTCAGCAGCGAGATCGGCCAATTGAAGCGGCCGATGACCGGCATCATGTGCCAAAAGCGGTCTGGGCGGCCGAGATCAACCGTCACCGAAAGCAGGCAGACAACGATCGCGGCGATGGCCAGCAACTCGCCGACGATCACCGCGTCATGCATCTCATGGTCGTGATAGAGGTAGGCCGGAATGACCATCATCACCGCGGCGGCGGCGACACCGACGAAGAAGGTGAAGTTGGAGATGTACAGACCCCACGAGACATGGTCGCCCATGCCGGTGACCTGCATGCCGTTGACCACCTGGTTGGCCCAGGCGTTGACTCCAACCAGCGCGACGCAGGTCAGCAGGGTCATCCAGGCGTAAAACAGCGGTCCGCCGTCGGTGGCGTGCGCGAAGGCCTGGCGGGCGAAGGCGAGCAGGCCGGGACGCTTGAGGGTCGCGAGGGTCATCGTCGCCTACTTGTCGAAGAAGTAGAAGAAGCGCGGCTTGGTGCCGAGTTCCTCCTTGAGGATGAACACGCGCTTGTTGGCCAGCACCCAGCGGATGTCGCTGTCCGGGTCGGCGAGGTCGCCGAAGACGCGGGCCCCGGTCGGGCAGGCTTCCAGACAGGCGGGCAGGCGGCCTTCGCGGGTGCGGTGCAGGCAGAACGTGCATTTTTCCATCACGCCCTGCGGTCGGACGCGGTTGGAGAGCAGACCCTGGTCGGGATTCACCTGCTCGGGCGGGATCTCCGGCTTCTTCCAGTTGAAGCGGCGGGCGTGGTACGGGCAGGCCGCTTCGCAATAACGGCAGCCGATGCACCAGTTGTAATCGACCACCACGATGCCGTCCTGCTCTTTCCACGTCGCCTCGACCGGGCAGACCTTGGTGCACGGCGCGTTGTCGCAGTGGTGGCACTGCACCGGCATGTAGTACTTGCCCGTGGCCGGCACCGGATGGTCGTAGGTGGCGTCGCCGTTGGCCAGGTCGATCGAGCCGTTCTCCAGCTCGAAGACGCGGATGTAGCTGTTATGCGACGGCCGGTCGTGGTTGTTCTCCTGATGGCAGGCCTCGGCGCAGCGTCGGCAGCCGACGCAGATCGACAGGTTCAAGGCGTAGCCGAACTGCACGCCGGGAAGGGGCTGCGCGGCCGCGACGTGGATATCCAGGCCCTGGTTCCGCTTGGCCTCATCCTCGAACCGCCGGCACATGGCAGCCAGTTCGTCAGGGGACAGTTCCTTGTAGTGCTTGCTGAGAAATTCGTCGATCGACTCGGCCGGCTTCCACTGGGTCAGCGGGGCGATGGCGGCGGCGAAGGCCGAGGCGCCGAGGGTGGCGCCTGCGGCCTTCAGGACGGTGCGCCGGGTCAGGTCACTCATGGGCTGCTCCAGCGGACTGGAACCGGTCGTGGGCATGCGGCATCGGGATGGCGCCCTGGTATTTCGGGACATGCGGATCGTGGCAGTCGACGCAGGTGTTGCGGTAGCGGCCGCCCTTGGTCAGGTCCCAATAGCCGTTCATGCCGCCGTGCGCGCCGTGCTCGTAGTCACGGCGCTGCGGACCGTGGCACTGGCTGCACAGGTTGATCGAGTCGGCGAAAGCGACCTTGCGGCCGTCGGCCAGACGCAAGCCGTCGTAGTCGCCCGGATCGTGGCAGCTCAGGCAGGAGTTGGTGCCGTGGGCGATCTGCAGACCCTGATGAAACTGGTCGAGGTCGGCGGCGGCATGGTTCGCCGGATTGGGCGGACGCACGGCGTGGCAGGTCGAGCAGGCGATGGTTGCCGGCCGTCCCGCATGCTCGACGGCCCCGGTCAACACGCGTGGGGTGGGATGGCTGTGGCGGACGACGGCATGCAGCGGGACAGGCAGCGGAGCCGGTTGCGGATCGCCTGCCGCCTCGGCCGCGAAGACGACGACGGCGAGGCAGACGATGACAACGCCAGCGACGCTGAGGCGGGAGGTCATACGCCAGGATGATGCAGGCGGGGGTCCCAACCGCCTTGATCTGGATCAAGGAATTCCCGGTCCCGCCATGCAAGGTTCCGGCATGTCTATCAGCAGCATGGTCATCGACGTGGCCGATAACGTCGATGGCGCCGAGGTCCTGGAGGCGATCCGCGCCGATACGCGTTTTACCCTTGGGCCGGCCGGGGGCCACCGCCACGCCGTCGTCCTCGACACGCCGTCGATAGACGCCGACACCGCCGCCTTTGACTGGCTGCGCGACCACCCGGGCATCCGTCTGGTGACCCTGGTTCAGGCCTACCTGGACGACGAGTCGTTGCCCGCCGGCATCGCCGCCGACTACCTCTAGGACCACCCATGACCGAACTCGATCGTCGCGCCTTTCTCAAGTCCACGGCGATGACGGCGGCCGCCGCCATGATCCTCCCCAATCTCGTCTCCGCCGCCGAGGGCGATGGGGCCCCAGTCGGCGACGGCCTGACCTGGAGCAAGGCCCCCTGCCGCTTCTGCGGCACTGGTTGCGGCGTGCTGCTGGGGGTGAAGGACGGCCGCATCGTCGCCATGCAGGCCGACAAACTCGCCTCTGTGAACAAAGGGCTGTGCTGCGTGAAGGGCTATCACGTCGGCCTGATCCACTACGGCAAGGACCGCCTGACCACGCCGCAGATGCGCGTCGACGGCAAGCTAGTCGACATCAGTTGGGCCGAGGCCATCACCATCATCCGCGACCGCATCACGGCCAAGCCGACAAAGTTCGCCTTCTACGGCTCTGGCCAGTGGACCATCCCCGAGGGCTATGTCGCCAACAAGTTCATGAAGGGCGGCCTGGGCAACAACCACATCGATCCCAACGCCCGTCTGTGCATGGCCAGCGCCGCCGCTGGCTTCAACGCCACCTATGGCGTCGACGAACCGGCCGGCTGCTACGAGGACCTCGACCACTGCACCACCCTGATCAGTTGGGGTAACAACCCCGCCGAGATGCATCCGGTGCTGTTCTCGCGCGTCATGGATCGCCGCCTGCGCGGCGAGAAGATCCTGTTCATCGACCTGACCACGCGCCGCACGCGTTCCAGCGAGCAAGCCGACCACGTCGCCTTCTTCCGCCCCAACAGCGACCTGGCGGTGGCCAACGGCATCGCCCATCTACTGGTCAAGCAGGGGTTCCTCGACAAGCCGTGGGTGGCTAAACATTTCCGCCTGCGCCAGCGCGTCGCCGAATATGCCCCCGATCCGACCAAACGGGACGTCTACGACGCCGCGGCGATCGATCCCAAGAACCTCGCCGGCAAGGACATCTCCGCCGAGGAATACGCGAAGAACCTCGACTTCTATACCCCCGAGAAGGTCGAGGAGATCAGCGGCGTTCCCGCCGACCTCATCCGCCTGATGGCGACCAAGCTGGCCGATCCCGATGAGCGCGTGCTATCGTGGTGGTGCATGGGGCCCAACCAGCACACCCGCGGCACGGCGATGAACTCGCTGCTGCATTCGATCCACCATCTCTCCGGGCAGTGGGGCAAGCCGGGTGCCAGCGCCTTCTCGCTGACCGGTCAGCCCAGCGCCTGCGGCACCGCCCGCGAGGTCGGCACCTTCGTCCACCTGCTGCCCGGCCATCTGCCGGTGACCAGCGATCACTACCGTGAGATCGCCGAAGAGCTGTGGCACGTGCCCAAGGGCAGCATCAACCCCAAGCCGGGTCTGCACACGGTGAAGATGTGGGAGGAGTTCTGCACCGACGACGGCGCCATCGACACCATCTGGGTGCAGGTGACCAACCCCGGCCAGACCCTGCCCAACCAGCACAAGCTGTTCCTCGCCAAGCAGGGGAAGAAGGACAAGTTCCTCATCGTCAGCGAGGTCTACCCGACGGCGACCACCGAACTGGCCGACCTCGTCCTGCCGTCGGCGCTGTACGTCGAGAAGAACGGCATGTTCGGCAACGCCGAGCGCAAGCTGCAACAGTGGTTCAAGATGATCGACCCACCCGGCCAGGCCCGTCCCGACGCCTGGCAGGTGCTGGCGGTGTCGAAGGCGATGTTTGACGCCGGGCATCCGGGCATGCAAGACAAGGACGGCGAGTGGCTATTCGCCAAGACCCTGCGGGGCGCCGATGGCAGCCTGCCGCCGGTGTGGGATTTCGCCCATTACTACGACATCAACGTCGACGAGCGGATTTTTGAGGAGTACCGCCCGTTCACCCGCCTCAAGCACAAGGACCAGGGCCCCTACGCCCTCTACGTCAAAGAACACGGCCTGCGCTGGCCGGTGGTGGAGAAGGCACCGGGCCAGTGGGAGGAGACGCTGTGGCGCTTCGTCGAGGGCAAGGATCCCTACGTCAAACCCGGCACCGGACTGCAGTTCTACCACTCGAACACCAAGGATGACAAGGCCTTCATCTGGTGGCATCCCTACGAGGCCGCGCCCGAGGAGCCTGACGCTGAATACCCGTTCTGGCTGTGCACCGGCCGCGTCATCGAACACTGGCACACCGGCACCCTGACCATGCGCGTGCCACCGCTGCAGCGTTCAATGCCGCACGCCTACATCGAGGTCCATCCTGACGACGCCGCCGCCATGCAGGTGCGTAGCGGTGACCAGGTGACCGTCACCTCGCGGCGCGGCGAACTGACCCTGCCGGCGTGGATCAAGGGCCGTGGCCAGCCGCCCAAGGGCAGCGTGTTCGTGCCGTTCTTCGACGAGCGCCTGATCATCAACCTGGTGACCAAGGAGTACCACGATCCGTTCTCGAAGCAGGTCGACTTCAAAAAGTGCGCCGTCCGGCTACGGAAGGCCTGACCATGGCAGCCCCGTCGCAGGTTCTGACCATCGGCGCGCTGTGCGTCGTCGCTGTCGCCCTGGTCGGCATGCTGGTCGGCTTCGGCCATCCCGTGCCGACCTGGCAGCCAATGCCCGAACCGCCGATCGACCACCTGACCGCCGCCCTGCCGGCGGTGGTCTACCGCGACATGGACGGCAAGGCGCGCGGGCCGAACCGCGGCTACGTCAGCAGCCTCGCCACCCTAACGGGCCAGGGACCGGATCTGATGACGCCGGTCGCCTTCGACGCCGCCACCCGGGCCGCAGCCGTCGCACGCCGCGCGGCTCGCCGGGCGTACAATGGCGCTCCACCGACCATCCCGCATCCGGTCGATGCCAACGACGTCACCAGCTGCTATCAGTGCCACGGCGAGGGCAAGGTCATCGGTGCGTTGATTGCACCGAAGATCAGCCACCAGCGCTACACCAACTGCACGCAGTGCCACGCGCCGGTGGCGGTCGGCACGCCGGGCCAGAGTGACGGCCTGTTGGTGGTCAATGATTTCGTCGGCCAGATATCCTCCGGCCGCGGCACCCGGGCCTACGCCGGTGCCCCGCCGACCATCCCGCACCACACCGCCATGCGTGAGAACTGCACCAGCTGTCATGGCACCCTCGGCCTCAGCGGCCTGCGCTCGTCGCATCCCTGGCGGGTCAACTGTCTGCAATGCCACGCCCCCAACGCAACCCTTGAGAAGTCCGGACTCGACCAGTCGCCGCCCGGTGCGGACGCGGGCTCGGGGAAGTAGATGACGGGTGATGCCAGGCCGACGATGGTGCGGATCCGGCCATGAGCTGGATCGCAGTGCTGTTGCGCCAGGTTGGCAAACCGACCGCCTCAAGCGCGGCGGCGGTCAGTCGCCGCGACCTGCTGACCGGCGCATTCCTGCGCCGGCGACAGTCTGCGCCAGCTGAGAAGCCACGCCCCGCTTTCCCGGTGCTGCGCCCCCCTGGTGCCGTGGCGGAGTCAGCCTTCCTCGCCGGCTGCACGCGTTGCGGCGACTGCATCCGCGCCTGCCCGCACCAGGCCATCCGCTTGGCTCCCGAGCGTCTGCGCAGCGCCGCCGGCACACCGATCATCGATCCGGCCGAGCAGCCCTGCCTGATGTGCCCCGACACCCCCTGCATTACCGCCTGCACGCCCGGCGTGCTGCGCCGGGCGGCGGACGCGCCGGTCCCGGCCATCGGTGTGGCGCGCATCTCCACCGTCGACTGCCTGGCCCATCAGGGTTCGACCTGCACCACCTGCAGCGAACGCTGCCCGGTCGAAGGCGCCATCCAGCTGACCCGCGGCCGGCCGCAGGTCGCTGCCGACGCCTGCACCGGCTGCGGCATCTGCCACTACGTCTGCCCGGCGCCGCGCAACGCCGTCCTGATCATGCCGCGGAATCGACCATGAGCCGCCCGTTGCCCACTCTGACCAGCGCCGACCTGGACCCAGCCACCCTGGAGGCGCTATTCGCCGATCTTGAGGCCCTGGCCGACATCGAGGAGGTCCAGATCAAGGGCGCGTCCGCCACCCGCGCCGGCCTCACCGACCTGGCCGAAGCGCGCCGGGCCCTCGCCTACGGCGCGCATGGCGTGCAGATCCGCTACCGCTGGGAAGGGCAGGGTTGGCTGGACACCCTGCTGCGCACGCCCGGCGGCCTCCGTCTCGTCCGTTCCCCCGCACCATCGATGGAGGCGCCATGACCACCCTTGCCGACCTGCACCACGAGCATGCCGCCCTGGCCACGCTGGCCGCCTCCCTGGTCCCGCTGGAGCCGGTGTCGGCCCAAGACGCCGAACGCCTGCGTCGCGCCCTGCGCCTGTTCGGAACCCGCCTCGACGAGCACTTCACGCACGAGGACCCGCTGCTTGATGACCTGTGCGCAGCAGCGCCCGGCTCAGCCGTGCGACTGGCCGGCGAGACGCGCCGACGCGAACGCGAGGCTCTGGCCGAG
The DNA here is from genome assembly GCA_038203025.1 of Planctomycetota bacterium. Taxonomy (GTDB): domain Bacteria; phylum Planctomycetota; class UBA11346; order UBA11346; family UBA11346; genus UBA11346. Next base: position 18,829 of record JBBREK010000056.1, read on the forward strand.
GCCTGCCGCGCCGGAATCGGCCACTGGTCCCGGCCAGGCATCATCGAGCGCGATGCACGCGGCTTCGCCTCGGCCTGGGAGGTGTTGCGTGCCGCCCTCACCCGACTGGTCCGACGCGAGGAGGGCGACGTCTATCCGCTGACCCCGGCAGCCTGGACCCCAGGCCCGTTGTGCGCTCCGACCCCCACCGGTATCCGCGAACTCGACGAGGACCACGACGAGGTATTCGGCCTGATCGGCGGCCTGCGCGCCGCACTCGGCGGCGGCGGCACGGCAGTCGACGGCACCGCCGTGGCAACGCTGGCGGCCTACGCCGAACGTCACTTCGCCCGCGAGGAGGCCCTGATGGAAGTCAGCGGCTATGCCGGTCTGGAAGACCATCGCCAGGAACACCACCGGGCTCGCGAAATCCTCATGGGATTCCGAAACGACCACCTCGATGGACGGTTGGTTGATGCCGAGGTCGTCTTGCGCTTCCTCGAAAGCTGGCTCTCGTCGCACATCGCCATTACCGACCAGGCATTGGTTGGACATTTGCGTGACACTGGCCGTCTTCCGACGTGAGCCTCAGGTCATGCTAGACAACGCAGTAGAGTTCGTCGTTCGTGCGTTCCGCACAGACATACGACGAGGAAACGGACTACCTCAGTGTCACCTGGAAGGTGAGGGGTCTCCCGGAGCGTAACCAGCGTGGCCGCAACGACGAACTGCGATTTCTTAGGTTTATACCTTGGCCACCAGTGCTGGCTGGTAGACGCAGGTCGGGTCGGAAGCGAACGGATCGCCGGTCAGGGCATGG
>JBBREK010000057.1:0-19610 GCA_038203025.1 Planctomycetota bacterium
AGAGGCTGGCAAGGCAAGCTGGCAACCACGCCTCGCCAAGGAGTCGGCCAGATTGGGCGTTTTGGGACAGGCTCTAACTACTCAGCCGGGGCCCCGTCGCGCAGCGATGGGGCGGGCGCCGAGTGGTGGTGGGCGGATAGAATGGGCGAAGCCCATCCGCCGGCCAACGCCGCCGACACCCCGGTGACGGACTTCACCGGTGCCCAGCACCTCTACCGTCGGCTGCAGGGGGCGGGGGGATGATCAACCCAGCATCCTGAGGGGTCGCCTAGTCGTCGAGGTCCAGATCCGCAGCCATCACCAGGCTGCGGTCCTCGACATCGATGTGGACCGTCAGCCAGTCGAACGCCATCGCCTGGACTTCCATGCGGCTCAGCTTCGGGAGGCGTAGCTGCTCCTCGAGGCGCTGGACGAGTTCGACATGCTGGGCGTGATGGGTCTCCACATCGACGCCGTGGTCGAGCGCCCAGCGCTCCTCATCCTGGAAGTGGGTGATGGCATAGGCCAGGAGGGCCCGCAGCACGGGTCGGACATCCGGGGCGGTGCGTAGGGCCACGCACCAGCCGAACAGGAGCCGGTGTTGGTCGTCGATGGCGGGTATGCCGAGGGCGTATTCGGTGGCGAGGGCATTGATGGCCGCCATGTCGACGTGGTCGGGCAGGATTCCGGCAGGCAGGTGGTTGGCAGCGCCCATGCGACATTGTCGAGCCCCGTATCGAGCTGACAATGGCCAACGGGATGGGGCGTGGAACCGAGGTGCGATCCACAACCCGGCGAAGCCGGGCTGTGGCTGGGGATTGGCCATCCCTGGGACTGCGCGCCGCTGGCGCGCTCGAAAAACTGTGGCTGCACTGGCGATTTTGCACATTGCCCCGGGCGCGCGGGCCGCGCGTGGTCCCAGGTCAAGGCATTCGAACCACAAGGGCTTACCTACAGGTGGCCAATCGCCAGCCACAGCCCAAGCAGCCCACAGCCCAAGCAGCTGTCAGACGCGTTCGTAGCAGACGAGCAGGCGTTCCGGGTCACCCTCGACCAGATGCAGCCGGCGTATCCCCAGGACGCGGAAACCCAGCCGTGGAGCCGCCGAGGCGGCGCGGTCGCGCTCAGGACCATCGAAGGCCGGTCCCTTCCATAGCAGGAGGTGACCGTGCGGACGCAGGATCGGCGCGACCTCGGCGAGAACCTCGTCGGCGTGGCCCATGGCGCGGTTGACTACCAGCTGGCAGCGCCGGTGCAGGTCGGGGGCGGCAGTGGCGATCTGCGACCCGCGCAGGTGCAGGCCGCGCACGTGCGGGCCGACCAGACTGCCGGCGGCGGTGAGGAATTCGGCCTTCTTGCGTCGGGCGTCGGCCAGGATCCAGGGCACGTGCGGCGCGGCCATGGCCAGCGGCAGGCCGGGGTAGCCGCCGCCCGAGCCCAGGTCGAGACAGGGCGTGCCCTCGGCGAGGTGTTGCAGCCGCGGATCGGCCAGGGCGGTCAGGCTGTCGAGCACGTGCAGCTTCAGCCACTCGCGCGCACCCTGCACCGTGGTCAGGTTGAGCCACCGGTTGACCCCGCTGAGATGGCCGAACAGGGCCTCCAGCCGTGGCCGCCACGCCGTCGGGTCGGGCAGGGCCAGGGCCGTGCAGCGTTCGGTGAACCAGGCCCAGTCGTCGTCGCCCAGGGCGATTGGCGGATGGTCCTTGGGATCGACCGATCCGGCGCCGGGGATGTCAGTGGTGTCGTCGCGCAAGGGCATGACTGGTTTGGGTTTCGGGTTTCGGGTTTCGAGGGGCTAGGCCGTCAGGGGCGGTATCAGTGATCGCGAACTGCGAACCCTGCCTTACAACTCGACGACAGCGTCGATTTCGACGCGGGCGTCCTTGGGCAGACGGGCCACCTGGACGGTGGCGCGGGCCGGGAAGGGGATCTCGAACCAGCGCGCGTAGACGGCGTTGACGGCGGCGAAATCGGCGAGGTCGGTGAGATAGATGGTGCATTTTACCGCCTTGGACAATCCGGCGCCGGCCTCGCGGCAGATGGCGTCGAGGTTGCGCAGGCACTGCTCGGCCTGGGCGGCGGTGTCGTCGGAGGGAAACTGCCCGGTCGCCGGCACCAGACCGAGCTGGCCCGAGCACCACAGCATACCGCCGGCTTTCACCGCCTGACTGTAGGGGCCGATGGCGGTCGGGGCATCGGGGGAGGTGACGGCGGTGCGCATATCGATTCAAACCTCGGTCTGACCGTCTGGCATCGCCGGGTGGGCGCAAGCCGGGAGGTGTCCAGCCATCCCAAGTGGCATCTGTAATCCGGCTCCTAGGGTTCCCAGGCGTGAACAATGTGAAGATCGGCCCCAACGACATCTGCTGGTGCGGCTCCGGCAAGAAGTACAAGAAGTGCCACCAGCCGCGCGACCTGCTGAACCTGCTCAGCGGGGCCGAAGCCAAGGCGGCGCCACCCAATCCGCGGCCGGTCCGCCCGGGCCGGGTTGCCCCGCGCCTGACCGTGCCCGACCACATCCCCAAGCCGGATTACGCTCTGCGTTCTGACGGCCGACCCGGGGCCCGGGTCAAGGATGTGATCAAGAACGCCGGGCAGATCGCCCGCATGCGCACCGCCTGCCAGGCGGCGCGCACGGTGCTCGAGCGCTGCAAGGCGGCGGTGCGTCCGGGCGTGACCACGGCGGAGATCGACGCCATCGCCCATCAGACCTACCTCGACCTCGGCGGCTTCCCCTCGACCCTCGGCTACTGCGGCTACCCCAAGAGCATCTGCACCTCGGTCAACGAGGTCATCTGCCACGGCATCCCCGACGACCGTCCGCTGGAGGATGGCGACATCATCAACGTCGACGTGACCATCTATCTCGACGGCATGCACGGCGACTGCTCCGAGACGGTGGCGGTGGGGTCGATCGACGAGGACAGCCAGCGGCTGATCGACATCACCAGCGAGTGCCTGATGGCCGGCATCGGCGCGGTGCACTCCGGCGGCCAGGTTCGCGACATCGGTCGTGCCATCTGCGCGGTCGCCGAGCCCAAGGGCTACGGCGTGGTGCGCGCCTTTGTCGGCCACGGCATCGGCGAGCAGTTTCACATGGACCCGCAGGTACCGCACTACTTCGATGCTGCCTCGACCTTCGCTATCCGTCCTGGCCAGACCTTCACCGTCGAACCGATGATCAATCAGGGCACGTGGAAGCACCGCAGTTGGGATGACGGCTGGACGGCGGTGACTGCCGACCTACGGCGTAGCGCCCAGTACGAGCATACCATCCTGGTGACCGAGACCGGTGTCGAGATCCTGACGCTAAAGCCCGGCCAACCGCAGCCCTTTCTCTAGCATCCATTGCCACTCGTCCGGCCGTCCGGTCGTCACAGAGAGATGATATGACTGTTGCCGCCGATGCTGATCCCAACCTTGAATCGTTGCTTGATGAGCTGCGCGCCGTCACGGCAGAGCTGAATCAACTGCACCACCCGGTGTATCCGGCTGATCCACGGCGCGTTGCCGAGGTCGAATCCCGCCTGGTCGAGCTGCGCGTCGCCATCACGGTCCGCCGGCGCGAGCTGCGCTGATGCTTGACGAATCGGCGCTGATCCGCGCCGTCCGGGCCGCGCACCAGGCGCCGGTCGATACGGTTGGCATCGGCGACGACTGCTGTGTGTGGACACCGCGCGGGCCGACCTGCCTGTCGGTCGATGCGATTGCCGAAGGCCGGCACTTCGCCAGCGACGCCGACCCGCGCCTGGTTGGCCGCAAGGCCGCCGCAGCCGCCCTTTCCGATCTTGCAGCCATGGGCGCAGTGCCGGTCGGCGCGGTGGTGGCGCTATCGTGTCCTGGACGCTGGGATGCGACGGCGATTATGGATGGGCTCGGGACCGAACTCGCGCGCCATGCTTGTCCGCTGCTTGGCGGCGACACCACCGGCGCCGACAGCCTGGTGATCTCGGTGACGGTGTGGGGCGAAGGCGATCCGGCGGCCCAGGGGCGGCTGCTGCGTCGCGACGGCGGCCAGGCCGGCGACCTGCTGGTGACCACCGGGCCGCTTGGCGGCTCGCTGCGCTCGGGCCGGCATCTGACGCCCGAACCGCGTCTGGCCGAAGGCCGCTGGTTGGCCCGGCACGGCTTCATCCATGCCCTCATGGATCTCTCCGACGGCCTTGCCGCCGATGGCCCAAAGCTAGCCGAGGCCAGTGGTTGCGGCTGCCTGCTGCTGCCCGCCCAGGTGCCGGTGCATGACGATGTGCCGCAGCTGTCCGATACGGAAACGGCCGCGATGTGTGATGGTGAGGACTACGAGTTGCTGGCGGCGGTCGAGCCTGGCCAGTGGCCGACTCTGCAGCTGGCCTGGCCCTTCGACGGCCTCCTCGCGGTGGTCGGCTGGTTGCTGCCCGAGCCCGGGGCGTGGATGGAGGATCGCCATCAACGACGGGTGCCGTTGGCCATGCGTGGCTACGAACACCGGGGCTGTTGACCGCAGGATGGCAGGTGTGCCCCTCGGTCCAGACAGCGGACTTGAGGCCTGGGATGGTCACTTCGTCTTCCGACAACAGTGCCCGTAGGCACAACTAATGTGATGCGAGTCTCAACGCGTCTTCCAACCGAAGTCGTAACCCGCTGCGATGGAAAAGATTAATTTACAGAGAAGTACATCCTGCATGCAAAACTCGCATGCGAGGGGGTTCGTTCCACGGATGTCTGGGCATCCTGGCTATTTGGGACTTCTGGATATGAAGGTCCGCGGCTCTCATACGTCCACGACCGGAGGTTTCATGTCTTGTCACGCCCGTGCCCCGCAAAGCCGATCGCGCTTGAGCGGCTGGCTCGTTTCCGCCACCCGCATCCTGCTCGTCCTGCTGACGGCTACGGCTTTGCCGCTGTTGGCCCAGGACCAGACGCCCCTGACCATGCCGGCTGATCCTGCCGCTGGCGTCCCGGCGGTGGCCGAGCCTGCCACCCACGGTGGTGGCGAGGCCAACCTCATCCTGCCGTCGCTCGACAACACCACCAAGGTGGGCGTGATCACGGTGACCAAGGATGGCAAGACCATCACGACCAAGGGTTCAGTCGCATGGAACGCCGAAGGCGTCGTAGAGGGCACCCTCGGCTACACCAAGCCGGTCCTCTTCCTCGGCATGACCGGTCGCTCCTTCCTCATGGGCGGCATGGTTATCTGCGTGCTCGGCTTCCTCTTCGGCCTGATGGTCTACACCAAGGTCAAGAGCCTGCCGGTGCATAAGTCGATGCTCGAGATCTCCGAGCTGATCTACGCCACCTGCAAGACCTACCTGATCACGCAGTCCAAGTTCCTCGGCATCCTCTGGCTGCTCATCGCCGCCATCATTATCGCCTACTTCGGCTTCCTGACGCCTGACGGCGCCGGCGGCCTGGGTCTGGGCGCCTACAAGGTGTTCATGATCCTGGCCTGCTCGGTGGTCGGTATCCTCGGTTCGGTTGGCGTGGCCTGGTTCGGCATTCGCATCAACACCTTCGCCAACAGCCGCACCGCCTTCGCCGCACTCCGCGGCAAGGGCTACCCCTGCTACGGCATCCCGCTGATGTCAGGCATGTCGATTGGCACCCTGCTGATCAGCGTCGAGCTGATCATCATGCTCGCCATCCTGCTGTTCCTGCCCGCCGACCTGGCCGGTCCCTGCTTCATCGGCTTCGCCATCGGCGAGTCGCTGGGCGCGGCCGTGCTGCGCATCGCTGGCGGTATCTTCACCAAGATCGCCGATATCGGCTCTGACCTGATGAAGATCGTCTTCAAGGTGAAAGAGGACGACGCGCGCAATCCGGGCGTGATCGCTGACTGCACCGGCGACAACGCTGGCGACTCGGTCGGCCCGACCGCCGACGGATTCGAGACCTACGGCGTCACCGGCGTTGCGCTGATCACCTTCATCATGCTCGCGGTCCACGACCCGACCATCCAGGTCCAGCTGCTGGTGTGGCTCTTCGCCATGCGCGTCGCCATGATCGCGACCTCGGTGGGCAGCTACTTCATCAATGACTGGTTCATCGCCAAGCCCAAGTTCGGCAATTCGGTGAAGTTCAACTACGAGTATCCGCTGACCACCCTGGTGATCCTCACCTCGATCATCTCGGTCATCGTCACCTTCGTGCTCTCGCACCTGCTCATCCCCTCGGTCGGCACCCAGTCCAACGCTGGCGACCTGTGGTGGCAGCTCTCGGTGATCATCTCGTGCGGCACGGCGGCCGGCGCGATCATCCCCGAGTTGGTCAAGGTCTTCACCAGCACCAACTCGCGCCATGTGCGTGAAGTGGTGACCGCCTCGAAGGAAGGCGGCGCCTCGCTGAACATCCTTGCTGGCCTCACCGCCGGCAACTTCAGTGGCTACTGGCTCGGCCTGATGATGGTCGCCCTGATGGGCGTCGCTTACTGGGTGTCGGGCATGGGTCTGAACGCTGCCCTCGGCGGCGGCGAGATCGGTAACACCATGGCGGCGGTCTTCGCCTTCGGCCTGGTCGCCTTCGGCTTCCTTGGCATGGGTCCTGTGACCATCGCGGTCGACTCCTACGGCCCAGTGACTGACAACGCCCAGTCGGTGTTCGAACTCTCGCAGATCGAGCAGATCCCCAACATCCAGGAAGAGGTGAAGCGCGACTTCGGCTTCGACACCAACTTCGAGATCGGCAAGGAGCTGCTGGAAGAGAACGACGGCGCCGGCAACACCTTCAAGGCCACCGCCAAGCCGGTGCTGATCGGTACTGCGGTCGTCGGCGCCACCACGATGATCTTCTCGATCATCATGGAACTGACCGGCGGTCTCAGCGACGCCAAGGAAGTGTCGAAGCTGGGCTTGACCTACGCCCCGTTCCTGCTCGGCCTGATCACCGGTGGCGCGATCATCTACTGGTTCACCGGCGCCTCGACCCAGGCGGTGGTGGCCGGCGCGTACAAGGCCGTCGAGTTCATCAAGAAGAACATGAAGCTGGAAGGGGCGACCAAGGCCAGCACCGAAGACAGCAAGAAGGTCGTGGAAATCTGCACGCTCTACGCTCAGAAGGGCATGTGGAACATCTTCCTCGCGATGTTCTTCTCGACCCTGGCCTTCGCCTGCGCTGAGCCCTTCTTCTTCATCGGCTACCTCATCGGCCTCGCCATCTTCGGCCTCTACCAGGCCATCTTCATGGCCAACGCCGGTGGAGCCTGGGACAACGCCAAGAAGGTCGTCGAGACTGAACTGCGCGCCAAGAACACCCCGCTGCACGAGGCCTCGATCGTCGGCGATACCGTCGGCGACCCGTTCAAGGACACCAGCTCGGTGGCCATGAACCCGGTGATCAAGTTCGCGACCCTCTTCGGCCTGCTGGCGGTCTCGCTGGCGGTCGGCCTGGACCGCACTGTCTCGATCACCCTGGCCGTGGTCTTCTTCATCGTCTCCGCGATCTTCGTCTACCGCAGCTTCTACTGCATGCGTATCGAGGGCGCCGAAGTGAAGGGGTGAGGCTTACGCCAGCCTGACACGTGACGCACCCCGCGGGTTTCCCGCGGGGTGCGTCGTTTTCCGGCTGTAACAACTCAGGCCCAGAGCCCCGCCGCGCAGCGATGGGGCTGGCGCCGAGTGGCGAGTGTGCAGCGCAAGCGTAGCACCGCAGGCGAAGCCGGGGGCGGATAGGATGGGCGAAGCCCATCTGGGGATTGGCCATCTGTACGTAGGCCGTCGGGATACGGATGCCTTGACCTGGGACCGCGCGCCGCTGGCGAGCCGTGGCAATGAAGTCACTGACGCGAGACGGCCTGGACAGAGAACACATCCACCCTTGCCGCCGCCGTCGTAAGGCTAAACTATGAAAGCGCTTCCATAACACAGCGCTGCAAGGAGCCGAGCATGCCGATCCGCGTCACCGTCTGGGGCGAGAACGTCCACGAACACAAGCATCAGCTGGTGCGGGATGTCTATCCCGACGGCATGCATGCCTGCATCGCCGCGGCGCTGAACCGCGATCCGGAGATCCGTGCCCGCACCGCCACGCTGCAGGAGCCAGAGCACGGCCTGACCGAGCAGGTGCTCGACGAGACTGACGTGCTGACCTGGTGGGGCCACGCCGCGCACGGCCAGGTCGAGGACGCGATCGCCGCCCGGGTGCAGGATCGTGTGCTCAAGGGCATGGGCCTGATTGTGCTGCACAGCGGCCACCACTCCAAGGTGTTCAAGCGGCTGATGGGCCACAACTGCGACCTCAGCTGGCGCGAAGCTGGCGAGAAGGAGCGTCTCTGGGTCGCCTGCCCCGGCCATCCCATTGCCGCTGGCATCGACCGCTTCTTCGAGTTGCCGCATGAGGAGATGTACGGCGAGCCTTTCGGCGTGCCCGAGCCGCTCGAGACGGTGTTCATCAGCTGGTTCCAGGGCGGCGAGGTGTTCCGCTCTGGCCTGACCTACCGCCGTGGCGCCGGCAAGGTCTTCTACTTCCGCCCCGGTCATGAGACCTACCCGACCTACCACAACCCGACTGTGCAGCAGGTGCTGCGCAACGCGGTGAAGTGGGCCGTCCCCGAGCAGCGTTTCGCCTGGGGCTGCCCGCACGTCAAGGCCGAGCTGGCCGCCGAACCGCTGAACGCCAGCGGCGGTTCAGTACACTGACGTAGCGCCGGCTTTAGCCGGCTTTAGCCGGCGCTACGTTGCGCGCTACGTTGCATGCTACGAAAAAAGCCAGGGCGGAGGCCCTGGCTTTGCGCGTCGTTGGCGACGGCGTCAGCCGATCGACTTGGCGACCTGCTCGGCACTGAGCTTGGTGAAGGGCTTGCCGATCTGGCGGGCTACCCAGCTCTGAGCGGGGGCGCTGAGCGGCTTGCCGGCAGCGAGCTGGCTCTTGATCAGCTCCTTCATGCGGCTGTCGCGGCGGACGGTCTCTTTCACCGTGCGCGGGGCGTTGAACGCCTTGGCGGTGGCCTGGATCTTCTTCTCGCCGAGCAGACGGAGATGACGGAAACGGTGCTGGCCGCGGGCCATGGCAGACTCCAATGGAAGGGGCGAGGAGGATGTCGGCGGGGTCGCCGAGGTCAAGCGGGGAAGATGGCGTTATGCAACGCCTCCTGGACGTCGGCATGGTCGTCCAGGTCGTCGAGCAGGGCCTGCACCGCCGTCGCCACCAGGTCGGTCACCGCCACCTCGGTGTCGGGGAGGCGGGTCAGGTCGCTGCGCGAGACGGTCAACTGGGCGGCGGCCAGGACCTTGCCCACGGCATCGTAGTCCTTGGGCTCGGTAATGATCGTGGTCTGGCCGTCGCCGCCAGCCACGTCGATGGCATCGGCGTCGCCTTCTAGCAGCACCTCCATCACCCGGTCCTCGTCGGCGTCATCGACCACGAACAGGGCGCGCGGCTTGAATTGCCAGGCAACGCAGCCGGGAGCCCCCAGTGAACCCCCATGCACTTCGAAGATCTTTTTGATCTCGGGCGCGGTGCGGTTGCGGTTGTCGGTCAGCGCCTCGACCACCACCGCCACGCCGCCCTGGGCATAGCCCTCGTAGGTCAGTTCGACCAGTTGCTTGCCGTCCGAACCGACGCCAGCGGCCTTCTTGACCGCGCGGTCGATGGCCTCGTTGCTCATCTGCACGGCCCGGGCGCGGAACAGCGCCAGGCGCAGGCGGGGGTTCTCCTCGGGGCGAGGTCCACCGCCGAGTTGCACCGCCGAGGTGATCAGCATGCCCATCTTGGCAAAGGTCGCCGCGCGTTTCTGGTCGGCGGCGTCCTTATGGTGCTTGAGGTTGTGGTATCGGCCGGATCGCAGCGCCACGGGACTACTTCTTCGGACTCGGTTTCTTCTCGGTCTTGTCGGTCTTGGCCGTCTTGGGCTGGTCGGTCTTTACGACCTTGGCCTTCTCGGGCTTGGCTGCCTTGGGCTTGTCGCTCTTCGGTTTTTCGACCTTGGCGGTTTTAGGCTTCTCTGCCTTGGGCTTCTGTGCCTTCTCTGCCTTCTCTGCCTTGGGCTTGTCCGTCTTCTCTGCCTTTGGCTCCGCGACCTTGGCGGTCTTGATCTTCTCAGGCTTCTCGGCCTTCTCGGCCTTCTTGGCTTTGTCCATGCCTAGCGGATCAGGCTTGTCCCAGCCGAAGGCGAGGATCTGTGGCTCGTCCTGGCCGGCCTCCTGGTACATCTGCACGTGCTCGCGCAGGGTGCGAGAGAGGCGGTCGAGGCACTCGATGTCGAAGGTCTCCTCGATGCGCTTCTGCGCCTGTTGCAGGGTCCAGGCCTTGGGTGCGCCACCGAGGAACTTGAGCAGACGGAGTTGCTCCTCGTCGCAGGGGAACACCTTCAGGCCGAGGGCGAGCAGCAGCGAACGGTCGACGAAATCACGTCGGATGTTGCTGGTCTCGGGTAGGGCACGCAGGGTCTCGATGCCGTCGCCCATCAGCGCCTCGCGGATGTCCATGCGGCGGAAGGCGGTGTAGAGGTCAGCGAGGAGGTGGCGCAGGTCCTCGGCCTTCTCGCGCACCTTGGGGTAGCGCACCCCGAGCACGTCTTCGATCTCGCGGATCGTGGCGACGCGCATGTCGTTCCAGTCGATGAACTCGTCGCGCAGGCGCTTGGTGGCGTCGCGGGCGGCTCGTTCCGGCACGCCGAGTTCGAGGATCTGCTGTACCAGCGCCTCGATGACGTCCTCGTAGGTCTGCGGCTTGCGACGGCCATAACGCTGTTCGAGCGCCTCGGTGACCCGGGTGAGATCGGCGGACAATGCGGCGTCGGGACCCGCGGCGGGCTTGGCCATGCGGCTGCTCCAGAAGGGTCGGCACGTTAGCGGCGGCTGGGAAGGGGTCAATTCATTGCCGCGGTCCGGTCGTCCGGTCGTCCGACCGTCCTGGCTTCGGGGGGATCAGCCGAGGATTGACCCCCATGGAACGGTTGTGAAAGTCAGCCTGGATGCCAGATCGCGCCAGCAACGACCAGACCAGACCTACCGTCCCGGGCGGTGGCCCGGATGACAAGACCCTGGTCCAGGACCTGTCCGGCCAGGAACAAACCATGGTCAGCGACCTGTCTGGGGGCGGGAGTGGTCCCGGACCGAACACGGCCATGACCATTGGTCCGGGAGCCGAGACCCAGGACGCCAGCTCCACCAGCCTCTCCGATCCGGCGCGCAAGTACGCCGGCACTGATGTCACCAACCTGCACGTCGGCTCGGGCCCGGCCCCGATCGCCGAGGGTACGCACCTGGGTGAGATGTGGGGCGACTTCACCTTCGACCGCCTGCTTGGGCGCGGTGGCATGGGCGCCGTCTACCTCGGCCGGCAGCAGTCCCTCGACCGCCAAGTGGCGATCAAGGTGCTGCCCTCACATCTCTCGGACAACGAGCAGTTCCGCGAACGCTTCCAGCTGGAGGCGAAGGCGGTGGCCAAGATGAGCAGCCCGCACGTGGTGCAGGTGTTCGCCGCCGGGATGCATCAGGGCCACCACTACTTTGCCATGGAGTTCGTCGACGGCGAGGACCTGTCGCACAAGCTGCGCGGCGGCTTCAAGCCGTCCTACCGCCAGTCGCTGGAACTCGTGCTGCAGGCGGCCCGGGGTCTCGCGGCGGCCGGCGAACACGGCATCGTCCACCGCGACATCAAGCCGGGCAACATGATGATCGACCGCAAGGGGTCGCTCAAGATCATGGATTTCGGTCTGGTCCGCCTAGCCAGCGCCGCGCATTCGCTGACCATGAGCGGCACGGTGATGGGCACGGTCAGCTACTTCAGCCCGGAACAGGGCCGCGGTGAGCCATGCGACCAGCGCACCGACCTTTACGCGCTGGGCGTGGTCTTCTACGAACTGCTCACCGGGCGCCTGCCGTTCACCGGCGAGAACGCCACCTCGGTGATCTACCAGCACATCCACGCTCCGCCCAAGGCGCCGCGCGAGCTGGACCCGAACATCCCCGATTTCTACCAGGCGGTGGTGCTGAAGTGCATGCAGAAGCGGGCCGACGACCGCTATGTCACAGCCGCCGAGTTGATTTCCGACCTCGAACGCCTGCACGCTGACCAGGCCCCGGCTATCGCTCTCGAGCGTCCCGACCTGCTGAAGACAGGCGCCACCATCATCGGCAGCGGTGTGTTTTCATCGCCGACTGGTGGGCGCGCAGCGGTGCGCCGCGGTGGCGGCGGCAAGTTGGCGGTCGCCGCTGTCGGCATCCTGGCCGCCGCCGGTGGGGCCTGGTGGTACCTGCAGCGGGCCCAGCTGCCGTCGGTCCTCGTGGCGCCCCCCGTTGCACCAGTCAATCTGCAGCCGACCACCGATCCGCAGCTCGCCGCCATGCTTACCGAACTGGCCCAGCAGCAGCACCAGGACAAGGCCCGGCGTGATGCCATCACCTCGGCCGAGGCCATGCTGATCGAAGGACGCTTTGCCGACGCCGAGGCTACCCTCGCGGTCCTGGCGAAGCAGGATCCCAGCGATCAGCAGATCGCCGCCGCCCTGCGCAAGGTGCAGGTGGCGCGCCGCCGGGCCGAGGCCGCCGCGGCCATGCCCGTCGTTCCCGGCCAGGATCCGGCGCTCAACAGCGCCCGCGAGGCGCTGGCCCGCGGCGACCTGCCCGAGGCCCGGCGAGTGGTCAACGTCAATCGCGGGCTCAAGTCAGACGATCCGGCCTGGGCCGAGGTGGCCAGGGCGCTGGACGTTTCCGAGGGTCGCCAGGCCCTGCGCGAGGGACAGGACGCCTTTGCCCGCGGCAACGTCGAGTTCGCCGGCACTGCCGCAGCCAAGGCCAAGGGCCTGATCCCTGACGACCCCGAACTGGCCACCCTGCTGGCCGGCATCGAGAAGCTCGAAGGCCAGCGTAAGCAGCGCGACCGCGTGCTGCTTGAAGCCGACAACCTGCTGACTGAGAACCGGCCGGCCAAGGCCGAGGAGCTGCTCGCCGATCTCGCCGCCAGGTCGCCCGAGGATACCCAGGTGGCCAATGCCCTGCGCCGCGCCAAGGCGGCGCACGAGAAGGAGGTGGCGCTGCAGCGCGCGGTCTCCGAGCAGCTCGCTCAGGCCACCGCCGCCCTTGGCCGCAACGATCTCGATGCCGCCCAGCTGGCCTACACCGCGGTCAAGCAGCTGGATCCGCGCAACGAGGCAGCGGCCCTCGGCCTGACCACAGTGGGGGAGCGCAAGGAGGCGATCGACGCCGGTCGCCGTCGCGTCGAGGCGGCGATCCAGGCTGACGATCTCGCCACCGCCAGTGCCGAGGTTGCGGCGCTGGAGAAGCTCTCCCCGGGCAGTTCGCAGGCCGTGCTGGCGGCCAGCCAGCTCAACGCCGCCAAGGTCACCGAGGCGCAGGCGCGGGCCAAGGCCGAGGCGTTGGAGCGCGACCGGCAGGAGCGGGCCAAGACCCTCGCCGCCAAGCTCGACGACCTCGCCGAGCCGATCCCGCCACTCGCTGCCGCCCTCGACGCCTTCGTCACCGAGACCGGCCCGGACCGCGCCGAACTGCCCGACCTGCGCCGCCGGCTCGACGACCGTCGCAGCCGCGAGGCCGCTGTGGTTCTGCTCGCCGCATTCGATGCCGCTTTCGCCAAGCATGACGCCGCCGCCCTCGGCGCCCTGTTCGCCGGCGGGCCGGCCGATGGGGCCCAGCTGGTCGAGTTCATGGGTATGCCCAGAGCGCGCCTGACCACGCGCCTGACCGGCTTCGCGCGCAATGGCGACGTCTTGGTCGCGACCATCGCCCTGACCCATGCTATGGATAACGCTCCAGAGGCGCAGCTCACGGTGCGCTGGGAGATGCACCGTAGCGACGGTGCCTGGCGCCTCGTCAACGCGTTGATCGCTCCCGCTGCAGGAACCCCATGAAGCTCCGAATTCTCGCTCCGCTCGTCCTCGCCGCCTGCGCCGCCGCCGCCGACCTGCCCCTCGGCTTGGTCGAGCAGGTCGATCAGGCTGGTGTCGTAGCCCGCTTCGATCCGGCCACCCGGCTGGCGCTCGGCCAGATGGTCGCCCTGTTTGGGCCCGGTACGGTGACCAAGCATCCGTTGACCGGCAAGGTGGTCACCGAACAGCGCCAGCTGCTGGCCAAGGGTCAGGTCATCGCCGTGGAAGGCGAGCGGCTGCGCCTACGCGTCCTGTGGCGGGCCGGCGAGGCTCAGCCCGAGGCCGGCTGGGATGCCGTGCCGCTGCCCGGTGAAGCGGCGCCCAACACCCCGCCGGCGGCCGGTGCTGCCCTGCCTGGCGTCATCGCCCCAGCCGGCGGCACGGTGCAGGTGAAGTTGCCACTGGTCGATCCGGATGGCGATCCCCTGGTCATCACCTGGGAACTGGTCGGGGCAGTGGGCCGTAGCGGCCAACTGGATGCCCACGTCACCACCCTGCCCGAAGTCGCCTGGACAGCCCCTGGATTGGCGCCGGATGGGGGCATCGCACTCAAGGCCACCGCCACCGACCCGTACGGCCAGCAGACCGTGGTCAGCCTGCCGTTGGAGGTCAAGGGCGTCGACGATCCGCGCCGTCCGCGCAAGGCCTTCGCTGGCGTTGGTTATGGCCAGGAGCCGGCGTGGACGCGCTTGGAACGCGGCGATGACGGATCGTGGGTCGGGGTCAACGACAACGGTGCCGTGCTGCGCACCGGACCGGGCTGGCACCAGGCCGTGCCAGTGGCGCTTGGCGACGCCTCGCGCCGGGCGCTCGCTGCAGTGCAGCGCGGCAAGGAACTCTACGTTCTCGATCGCGACAAGGCCGCTGTCCTGGTGTTCACCGAGGCTGGTCAGTTGCGTCGCACCCTCGGCGGGCTGAGCGAGCCGACCGACCTCGCGGTCGCGGCCGATGGGACTGCCTACGTCGCCGACCAGCGCGGCGGTGGCGTCATGGTCTTCGATCCGGCCGGCCGCTTCCGCGCCCGGATCGGCCGCCTTGGCGATGATGGCTTCGCCGAGGTCACCCGGCTGTGCGCTGGCCCCAGCGGCGGCGTGGTCGTGCTCGACGCCCAGGCCCGGCGGATCCACCGCTATGACGATCAGTTGCGCCGCCTGGACGTGTGGACGGTCACCGGCGATCCCAAGGTCCGGCCGGTCGATCTGGCCATCCATCCGCGCGGACTGCTTGTGGCCCTCGAAGACGGCGCCATCCAGGTCTACGGCGCCAAGGGCACGGTGGCCGAAACGTGGAAGCCGGCGGCGGCCGCCGCCCTCGCCGACGAACCCGGCAAGGCCATCGCCATCACCGCCGACAGTGCGGGCGAGATCGTGGTCTGCCACGCCAGCGGCATCACCGCGCGCTTGGCACCGGACGGCCGGGTCCTGGGCGTGCGCGGCCCGAACCTGCTGTCCAAGGCCGAGAGCTGGTCGGCTGATGGTCTCGGACGCGTGTTCGCCTTGGATGTCGACTACGGCTGGCTGTCCGTGCTCGATGGCGAAGGCTGGCATGCGGCCCGCATCGGTGGCACGGCACGCAATGGCGGCCCATTCAGCGAGGCCGGCGCCATGGCCGCGACGCCGGACGGTTCGGCGGTGGCGGTGCTCGACGTCGACAAGCGGACGGTGGTGCGCTTCGACGGCCGCGACCTGCGCAAGCCGCCGCTGATCTTTGGCGCCTACGGTACCAATAACGGGCAGTTCAAGGGGCCGATCGCCATCGCCATGGATGAGGCCGGTCGCAGCTATGTGCTCGACGAGGATCTTTACCGTGTCTCGGTGTTTGATGCCGGCGGCCAGTTCCTCTTCGCCTTCGGCGAGCGTGGCAGTGCGCCGAATCAGCTCGACGAGCCGGTCAAGATCGCCGTCTCGCCGGCCGGCGACGCAGCCTACGTCTTCGACGAGGACCGCTACGAGATGAAGAAGTACGTGCTCGATCAGCAGGCGCGCAACGGACGCCATACCGCTACCGGCGGCGGCAAGGGTTCCGACCCCGGCCAGTTCCGCAGCGTCGCCTCGATGGTTGTCGACCGGCAGGGCCTGCTGCAGGTGCTCGATACCAGCCGCGAGGACTGGCAGACAGTGGATTTCCGTGGACAGTCGCTGCTGCCGCTGGTGGCACGGCCGACGGCCGATCTGCTGCGCGGCGCCAACGTTCTGGCGGTGTCCCCGGACGGCACCGCCTGGCTGGCCGGCGGCGGCGGCGCGGTCGGCTTGCGCTGACCAGGGCAGAGGTGCGGCCTGGCGTTCCGGCCAGAACCTCCAGGGTCGTCGAGCGTTCATCATAGGCAGGAGCCAGCCATGTTTCCAACCGGTCCTGATCCACGCCGATCGGCGCCCCCGCCGTTCAGCCTCGACCGCAAGGATATCATGCGGGCGAAGTACCAGCGTCGGCACCTGTCGCGCACGGAATGGCGCATGGTCCTGTTCCTGCCGGTCCTGCTCGGACTGATGGCTTGGACGATATGGGATTGGAAGGATCGCATCGCTGCTGCCATGGCCGGCGCCGTGGAGCAGCTGCCAGTCGCCGCCAAGCTGCACCCGATGCCTCGCCCAGGCTGGGACGTCCTGCCGGCCCTGCCTGACGCCGGTGCCATTGCGGCCATGCACGACGAGGCGACCGATCTGGTCGGGGTCAACGCTGGCGTGCCGCTGACCGCGGTTGGGCTCGACGCCATTACCATGGCCTGGGCCGAGGCCCGGCTAGCTGCCGACCGCAGCACCCCGCCCATGCCCCAGCGTCTGGTGGCGCGCGACCTGCTGCTCTCGGACCATGTCCGGCTGGGCACGCCGATGATCCTCGAAGGGACGATCGACGACCGTCTGCCCGGGCACGTCGAGGGCTCGGACCGGCCGTGGCAGCGCCTGCTGGTCGCCATCGATGAGGGGCAGTACGCCGAAGTGCTGTCAGACGCGCGTTCGGCGGCCGAGATCCCCATGGGTTCGTCGGTGCGTATCACCGGCCGTCTGCTCGCCTACGACGATCGCCCAGCTGGCGCAGCCAAGGTGCAGCTGCCGCTCATCCTCGGCCGGGTCATCGTGGAGTCGGCCGCCCCGCAGGACGAGGGCGATGCCATGGCCGAGTTCCACCGGCCGTTCTCCATGCCCAGCGAGCTGTTCGGCGAGGTCGACGATTTCCGCCTGTGGACCGAGACCCGGCCGTACTATTACCTGCTCGGCCAGGTGCTGCGCGACCAGACCACCGCCGGGGCCTGGGATGGCGCCGGGGACGGTAATCAGGAGGCCGACGAACTGCATATGCATCCGGCCGACTTCCGCGGCAAGCCCTATCAGCTCACCGGCTTCGTCTACGAGGCGTGGGAGGATCACGAGGTCGCCCGCGACCAGCCCTTCGGCGTCGCCCATGTGGTGCGCATGCTGCTGTGGCGCCGCGACATCGCCCCGGTCACCGAATCGCTCAACGGGGTGGAGAAGCGCAGCATCCAGCAGGTGTTGCGGCTGTACGAGTGGGCCGCCATCACCGACCAGGCGCCGCCACCGCGCGGCACCCTGTTGACCACGCATGGCCGCTTCCTCAAGAAGCGCGCCATCCCGGTCGAAGTCGAGGAAATGAGCGATCGCGCCAACGGCGTGCAGCGGCAGAGCGACCGCGTCTACACCTGGATGTTCGTCACCGGTCCGTGGCACGAAGTCGAGACGGTGACGACCTACGAGATGGGTTCGCTGGGCTGGGGCATCGCCAGTGTCACCTCCGTCCTGCTGGTGATCGGGATCGTGTGGTGGCGTCGCGAGGTGAAGGACGGCGGAAGGCGCATGCGCGGCCAGATCGCGGCGGTGCGGGCCAACCGCAAGCGCCTTGAGGCTGAGTCGAAGCCTGGCGATCCGCCGCCAGACCCTTCCCCCAGCCCATCGGACGGGCAGGCTCCACCCCCGTCATGAATCCGCTCGCCGTTCCGTTGCGCTTCACCCCGGTCTACCACGTGCTGGTCTGGGGTGGCCGGCGGATGGCGCGCTGGCGTCGCGACCTGCCCGAAGGGCCGGTGGGCGAGAGCTGGGATCTGGCCGACCATCAGCGTGGCATGAGTGTCGTCGCCGAGGGAGCCTTGGCCGGACGCACGCTCGGCGAACTGACCCGTGAGCACGGCCGCGAACTGGTCGGGGCGGCCTGGGACGGCGGCGAATTTCCGCTGCTGATCAAGTTGATCGATGCCTCCGACCGCCTCTCGGTGCAGGTCCATCCCGATGACGCTTTGGCGCGCAGCCTGGGCGTCGGCACGCGTGGCAAGACCGAGTGCTGGCTGGTCCTCGAGGACGGCGGCGAGATCTTCGTCGGCCTGAAGCCGGGCGTCACCCGCCAGGCCTTCGAGGCGGCGCGCGCCGCCGGCAACGTCGCCGACTGCTTGGCTCGCCACGCGGTGGGCGATGGGGACTTTGCCTTCATGCCCGCCCGCACCGTGCACGCCCTGGGCGCCAGCACGCTGATCTACGAGGTGCAGCAGACCTGCGACGTCACCTTCCGGGTCGACGACTGGGGCCGGCTTGGCCTGGACGGGAAGCCGCGACCGCTGCATGTCGAGCAATCCCTGGCGACCATCGACTTCACCGGTTCGACCGGCGGTGGCGTCTCGCATCCGCCGTTCGCGGCCAACCGGGCCGGCGGTACCTGGCGCGAACTGGCCACCTGCCCGTACTTCACCGTCGAGGAGCGTCTCGCCGCCTGCACCAGCGGCGGCGGTCACGGTAGTTTCAGCATCGTCACCTGCCTGCGCGGCAGCGGCACGCTGTCGACGGCGGCCGGCTCTGTCCGTTTGAAGCCGATGCACACCTGTCTGGTTCCGGCAGCGGCCGGTCCGTGGCAGGCCGACGGCGATGGCGTCGACCTGCGCCTGCTTATCGCGCGTTGATCATAGCCGTAGCGCCGGCTTCAGCCTGCCGCGTGGCAATGAAACCTGGTCTCACGCATACGACGCCGGCACCGCCGCAGCCGCGGTTGCCGGATCAATATAGCCCTTCTTCACCCGGGGCACCAGCATGTCGCGCATCGACACCAGGCCGTGCCGGGCGGCGATGGTGGCGATGACGCGCTCGGAGCGCTCCTCACCAAGTTCGGCCCAGAATTCCGGGGTCGGCGAAAAGCTTTCATAGGCGACGGTGCGGCGGCGCCCGCCGCTGGTGGCGCAGCGCTCGCAGCCGCGGCTGCGGTAGAACGGCCCCGGATCGGCGCTGAGCCCGAGACGGGCGAGGTCGCTGGGGTCCGGCCGGTAGGGCTCGCGGCAGGCCGGGCAGGTCAGGCGCACCAGGCGCGGCGAGACGATGCCGCGCAGCGAGCGGGCCAGAACGCGCGGATCGAGGCCCATCATGAGCAGGCCGGCGATCGAGTCGGCGGTGTCCTCCCACAGGAAGCTGGCCAGCACGCGCCGGCCGCTGGCTGTGGCCTGGAAGGCATCGCGGGCGGTGTCGCGGTCGCCCAGGCCGTCGACGTCCAGCATGAGCACAAGGTCGGGGTACTGGCGCAGCGCCAGGCGCAGTGCGTCCTGGCGCGAGGTGCGGTGGTCGACCTGTAGCTGGGCGATGTCCTCGGAGTCGACGTGGGTCTCCTCGGCTACCGCCACCGTCACCATGTTGGCCAGATCGAGCAGGCCGAGCAGGCCGCCGACGGTCTGTCCTTTGCCGCTGCCGGCCGGGCCGGCAACTGCAACCAGGCCCGGGGAATCGACCAGCCAGTCGCGCCAGCGCCGGACGTGGGCGGCGGCGAAACCCTGTTGGATGAGGTGGGGATGCGGCTTGACCAGACCCATCAGGCGCAGCGCAGCGCGGGGGCCCTGCAGGGT
>JBBREK010000058.1:0-19575 GCA_038203025.1 Planctomycetota bacterium
CCCCCCCGGGGGCCCCGGCCCCCCCCGGGCCCGCAGCGTAGCGAGGATCGGGCGCCGAGGGGTGGGGGGCGGATACAATGGGCGAAGCCCATCCGCCCACGGTTTCGGAGCGCAGCGACGAAACCGAACCCCGACAGAGCCCGGGGGGCAGGCCGAAGGCCGCGGGGGCGAAGCCCCCGAGCTAATTGCGCCGCGGTGGGCCGTAGCGCCGGGGACCGGCGCTCTCGTAGGCATTGCCGCGATCCGGCCGCACCGGCACGGCCCGGCCGCGATGGTGCATCGGATGGTCCATGACCGCCTTGAGCACGGCCGGGCTGACCTCGACCAGCGAGTGGCGCTCGAACATCTTGATCTTGCCGAGATCGCCGCCGCGGATGCCGGCCTGGTGGCAGAGCAACGCCACCAGGGTGCCGGGGTTCACGCCGTCAACCATGCCCAGGCCGACGAACAGCGGCACCGGGCGGCCTTCGCTGGCCGGGGCGTAGCGCGGCGACGCATCGGGTGCGCGCTCGGGCATGGCGTCCGGCACCAGGCGGTGGACCAGGGCCGCAAGGATCGTCTCGGCGCCGTGCTCCTTGACCAGGACGGCGAAGGACGCCGGCAGCTTGAGCTCCTCGCCCAGCGAGTCGGTCAGGCGCTTGGCCAGACGCTCCCGACGCGCCTCGACGATCATCGCCCCGGTCGGCAGCGGCGATTCCTCGGGCTTGCAGCGCGAGGCGCCGGCCAGACGCAGGAAGCGGGCCCGTTCGGTGGCGTAGATCACAGTCCACGCCTCGCCGTCGGCGCCAGCGCGGGCGGTGCGCCCGATACGGTGGGTGTAGCTCTCGACGCCGGTCGGCAGGCCGAGGTTGAAGACGTGGGTAACGCCCTGGACGTCGAGGCCGCGCGCCGCGACATCGGTGCCGACGAGTACCGCCAGCTTGCCCTCGCGGAAGCGGGCCAGCACGCGTTCGCGCGCATCCTGAGCCAGCTCGCCGCTGATGCCGGCCGCCTCGATGCCCTCGGAGGCGATGGCGCGCACCGCCATCTCGACGTCCTCGCGCGTGCGCACGAAGACCATGGCACGGGCGGGTTCGAGCGCGTGCATCAACCGGGCGAGCGAGGCCAGCACGGCGCCGCGCGGGGCGATGGCGTACAGCTGGCGGACGTGCGTGCTGGCAGCGCCGGTGTCCAGTTTGACCAGGCGCGGCTTGTCCAGCCAGCGGCCGACCGCGGCCTGCATCTGCGGCGGGAAGGTGGCGCTGAACAGCCAGCGGGCGCAGCTTTCGCCGAGATCCTTGACCAGGCGTTCGATGTCCTCGGCGAAGCCGAGGTCGAGCATCTGGTCGGCCTCGTCGAGCACGACGATCTCGGCGTCGGCCTTCAGCGCCCCGCGCGTCAGGTGGTCGCACATGCGGCCGGGCGTGCCGATGACCAGCGGCACGTTGCGACGCAAATCGGCAACCTGCGGATAGGCCGGGACGCCGCCAACCAGCACCGCCGTCTTGCCGTCGCCCAACACCAGAGCCGCCTCGCGGGCGCACTGCTGCGCCAGCTCACGGGTCGGGCAGACCACCCAGGCGCGGTGGATCTCGCCGGCGGCAATGCGCGCGGTCAGCGGCAGGAGGAAGGCGAGGGTCTTGCCCGAGCCGGTGCGCGCCTGGGCGAGGATGTCGCCGGCCCCCATGGCCAGGGGGATGACGCCGGCCTGCACCGGGGTCGGCACTGTGATGCCGCGGGAGGTCAGGCCCTCGACGAGCTGCGTCGGCAGGCCGAGTTCGGCGAAGGATTTTTGAGCTGGAGCATCGGCCATAAGGCGAAACATCATCGTATCCGGGGCTGCGGAAGCGATCGCTAAGATGCGGCGGGCCGTCACTGTCCGCCCGCTGCAGAGGAAACGCCGCATAACCTTGGCGTTCCCGGCATGGAGAGGACGCCCGCCATCCCTAGCATTCCGCCTCCACCGCTGCCTTGGAGCCTCCCCTGTCGCACCCAACCACCGCCGTCCGCCCCTGGAACCGCCCCTGGTACTGGTGCGCCTCTGGGGAGATCCCCTCCCTGGTGTGGATCATCGGTATCCACCTGCTCGCCCTTGCCGGCGCCATCTTCCTGCCCCTGCCGCCCTGGCCGGTGCTGACCGCCGCCGCCGTCCTGCTCTTCCTCGGCGGCCTTGGCACCACGGTCGCCTACCACCGCGCTTTGGCTCACGCCGGGGCCCGACTCAACCCGCTGGTCGAACAGGTCTTGCTGTTCTGCGCCGTGCTCAACGGCAGCGGCACGCCGCGCAGCTGGGTCACCTTCCACCGCCACCATCATCGTCACAGCGACACCGACCAGGACATCAGCTCTCCAGACCACGGCATGTGGTGGGCCCACCTGCGCTGGCTGTGGCAGGCCGAGCGGGTCGCGACAGCGACCTACGCGCCGGACATGCTGAAGCTGCGCTACCGCATCTGGGACACCCTACTCTACCCGACCCTGGCGCTCAGCCTGTTTGGCGGCCTGATCCTCGCCCCGTGGCTTGGCTGGGAGCTGGCCTGGGCCTCGGCCGCCTGGATCGGCCCGATGCGGCTGGTCTGGGCCCTGCACACCCAGTGCACGGTCAACAGCGTCTGCCATCTCGGCACCCGCGAAGAGCACGGCACCGGCCACAACGTCCGCTGGCTCGCCTTCATCCATCTCTTCCAGGGCGAGAACTGGCACGCTAACCATCACCGCGAGCCCGGCCGCGCCCGGCTTGGCCTGCGCTGGCACCAGATCGACGTCGGCTGGTACACGCTGGTGGCGCTGCGCACCATCGGATTGGCCAGCCGCGTTCGCGGCTGACGCTCAACTCACCAGACGCCCTCAAACACCGTCACCGCCGGGCCCTCCATACGCACCTCGGCGTCGTCGGCCGGCCAGGCGATGCGCAGATCGCCGCCGTCCAGGCGGACGATGACCTCGCGGGTCGTGATCCTGCAGTCGAGGATCCAGGCCACCGTGACGGCGCAGGCGCCGGTGCCGCAGGCCAGGGTGATGCCGCTGCCGCGTTCCCAGGTGCGCTGACGGATCACCGGCACGCCGGACTCGTCGGGCAGCCGGGCGGTGAACTCGACGTTGGTGCGGCGCGGGAAGACGGGGTCGCGCTCGATACGCGGACCGACCTCGGCGACCGGAAAGCCCTCCGGGTCCGCCACCACTGCGACGGCGTGCGGATTGCCCATGCCGACGGCGCGCAGGCGCAGGCCATGCAATTCCACCACCAGATCGGGCCCGGGTAGCGCGACCGGCACCGCTGCCGCGGTCAGCCGCGGCCGGCCCATCGCCACACTGGCGCCGTCGCAGGCTCCCGCGGCGAAGCGGAGATCGACGCGCAACAGACCTGCCCCGGTCTCGATGCTTGGACTGCGGTTGCCGGCCAGACGTCCATGGTCCCAGGCCAGCTTGGCGGCGCAGCGGATGCCGTTGCCGCACATCTCGCCCTCGCTGCCGTCTGCATTCCACATGCGCATGCGCGCCGCACCGCCGGCGGTTCCGGGGCCGATGACAATCAGCCCATCGGCGCCGATGCCGGTGTGGCGATCGCTGACCGCCACCGCCAGGGCCGGCAGGTCGGCCGGCAGCACCTCGTCCCAGGCGTCGATATAGACGTAATCATTGCCACAACCGTGCATCTTGGTGAAGCGCATGGTGGCTGCCGATCCCCGTGGTCGCGGCCGGTCCTACAGGCGCCGGCCGGCCGCCGATTCGGGGTTGGCGTGGGCCCAGTCCTCAACCCAGCCGCGCATGCGGCCGCGGAAGGAGATCGGGACCTCCTCCTTGGCGATCCACAACCGCAACTGGGATTCCGGAATGCCACGCGACAGCATGTCGGCGACAAAGGTCTGATCGGCGACCGCCCGGACCAGGAGGTCCTGCGACCTACCCGACCATCGCATCATGTTCACCCGAGCCATGGCCGGGATGCTAGGGAGCTTCCCGGCCGGTGCCACTCGTCAGACGCCCTCCCGCACCGGCGTCGCCTTGAAGGCCACCCCCTCATGGGTGCAGACGTTCACCGAGCCGCACTCCAGGCAAAGGATGCGAAATGCCGCAAATCGGGTCTGAAAGCGGTCTAGCTTGGCCTTTTCCGCCCGGCTGAGCCCCCCGAGGTAGTCGATCTGAGCCTCGGCGAAGGGCGTACCGCAGACCCGGCAGCTGCCGTTGCGTTCGGCCAGGGCGAGGCGCCGCCGCCGCCGCCACATGACCCAGCCGCACCAACCGAGCAGCAGCACGGTCATCCCCGGGATGGAGATGAGGAACCCCTCAAGCATCGATCGGCCCGGCGAGAGCGACAGGAACGGCCATACCGGCAGCGTCCTCCGGACAGTCCAGGCGGCAAGCGAGGCCCAGACGGAGGGCACTGGCCCGGCACCCCCCTCCTGCTATGGGTCAGGGATGAAGGGCATCATCCTCGCCGGCGGCGCCGGTACCCGGCTGCACCCGCTGACCATCGCGATCAGCAAGCAGCTGCTGCCGGTGTACGACAAGCCGATGATCTACTATCCGCTGAGCGTGCTGATGCTCGCCGGATTGCGCGACGTGCTGCTGATCTCGACCCCGCACGACCTGCCGCTGTTCCGCCGCGCCCTGGGCGACGGCAGCCAGTGGGGCATGCGCCTCGACTACGCCGAACAGGCGCGCCCCGACGGCCTGGCCCGCGCCTTCACCATCGGCCGCGACTTTCTCGCCGGCGGGCCAGCAGCGCTGGTGCTGGGCGACAACCTGTTCTACGGCAGCGGCCTCACCGACCTGGTGCGCGCCGCCGCCCAGACCACCGCCGGGGCCACCGTCTTCGCCTGCCGCGTCAGCGACCCGGAACGCTACGGCGTGGTCGAGTTCGCCGCCGATGGACGCGCCATCAGCCTGGAGGAGAAGCCGGCCAAGCCGAAGAGCCCGTGGGCCGTGCCCGGCCTCTACTTCTACGGTCCCGAGGTCTGCGCCGAGGCAGCGCGCCTCGCCCCATCGGCACGCGGCGAGTACGAGATCACCGACCTCAACCGGGTGTTCCTCGATCGCGGCGAGCTGCGCGTGTCGTCGATGGGCCGCGGCATCGCCTGGCTCGACACCGGCACCCACGCCAGCCTGCTTGATGCCAGCAACCTGGTGGCGGCGGTGCAGGAGCGTCAGGGCCTGCTCATCGCCAGCCCCGAGGAGATCGCCTGCCGCAACGGCTGGATCACCCCCGAGCAGGTGCTGGCCGCCGCCGCCGCGATGGGCCGCAGCACCTACGCGGAACGCCTACGCGGCCTGATCGCCGACGGGGTAATGGCTTAGGTTATCGCGGCGGCCAAGGGCCGACCGAAGCGCACAGCTCAGGTCAGCGCAGCAATACGTCCACCGCTCGACCGAGCGCCTCGGCATCCGCGCCCAGCACGTCGACGGCATGGCACAGACCGCGGAAGGGCGACCAGGCGTGCACCAGCGCTGGCCCGACGCCGTCCGCTAGCAGGCCGGCACGGGCCTGATCAAGCAGCAGCACGTTGTCGCGCGGCGTGCCGAACAGCACCACGTCGGCATCGAGGCTCTGCCAGCGCGGATAGGGCAGCAGCGGTTCGATCGGCTGCTGCCACAGCACGACGTCACTGGGATCGGCGCGGCCGATGCGCACCCGCCGACCAGCGGCGGCGTAGTGGGTGCGCACCCGCTCGGCCAGCGCGGCCAGGGCCGGATCGGCAGCCTGGGCAGCGGTGAGGGCAACCACCAGTTCGCGGTCGACGCGGCCGGCGAAGGCGGCGAGACCAGCGGCGCCGATCACCTGGATCTCGGCCTCGACGGTCGGCGGGGCCGGCAGCGGCGCATGGTCGATGGTCAGCGAGGCGGTCAGGCCGCTGGCCAGTTCGCGGCAGGTGATCGTCCACGTCCCGGCGTCGCCACGCGTCAACGGCAACCGCACCACCTGACCGACCGCACCCCAAACCGTCGCCGCCGTACCGGCACCACGCACCTGCAGTTCGATCGGCAGGCCTGCGCAGCCGGGGATGTCGGCGCGCAGCGTCACCACGCCATCGCCGGCCAGGGCGATGGTCAGCCGCGGCTGCGTCGGTGGCCGCTGCGGCACCACCAGCACACGCACCGCCGTAGTCGCCAGATCAAGGGGTGCCGCCACATCGAGCGGTGCGCTGTCGCCCACATCCCACGCCTGAACCCCGGCCTCCCAGGCCAGCTGAGGCCGCAGCGGCGCCACCATCCGCGCCGCATTCCTGAAGCCGGCGAGCAGCGCCTGCGCCGCCTCCGGCACGCTCAGCTTGGTTCCCGGCTCGCCCGGCTCCGGGGCGAAGTCGGCGACCGTGACGAAGCGGCAGTCGCCGGCCCGGCTGGGGAAGATCCACACCCGGTCGTCGTCGCTGGTGGCCACCGCGCGCGGCACGCCCGTGAGGTGCTGGCGCAGCACCGGCAGCAGCGGGCGGTTGCGCGCCTGCAGCCAAGGCAGCTGGTCGGGGGCACCCTGCTTGACGTAGGCGGCAATCTCCAGCCCGGTGGCGAGACTGTCGCCCGGACAGACCGACTCGTGGTCGCGCAGGATGCGGCCACCGCGGGCGGTGAAGACGGCGAGCTGCGCCTCCAGGCCCGCATGCCAGACCCAGGTGTCGTCGAAGCGGTTGAGCCCGACCAGCAGCAGGGCCTGCAGGCGCGGATCAACGCCGCGCGCCAGCTCGTCCACCGTGACGAGGCGCGCTGGCCATCCGGCCATGGTGCACAGCAACAGCGCCTCGGTGGTCTTGCCCTCGTGCGGACCTGCGGGGTCCTTGGCGTCGAGATGACGGCTGACCGCCTGTAGGTCGGAATAGACGATGCCGACCGTGGCGTCGGCGCGCATCAGCGCGTAGCTGCCGCCGAGCCGGTGCGCCAGGGAGCTGGCAGCGCGGTAGCCGGCCATCTGCGTCTGGCGCAGGGCCCGCACATTGGAGGAGCGCTGATCGGCGACGATGCTCTCTGGGGTGCCAGAGCCGCCGTTCTCGGTGGGAGCGCCGCCGGCATTGCTGTCGTGGGCAAGAAAGTTGGTGCCGATGCCGCTGAGACCGCGCGACAGGGCCACCGCCCAATCACGCACCAGGGTCTGCGGGCCATGGCACAGGCCGAAGTCGTCGACGATCGACCAGGTGGCGCGCTGCGGCGCGCCGCTGCGCAGGCGGTCGACCAGGGCGAGGTTGTGCAGCGGCTTGGTGCCCAGCACCTCGTTCCAGTCGTAGGCCGTCTGCACCTGGAAGTGGTCGTAGATCGGCCCCGCCGGGACGCTCGCCCACGGCCAGCCGCCACGACCGCCGACCCCCGGCGAGGAACCGAACGACCCGATGGTGAACGGCAGGTCGGGCGCGATCTCCGCCAGGGCGGTGGCGAAGCGGCCGTAGTTCGACCAGGTGCGATCATAGCGGCGGATGTAGTCGACGAAGGCGCGCTCGCTGGCCACCCGCTCATGCGGTTTTGGCCGGCCGCAGGCCGGACCGATCGGGTGGGTCGCCTCGCCGTCCTGCTGGAAGGCCAGGAAGGCGCGGCCCCACGGCCGGTTGGGGATCGGCGGGGCCCAGTCCCAGTACGGGACATAGCCAGCGTTGTCGGCGCCCATGAAGAAACCACCACCATCGGCGGCGCCGAAGCGTTGCGCCGCCAGGTGCAGGTCGCGCAGCAGGTTGACGCCCCAGTCGGGCAGGCAGGCGGCATAGAAGGCGATGTTCGGATTGCCCAGCTGGGCCTGATGCGAGTGGCCGGCGAGGTTGGCGCCAAGGCGCACGCCCCGGGCCCGCAGTTCGGCCTGCCAACGGGCGAACTGCTTCACGTCGGAACGCACATCGAGAGTCTCGTAGACGCGATCGAAACCCTGGCCGGCGAGGCATGCCGCATAGGCGGCATCATCGCCGGTGAAACGCGGGATGTGACCAGCGGCGGTCTTCAAGCCACCGCTCATCCCCGCGCTCATCGCGACGATGAACGTGCCGACGCCGGAACGCGGGACCAGACCGTTGACGTGGCCCACTGGACCGGCCGGTGCAGGCGTTGCTGCCGGGGCCGCCGCCACCGGTGTCGCCAAGGCGGCAACGTCCTCGTCCCAGACCTTCACCTGGGCGAAGGAACGCGGCGCCGGCAGCACCGCCTGCACGCCAGCGAAGGCCAGCGACACCGGCACGATCTCGTCGACTGGTGCTCCGACCGTGATCGGCTGCAGCGCCACGCGCAGCCCCTGCGCCGGCTGACCGTTCACCGCCAGGCTGTAGGGCCGGCCGAGACTGGCCGGCAGGATCAGGGTCAGGCTGTCGAGCGGCCCGCTGCGGCGGTAGATCTCCTCCTCGCCACAGCGCAGGACCACCTCCTGCACCGCGCCCGGCAGGCTGCCGGCGATGCGCATGGGAAAGCCCCAGATCTCGTAATCCCCGCCCCAGCTGCGAGCCGTGCGGTCGGTGGTGTAGACGTGCTGCTGGCCCCAGCGCCAGTTGAGTGGCCGCAGCCAATGCGCCACCGGCTCGATGATCAGATCGCCAGGTTGGCGGAACAGGCCGCCGCCATCGCGCAACTGCGTTTCGATCACCGCCGTCGCGCGCTGTGCCGCCGGATCGGCGAACAGGACCTGCCCTTCCGAGGTGCGCAGGCGCGGCCAGTCGACGGCATCGGGGGCGCCGACCCGCTCGGCGGCCTCATGACCCGGGTAGATGTAGCCGACCCGGGGCTGCGGCCGGTCGAAGCGGCCAAGCCGGGCGCGCACCGGCCAGGGCGGCATCGGCACGTCCGCGGCGGTGGCGGCGCGAGTGGCGAGAGTGCCATCGCGGTCAGCGGCGACCTGCTCGGCGGTCAGGGCGGCAGCGTACAGCCGCGGATCGTCGATCGCCCCGCGCCACCCGCAGCGGCCGAACAGCACCGGATCATCGACCGGCTGGATCGCGTACGGCGCATCGGCACGCAGCACCGGCTTGCCGTCGAGGTAGAAAACCGATCCAACCCCCTTGGCGAAGACGGCGGCGACATGCACCCAGGTCGCCAACGGCAGGCGCGCTGTCGACCATGGGCCGTGATACCAGCCGCCCCCCCACGAACCGTGCAGCCACAGCCGTCCGTCGGACTGCAGTCCGATCTGCCAGCCGGTGTTACCGCCCTTGCCGATCAGCCAATGGCTGCCCTCGCCGGGCAGGGCGTCGACCCGCACCCAGGCGGTGGCGGTGAAAGTCAGGCCGAGTTGCTTGAGAAGCGGCCCCTGGACCGAGATCCCCGCGTCCGCTCCCCCGGCGACTGCGGGGCCATTCCGGCCCTCGACCAGCCCGGCCTTGCCCAGGTCGGCGTGGTAGCCGAGCGGACCGAGATCGGTCAGCTTCCCGTCGGCGCTGCGCGTCCCGCCGTCGCTGGCGAAGAGCAGCGGCACCGGTTCGGCGGCGGCCAGGGCGACGGCGAGCAGAAGGATGGCGAAACGAAGCATGGCTGGTCCTCGGGCGTGTGATTGCTGACAGCGACTATTCGAATCCCCACACCGTCTCGATCGCCTCGCCGGTCTGCCAGGTCGGGTGCAGACTGGCCTTGGCACCAAGGCAGGCGCTGCGGCCGGCGGTCCAGGACAGGGCGCGGCGGCCGTCGTTAAGCACGTACCAGCTCAGGCGGATCTCGCGGCCGGCCTGCGGATGGACCTCGGCCAGCTCGCTCCACGGGATCGCCGCCTCGTAGCGCCAGGTGCTGCCCTCGCGGCGGATGACCAGCTTGGCGTCGCCGACCAGTCCCTGGTCGGGTGTGGCATGCGTGACGAAGGGGTAGTGGTTGCCGCGCTGCACCCCGGGGGCCATCAGTCGCCAGATCTCGGGGATCGGCTCGCCGACCTGGCGCACCTCGGCGCCGGGCATGCGCAGCGACGCGGGGTCCTTGGCGGCGGCGAGGGCGGCGAGATGGCGGTCGCGCACCGTCTCGTAGCTCTCGACCAGCTCCTGCGCGGCACCCGGGTAGAGGTCGTACTCGTAGTCGGCCGACAGGCGCTGATAGCGCGTGTCGATGCGGCGCTGGAACTCGGGTGGAATCCAGGCATCGCGCTTTTCGCCGACGCGAAAGACGTCGATCGCCAGCTTCAGCCCATCGCCGACCGTGCCGCGGAAGGGCACGTTGCGCCAGTACAGGTCCTGCAGCGGCGCGGCGTGCATCAGCTCGTGAATGCCGCGCGTCTCGGAGGGCCGGCAGGTCGGCTTGGCGTCGTTGACCTCGGCCATGACATAGAGGAAGTCGTCGTCCCAGGCACAGGCGAAGCGGGCATAGGTGGCACTCTCGTCCGAGGCCTTGAGATCCTTGAACGGGAACATGTAGGTCTCCAGGCCATCCGGCTGGACCACACCACCGGTCAGCATCACCGGCACGGCAACCGCCTGCCAGTCGACCAGGTCGCCATCCACCGTCATGGTGGCGCGAGGGATGACGCAGGCGTGCAGATCCTCGGCGACGGTCAGGGAGCCGCCGCTGGCGCTGACCACGACGCTGCAGGCATAGGTGTTGGCGGGGCGCTCGGCCGCCAGCTCCACCGGCAGTTCGACGAGGCGCTCCTCGCCGGCCTGCAGATCGACGCTGACACGCGGCTGCCGCAGCGTCCAGCCGGTGGGCATGGTGGCATCGATGGTGATGCGGTCGGCATGGTTACGCAGGTTGTGCACCCGCACGCGCAGCGGCGGGTTGGCCGATGGGCGCCGGGTGAAGTCGAGCAGGGCCACGGCCAGGGCCGGCTTGGCGTAGTCGGTCTGCGCCGCCGTCAGGCGGGTGCAGAGGTCGTCGAGACCAGCGCTGCTGGCGAGGTAGACCGGCTCCTCGGTCAGCGACACCAGGATGCCGCCGTCCGCGCGCCGGGGCAGATCGTTGCCGCTGATGTCCTGGGCGCTGAGCGTGCGCTGCGCGTCGGGCAGCAGCCAGGCGCCATCGGCCGTGACCTGCGGCCAGGCCTGGTCGCCTTCGCCCTTCACCCAGCTGTAGCCGTAGGCCTTGATCCGGCCGAAGATCACCACTCGATGCGCGCCCTTGGCGCCATCTTCGCAGCTAAAGGCGATGGCATGCGGCAGGTGCGTGGTCCACGGCTCACGGTCGAAGTGCATGCCGGCGGTCTGGTGCAGGAACACGGCCACGGCCTGGGCGGTGGGCGAGGGGTAGCGCGGGCCGCGCGGGCCGGCGTCGAGGAAGCACGAGGCGATCGGATTGCTGGTCTGGAAGCCGCCGGCCAGCTTGCGCGCCAGGTTGGCGATGACGTAGCTGTCGCTGTGGCTCGACCAATCCTCGGTCTCCCAGGCCGGCAGGCCGATGGCGGCGCTCTGCACGGCGCCGAGGTTGCAGTGGAAGCCGACGTGATGACTGGTGCAGGTCACTGTCGCCAGGGCCGCCGGGTCAAGTTGGAAGACGTCCTCGAAATTGGTACTCTGGTCGTTGGCCAGCACGGCGATGCCGGGGTCGGCGGCCTGCGCGGCACGGAACAGGCAGGCGTGCCAGTCGCGGTAATAGCGGTTGGAGGCATGGTAGTTCGAGATCGATCCCCCCTCCCACGGCTCGTTGCGGCAGAATACACCGCGCACCACGTCGCGATAGCGGGTGAGGAACTCGCGGGCGTAGGCCTCGAAAGCCGGCAGATCCTCGCGCCGCGGCATCAAGTTCGCCTTGTTCTTCGCATACCACACCGGCTGGCCGCCGAGCCGCGGGATGTCGCAGCCCGGCGGGGTTTCGAAGTCCATGATCACGCGCAGGCCATTGGCACGGAAAGCCTCAGCTGCGGCCTCGGCATCGGCCCAATCCAGACCGCCGCCCTTGACCGCCTTCGGCGCGAAGTTGCCACGCACCCAGCCGACGCCAAGCCGGGCCAGGGATTCCATCCAGGCGAAGTCGCGCTTGCGCTCGAACCCGTGCGAACTGCCACCGATGAACGGCGCCCGGCTGCGATCGGTGGCCGCCGCCGGCACGACCGCGAAGCCGCCGACACGCTGCCAGACCCCGGCGACCTCCAGCTGCAGCGACACCAGGCCGTACATCCCCGGCGTGCAGGCGATGACCACCGGCGCACTGGCCCAGGCGCCAGTGCTGCCAGGTCGGCGGGCAGGGTGCCGGCGGCAAGCTGCTCGACGTCAGTGAGATCGACCTTCCAGATGTTCCTGGGGTCGGCGGTGTAAGGCAACGCGCGCATGCGCGTGGCCTGCCAACGCGTCCCAGCCAGCGGCAGCTCCGACTTCCCCGGGTTGGTCACCGTCAGGGTGGTCGTGACCTGGGCTTGCGCATCGTACGAGACCTGACCCGGCGCGTCCGTGGTCAGGCCGGTGATGGCGAGCGGTGGTGCATCGCCAGCGACGACGATGGCGGCGAGCAGCAGGGACGGTAAAATCGACAGATAGCGGAGCATGGTGCCTCAGTAACGGGTATCGTCGGGGGAGTTGCCGGAAGATGCAGTCAGGGTGCAAGCGCGCCCGGTCGGCAGCTCGACCACCTGCGGAGCGATGTCGACGTGCCGACGCTCAGCCTCCGGCTCTTGCCAGCGGCGCTCGACCAGGCCGAGTAGCGCCGCGCCGGCCTCGGCGTTGCGCTTGTCGATCGAGAGGACCGGGCACCAGTCCTCGAACCCGGCCTCCGGGCAGCCGATGGTCATGCCGTCGTAGCCGGCGAGGCGCACCCGTTCCGCGACGCCGATACGGCGCAGGGCGCCGGCGCAGACATAGGCGGTGCGGTCGGTCAGGGCGCAGATGGCATCGATCGACGGGTCAGCGGCCAGCGCCTCGCGCAGGTGGCTTTCGGCCACCCGAACCCGCACGTCGTGCACCTCCTGCGGCGGCAGCGGGATGGCGCGGACCTCGGGCACAGGCAAGCCGGCGTCGATGGCGCCAGCGGCATAGCCGAGCAGCCGGCGGCGATGCCAGGCGAACGGTGACGCGCCTTCGCTGACCACCAGGATGCGCCGACGACCCTCGGCGGCCAGGCGATGCACCAGTAGGGTGGCCCCTGCCCGCTGGTCGCACACCACCGAGTCATGCTCGGCGTGCGCCTCGCCCTCGCACAGTGTGACAGCCGGCAGACCCAGTTCGGCCGAGCGGCGCAAGGCCAAGGCGAACAGCGGATGATCGGCCGGATCCGCCAGCGAGGCGATGGCGTCGCAACGTCGGCCGAGGATGGCATCGAGGGGCGTCTGCGCGAGCCGCTCATGGTCAAAGGACAATACGCCGGCCCCATGGTCGGCGGCGGCTGCCATCAGGCCAACATGGCGGGCCGCCTGCGACCAGGATTGAGCAACCCAGGTATGGCTGGCACGATGCGGCCCGACCACCAGCACCGTGCGCAAGGCGACCGCCGAGGAGTCGGTGGGCACGATCCAGCCGCGCTTGCCGACCGCACGCACCGCCCCAACTGCGGCCAGGTCCTCCAGTGCAGCATGAACGGTGAAGCGGGAGACGCCGATCTCGTTGGCAAGGTGCTCCTCGCCAGGCAGGCGTTCCCCCTGCGGCAGGCGACCAGCACCGATCCAGCGCTGGATGACGGTGGCGGCGCGCTGGCGAGGCGGCAGGTCCAGCAGCGGGGTGGTGGTGACGGGACTCATGATGGCAGTGTCGCCGGTCGGATGGCCTGGGCGATCAGCAGTCAACGTTTTTCAACGTTTGTTGTGACACACGATGTTAATTGTATATATCTGATTAAATGTCCTAACTTAATTACAATAAAACACTTATGAAGCCTACACCTGAACCTTCACGTCCAAACGTTGTCACTCCCTGCCGTCCAACCCGTTCTTCACTGTAACCCTGGAGTTAATATGGATCAGTCGTCGTCGATGTGGGGCATCGTCAGCCACGCCGTGGCCGGGGCCAGCGCCCTGGAGCAGGGCATCCTGCTCCTGCTCGCCATCCTCTCAGTGGTCTCCTGGGCGATCATCTTCGCCAAGCTGACGGCCCTAAAGCGCTGCCGTCACAACGGCGATGCCTTCCTCGCGGCGGTGATGGGGGCGGCGCACAGCGGCGAGGCCCTTGAACGCGGCAAGGCGGCCGGCCCATCGCCGCAGTTGGCGGTGTTCGCCGCCGCCGTCCAGGCCCTCGACGAGGCACGCAACGAGCCCGATCCGCCCGCCGCCGCCGGCTACATCCCGCTGCGCACGCGCAAGAACCTCGCCGAGCGCCTGCGTCTGCGCATGGAGCAGGCCAACCGCGAGCAGTTCGCCAAGCTGGCGCGCGGCATGGATGTACTGGCGACCTGCGGTTCGGCGTCGCCGTTCATCGGCCTGCTCGGCACGGTATGGGGCATCATGGCGACCTTCCAGGTCCTGGGCACGGCCAAGAGCGCCAGCCTGCAGGTGGTCGCGCCGGGCATCAGCGCCGCGCTCATCGCCACCGCCGCCGGCCTGTTCGTCGCCATCCCGGCCGTCGCCGCCTACAACCGCCTCTCCGCCCGCCTCGACGAGGAGCAAGAGCGCAGCGACGGCTTCATGGACCGGGTCGGCTTCCTCATCGGCGCCGCCGACGAGCAGGCCCTGGCCACGACGCCGGCGGCTCCGGCAGAGCCCGCTGCGTCGGCCCCCGCGCCGGCGGCGGGCTGATCCGCCATGGGCATGTCGCTGGGCGGCGGCCGCAAGGGCAAACGCCGCGCCGTCGCCGAGATCAACGTCACCCCGCTGGTCGACGTCATGCTGGTGCTGCTGGTCATCTTCATGATCACCGCCCCGGTGCTGAAAGAGGGCTACGCCGTCAGCGTGCCGGAGGCTGATGCCACCATCTCCATCGAGGTGCCGGACGCGCACATCATCACCGTGACCGCCGACGGCCACGTGCTGCGCCACAACGCGCAGAGCGACGAAGACCGCTACGACAAGCTCGGTGCCCTGGTCGACGATCTGCGCGCCTACAAGGCGACCTGCACCGCCGAGAACAAGCGCCCGGTGGTGCTGGTGGTCGGCGACCGGGATGCGCGCTACGAGCGCATCATCCAGGTGTGGAACGCCGCCCGCAGCGCCGGCCTCGAACAGGTCAGCTTCCAACTCGAGCCCGGCACCCTCAACCGCGAGACGAAACCATGACCGATCCAGCTCCGGTGCCGTTCCTGCAGACCAGACTTGGCCGCTTCGTCGCCATCTCGCTGATCGTCCACGTCGCCGCCGGCATGGCCTGGGGCGTGCCCGCCTACCTTAAGGCCCGCGAAGAGGTCCAGCGCCTCGCCGAGGTCGAGGCCGCCAAGCAAGCCGCCGCCGCCGAGGCCCGCGCCGCCACCGAGGCCGAGCGCCTGGCCAAGCTGGATGCGATCAAGGAGCGCATCGCCGAACGCCTGCGTACCGACCACGAGCGCCTGGTCGGCTCTGATCTGCCCGAACCCGACCGCAGTGAGCTGTTCAAGCAGGTGCTGGCCAAGCTCGACAAGCCGATGACCGATCTGGCGCGCGCCCTCGCCGACGCCGACGCCAGCGAGGGCGACCTGCGCAATCTCGACGCCGAACTGCGGCGCGAACAGGTCTTCGCCCTGGATCAGGCGCTCGACGAGCGCGGCGCCGAACCGACCGCTGCCGCCTTCCGCGAGGAGGTCGCCACCCAGGTGGTGCCGCAGCTGGCCGAGGCACTGAAGCAAGACTTCGCCAAGCGCGCGGTCGGCGCCGCCACCAACGCCCTGGACAAGGAGCGCAAAGCCGCCGCCAACGAGGACGCCAAGCTGCGCAAGGAGGCCGCCGGCCAGCTCGCCGACGCCGCCAAGAAGGCCGAGGTTGCCAGCCAGGCCAGCGCCGCAGCCGCAGCCGCCTTCGTCGCCCGCGACAACCCGCCGGCCGCCGGCGCCGCCAAGACCGAGGCCGACGCCGAGGCCAAGACCGAGATCGGGATTGAAGCCAAGGCTGAGACCAAGGCCAAGACCGAGGCCGAGGCCAAAACCCAGGCCAAGGCTGAGGCCAAGGCGCGTAGCGATGAGGGCAAGCGCCTGCACAACGAGCTCGACCGGCTGGCCAAGGATGGCGAGAAGCTCGAAGCTCAGCTGCGCAAGGCGGCCTCGCCGGCAGCGCAACTGTCCGACGCAGCCGGGGAGACGGCGACCGCCGCCGCCGACCAGGTCGCCGAAGCGCGCACCGCCCTGGACGGGGCCCGCGCTGCCGCCGCTGCCGGCAAGGACATCGAGGCCGCCACCAAGGCCGTGCAGGCGAAGCAGGCTCTGGCCAGCGCCGCCGCCAAGGCAGCCAAGGCAGCCAAGGCAGCCAGCGACGCCACTCAGCGCGAGGACGAAGTGGCCACAGTGGTCGCCGCCCGGGCCGAAGAGATGGGGAAGTCGGCGGAGGCGGCCTTCGTCGAGAAGTTCCGCAGCGATTCAGCCCCGGCCGTCGCCGACCAGCTGAGCAAGACCTTCGACGCCCGGCTCAAGGCTGCTGGCATCGACGCCAAGGACTCGGTCGGCGCGATGCGCAGCGAATTGCAGGCCATGCTGGCGCAGAGGGTTCCCGAACTGGCCGGACTCGCCGAGGCCGCGACCGCAGCCCTCGCCGGTCCAGAGCAGGCCGCCGCCGCACCGAACGCGGCGGACAAGCCCGCCACCAGCCCTGCCACCAGCACCGCCACCGCGGCCAAGGCAGCACAGGCTGCCAGCAAGGTCGAGGCCGCCCTGGTCAAGGGTGCGGCCGACGCCGGCGCGATGAAGCGCAGCGCCTCGATCGGCAAAGGCGAGGCTATGGCTGCCGCTGGCCAGGAACTGAGTCTGCGCGAGCGCATCGAGTACCTGGCCAAGGGCGTCGCCGCCGGACGGGCGGACATCGCCAGCGCCGGCGCGGTCGGCGAGCTATCGGCCCTGCGCTCGGCGGCGATGTCGTTGTCGGCAGCAGCGGCCATCGGACTGCCCGGTGGTGGTACCCCGCCGCCGCATGGCGGCCGACCCGGCTACATCTACCAGGATGACGGCTCGTGGCGCAAGGTCGGCGAACTCACCGCCGGCCGTGACCTCGCTGCCAGTCAAGGCAGCTCGTGGCTGGCCTCCGGCGCCATGGGGCCGGCCAGCACCGCCGGAGGCCGCGGTCCGGTCGAGGTGGTGCCACCGGCCGATCGCGCCGGCCCAGCCGAGGCCTCCGCTCCGCAGCCGTGGTCACCGACCTTCCAGACCATCCGCTTCGCCAGCGTCCCCTGCGTCGACAAGCCGCCGGTGATCGACGGCGACGCCAGCGAGTGGGCCGCCATCCCTGCCCAAGAGCTGCATCCCGAAGGCGGCAGCGGCCCCGAACACCAGACCCTCAAGTTCAGCTGGGATCCGGGCGGCATCAACGTGCTCGCCACCCTGGCCTGGCCGGGTCACCAGCTCAAGAAGGTCGGGGTCGGCAACTTCTGGACCGGCGACTCGCTGGAGGTGTGGATCGACTGCCTCAACAGCAAAGAGGAGGTGCGCGACGTACGCGCCGGCCAGCAGTTCTGGGGCTGGCCGTCCGGCAGCGCCGACGATCCGACGCTGGTTGCCGGCGAGGCACGCAAGCCGCGCAACTCGCACTACCAGATGGTCGGCATGCACGCCGATGAACTGCCGACCGCAGGCCGCGTCGGTCCCGATGGCTGGACCATCGAGATGCGCATCCCAGCCGGTCTGATCCGCAATGCCGATCTGACGCCAGGCCGGCTGCTCGGCTTCAACGCCTACCTCACTCCAGGCAATACCGGACGAAACTACTACTGGGCCACCGGCAAGTCGGCCAACACCTGGGAGCATCCCAACACCTGGGGCGACCTGCTGCTGGCCGGCAGCGACGGCACGCTGGCGATCGTCGACGAGCAGGGCAAGCCGGTGACCACCGCCCTGGCGGTCGGGCAGCCCCTGCGCCTGGTGGTGCGCGACCGCGATATGGACCTGCACCCGAATGCCCGCGACCAGGTGCTGGCTACCGTGCGCACCGCGCGCGGCGGCAGTCGCACCGCCGTACTCGATGAGACCGGGCCCTCGACCGGCGTGTTCACCGGCTCCCTCGGCACCGCCCTGGCGCTCGACGAGGATCCCGCCGGCGGCGCCCTCGGCGTCTACGAGGGCGAGCGCGCCGAGGCCGTCTACATCGACCAGGCGCGCGCCAACGGCGCCCGCAACGCGGAGATCCGCCTGCCCTTCGCCTTCGGCTCTGCCGTCGCGCTGACAGCCAAGCGCTGAAGGCTAAGGGGGCACGACGGGGACGGTGGCATGTGGAATCAATCCCATGCTGGAACGTCACGCGCATCGTCAGGTTGATCCCGGCCCGCTATCCCCGCCAATAGCGGCATGCCAGCAGCCCCTACCGCCCTGCCTGCCGACCATCCGCTGCGCCAGGCGCAATGGATCTGGCCGGGCGGTTTCTCCTACCTCTACAACGCCTTCGCCCACTACCGCAAAGACTTCACCCTGGCGAAGGTACCGCGCCGGGCGCCGCTGAGCATCACCGCCGACCAGCACTACCGCCTGTGGATCAACGGCCGTTACGTCTGCCGCGGCCCGGCGCGCGGCTATCAGGAGTCGTGGCCGTTCGACGATCTCGACGTCGCCACCTGGCTGCGGCCCGGCGCCAACTGGATCAGCGTCGAGGTCTACAACCCCGGCATCTCGACCTTCAAGTACCTCCACCGCATGGCCGCCGGCCTGCTTGTCGCCGTCCGCTGGGGCTCCACCACCCTGGTCAGCGACGGCAGTTGGCTGCGCCGCCGCAGCCCAAGCCAGCGCACCGACACGGCGCGGCTGTCGATCCAGCTCGACTTCCAGGAACACGTCGACGCCAGCGCCGACAACCGCGCCTGGATCACCGATCCGACCCCGCCCACCGGCTGGACCATCGACCCCAAGCACCACTCCGGCATCGGCGACTGCACGCCGTTCAGCCGCCCGCCCTGGGATGCCGTCGAACCGCGCGGTATCCCCATGCTGCGCGAGGAGGAGCTCATCCCGGCCGGCGTCGTCTCGCGTGCCACCGGCACCTGCGCCACCGGCTGGCGCGCCTGGGACAATGTCTCCTGGCCATGGGTCGCCGAGGGCCGGGCCGCCACCTGGACGGCGGCCGACGACGGCCGGCGCGGCGAGCGCTGGCTGGAACTCGACCTGCCGGCGACCGGCAATAACGGTTTCGCCGCCGCCACGATCGCGCTTGGCACGTTCGTCAATGGCTGCGTCAGCGTCGAGGTCGACGGCGGCGAGGCCGATGCCTGCCTCGACCTGCACTACCACGAGGGCCTGCAGGGCCTGCGTGGCGACCTGCGCCAGCCCGGCGACGGC
This sequence comes from Planctomycetota bacterium, assembly GCA_038203025.1. Classification (GTDB taxonomy): domain Bacteria; phylum Planctomycetota; class UBA11346; order UBA11346; family UBA11346; genus UBA11346. The sequence goes on from JBBREK010000058.1 coordinate 19,141, forward strand.
TGTGCCGTCGCCCTGGCCTCGCGCCTGCACCTGCGCGACGGCGCTAGCCGGCACGAGTTCTTCCACAACCTGGGGCATGGCGTCATCACCGTGGTCGCGCGCGGCAACCGCGCGCCGCTGACCGTGCGTCTGCGCCTGCGCACTGCCGTCTACCCCTTCGCCATGCGCGGCCGCTTCGCCTGCGGCGAGGCCACCCTCAATGCCATCCACGCCGCCAGCCGCCTGACCCAGCAGGTCTGCGCCAGCGACGCCTACGTCGACACGCCGTGGCGCGAACAGGCCCAGTGGTGGGGCGACGCGCGGGTGCAGGCCGCCAACACCTTCCACCTTGATGGCGACGCCCGCCTGCTGGCGCGCGGCATCCGCTCGATCGCCGGCCAGCGCACCGCTGACGGCCTGACCTACGGCCATGCCCCAACCATCGCTTACAACTGC
>JBBREK010000059.1:0-19186 GCA_038203025.1 Planctomycetota bacterium
GGTCGGGGTCGCGGACAGGGCGGGGACGAGTTGGGCGGCGCGGTGCGCCTGGCGGGCGGCGCAGCGGTCCTGCACACTGGTGTAGTCGCTGGCCTCGGGCGTCTGGGCCATGGCAGCGCGGATCGGGTTGAGATCGACGTAGACCATGGCCGCGATCACGGCGGCCTGGTCGAGCAGCGGCACGCTCTGGAACCGTCCCTCCCAGAAGTGTCCGGTGCAGCCGTCGTCGCGGTTGGCGCGGCGGGCCAGGCGCTCTTTGACGCATTTCATGAACCACGATAGCGAGCGCAGGCGCTTGCGAATCGTGTCGATCCACGCTGCGTCGGCGGCCTTCTCGGCAATCTCGGTCGGGCTCCAGGCCTGTGCGCTGCCGTCCGGCGCGGTGCGCAGGTGCGCGGCTGCCCAGCGGGTGGCGACCTCGCTGGGCGACCAGGCGGCGACGCGGGCAGGATCGGTCAGGACAACGATGTGCAGGTGGTTGGACATCACCGTGTAGGACAGCACATCGACGGCGAAGGCACCGGCAGCCTGGCGAATGAGGTCGCGGACCCACTCCCGGCGGTGCTCGGCGTGGTCGCCGCAAAGGAAGGCGCGGCGGACGCACCTGGAGATGACATGGTAGGCGCCGGGGCGCTCGTCGTGGACCAGGAGGTGACGGGGTAGTGGCATGGAATGCTTATAGGTCAGCACAAACCCATAAGCAAGGCTACGCATGTCAGTGAGTGAAGGTGTGCCTGTCCATGGATCTTCTGTCCAGTCCATGGATCTTCTGTCCTCCATGGATCTTCTGTCCAGGCGGCCTTCTCGCGTGAGTGAAGGTGTGCCTGTCCATGGATCTTCGCCTTCGCCGGCACGACGCTGCGTGTCACCACCGAGTCCGGACCTGTGACCCGCCTGAGCATCGACCTCGCCGATGGGCCGAACCCGCTCGGTCTGCCCGCCGCCCGCTCAGTCAGGGTGAACCTGCGCCGAGTCGATGGGCAGATGGAGGCCGCCGCAACCAGCGATGGCGAGGTCCTGCTGCTGCCCGGCGAGTATCTCATCATGAGCGAGGAGCTGGGCCTGGCTGGCGCTACACCCACGCAGCAGCCCTATCTTGCCGCCATCGACACCTGGCTGGCAGTCAGTCTGGCCGAGGGCCAGCAGCAGCTTGTCCGACGGCTGCCCGAGCGCCTGTTCGTCGCGGGCAGCGTCGGCGACGGGAACGTGGTCGAGCTCGAACCGCCTGACCTGGTCTGCACCGACGGCCGGCGCTACGCCCCGACCTGCTACGGCATCATGCAGGAGGAGGTCCCGAAGAACGCCCTGACCGCCCATCTCGCCGTCGGCAAACGGGCCACGCCGCTGGTGATCATGTCCTATGGGTGACGTGGTTTCTGCGGGGGATCCGTGCCGATCCCCGAGGACTTCGCCGGCGCTGACACCCAGCTGGTGGTCACCTGCACCCTGCTCAACGGTGTGACTGTCTCGGCCCATCGATCGTTGCAGGACCTGCGCACCGCCGTGCTCTCGGCCGACGTCCTGCGCCGGCGTGGCAAGGTCTGCCAGGAGGCACATCAGGAGGCCGCCGCCGCGGTCTGGTTCGAGCGCATCCTCGCGGCACCGATTCCCGACAACATCGACGCCTACGACGACGCTTTGCGCTTCCTGGTGAAGGCCAGCGATCCGGCGCTGCGGGATCCTGCGCGGGCCATCACCTTGGGCAACGTCCTGGTCGCCCGCACCAGGGGCCTCGACGCCCGGACCTGGTACATGCTGGCCCTGGCCCATCAGCAGTTGGGCCACCGCGCTGAAGCCGAACGTGCCGCCACCTCCGCCCTTGCGCTGCGCCCAGGTCATCCCGCGATCCTCACTGTCCTGGATGCGGTCCGCGCCATGCCCCCGCCGTAGGACCGGGCCACTGGCGTTGACCCTGGGGGAGAAGCGTAGGGCTCCTATGGCCGGGTGCCCGAGGCGCTAATCCCGTTTCCCCGGCGGTACCCGCCGCGGTGCTGCTCGGCCCTGGCCCGGCCCGCGTCATCGTCGCCGTCGATCCGCAGGCCTCGCAACTGCAGCGGCTGGCGCAGGCACCGTGCTGAGGCGGCCTGCCAGCGATCGGCTTGCCTCCCGCCATATGGCGCGAGGATGTTGCCATGGCCTTGCAGTCCGATCTCGGCAGCGTCGCGCAGGACGATGGACGGTACCACGTCGAAGGGTTCCATTTCATCGGCCAGTCGCTGACCCATGCGGTGAAGCTGTTCCGCTCGGCCGAGACCACCGGTTCGGCCCGGCACCTCACCGCGCGCGAGCTGATCCATGGCGCGGTCGATCTGGCGGCCAACCGCTACGGGCTGCTCGGCGACCTGGTGCTGGAGAGCTGGGGCATCCGCCGCAACGAGGACATCGGCGAGATCACCTTCACCCTGATCGAGCACGGCGTCTTCACCAAGCAGCCCGACGACCGCCGCGAAGACTTCACCGGTCATGAGGTGCTGGCCGATGCCCTGCGCGGTTGTGTGCGCAAGCGGCTGGGGCTGAGCGACAATTGAAGGAGATCCTCGACCACTCGTGGGTCAAAGTCCTGCTCGTTGCCACCACGGTGGCGATGTGCTCGTTTGCATTGCGCGAGACCGCTTCGGTGACGTTGCCGGTGGTCAACGCCGTGCTCGACGTCGCCGTGCCGGTGGCGATCGGCTTCGTCATCGCCTATGTGCTCACCCCGGTGGTCGACCTGATCTCGCGACGAGTCGGCTTCGGCCGCTGGATGGCGGCGGTGGTACTGTTCGCCACCACCACGATCGTCCTACTTGGCGGCCTCGTCCTGTTGGTGCCGTTGCTGGCCAGGCAGAGCGCCGACCTGGCCAGCCAGGTGGCGCGCGGCGAGACCTTCGCCGACCGCAACGGCAACAGCCGCTGGGATGAGGGCGAGGCCTACACCGACACCAATGGCAACGGCGTGTTCGATCCCTCGGTGATCAACCGGATCACCGGCTGGGTGCAGGAGCGGCAGGAGTCGCTCAAGCGCATGGCTAACCTCGAGGTCGACGACGCCGGGCTGGCGATGTTTAGCGTCTACCAGGATGAGACGCGGGTGCCGCGGCTGGAGATTGCCCGTCTGCTGGCCGGCGGCGAGCCGGCCGGGCCGTCGCCGGACGATGCGCCGACCGCCTGGGATCCCAACTGGCCCGGACCGTCCGCTGCCGAGATCGAGGCGGCGGTGTCGCGCCGGCCGCAGCTGGAGGGGCATCTCGATGCCCTGGGCCGCGCCTGGGCAGCGTCGCACCGCCGGGTCATCGTCGCCATCCGCACCCTGCGTGGTGGCACCGAGGACCCCGACCTCGTCGGGCTGGTCGCCAACCTGCGCACTGCCGCCGGCACCCGACTCGGCCCTGAGGCCAGGTCCGCCGCCATCGCGGCGTTGCGCCAGCTGGAGGGGTCCGAGCGCAGCGGTTCCGTGGCGGCGAAGGACCTGCTCACCGAACTGCGCGGCGGCGGTAGCGCGGTCGGTGGCCAGGCCCTCGCCCTGGCTGTGGCCAAGATCGATGAGGCGGTGCGCAGTACCCTCGACCGGATGCCCGAGCGTATTGGCGGCTGGGCCGAAGCCTCGCTGGGCAACCTCGGCGCGATCGGCGGCTTCCTCCTCGATACGGTGCTGGTGCCGATCTATGCCTTCTTCCTCGTCCTCGCCATGCCGGCGATCCGCAATGGCACCAGGGATCTGATCCCGTCCAACCACAAGGCTGGCACCCTGCGTATCGTCCGCGAGATCGAACGCGCCGTCTCGGCCTTCTTCCGCGGTCGCCTGATCATCTGCGTGCTCTGCGCCATGGTCGGGGTGGCGGGCTTCCTCGCCCTGCAGCTGTTCGGCACCAAGGTGCCGTACGGCGTGTTGTTCGGCGTGCTGCTGGGACTGGTGACGCCGATCCCGATGGCCGGCGTTGTCCTGGCCGTGCCGGCGATGGCTCTGACCATGATCCAGCCCGGTGCGACCCCGGTTGACGGCATCCTTGTCCTGATCGTCTACGGCCTGGTCCAGACCACCGAGGCGGTGTTGATCCCGTGGATCCTCGGTCGCGAGGTCGAGCTGCACCCAGTGTGGCTGATCATCGCCCTGCTGCTGTGCGGCAAGATCCTCGGCGTGCTCGGCCTGATCCTCGCCGTGCCCATCGCCGCCACCGTGCGCATCCTCGGGCGCGAATACCTGTGGCCGCGCCTGCGCGCCTGGGCGGCCAAGGGCGTCGAGGCGGTGCAGCCGCCGAAAGCGGACGCGTGAGCGTACGTCCGGTCGAGCGCCTGCTCGACGCCAATGCCAACCGGGCCGCCGAGGGACTACGGGCGCTGGAGGATGTCGCGCGCTTTCTGCTCGACGATGCGGACTCCGCTGCCACCGCCAAGCAGCTGCGGCATGCCGTGCGCGCCTGTGTGCCGCCTGGCGCGGTGGCGTGGCGCGATGCCGGCGCCGATGTCGGCGAGACGATCAAGGCCGGCGACGAGGGCGTGCGCGCCAGCCCGCTGGCGGTGATCCGCGCCAATTCTGCCCGCGCCCAGGAGGCGTTGCGCGCATTGGAGGAGGGGTTGAAGCTGGTTGGCGGCGCCTGGCAGGCCGCCGAGGCGGCCCGCTACCGCGTCTACCGCCTGGAAAGCGATATCCTCGCCCGGCTGCCGGCCTGGCGGCTGTGGCAGATCCGCCTCTACGTTCTCGTCGACACGGCGCTGTGCAGTGATCCGGTGGCGGTGGCGGCTGCCGCCGTGCGCGGTGGAGCCGGGGTGGTGCAGCTGCGCGCCAAGCAGCTCGACCAGCGCGGCTACCGCGAACTGGCGGCGCGGGTACAGGACGCCGTGCGCGAGGCCGGCGGCCTGTTCGTGGTCAACGACCACGTCGCGGTGGCGCGCATCCTCGATGCCGACGGCATCCATGTCGGCCAGGACGATCTCGATCCGCGCGACGTGCGCGCCGTGGTCGGACCGCGCTGCGCCATCGGCGTCTCGGCGCATACCCGCGAGCAGGTCTTGGCCGGGCAGTGGGCAGCGGACTACCTCGGCCTCGGTCCGATGTTCGCCACCGCCACCAAGCCGCACGAGCCGAGCCGTGGCCCGCAGCTGCTCGACGCGGTGCGCGGCGATCTGCGCTTGCCCAGCTACGCGATCGGCGGCCTCAATGCCGAGCGCCTGCGCGAGCTGCGCCTGCCGCACGGCGCCGCCGTCGCGGGGACGGTGTGCCGGGCTGCTGATCCCGAGCGGGCGGCGGCTGACCTGCTGCGCATTCTGCAGCCGGACGAACTGGCGTGAGGGCGTACCGCCGACTGGCGGTGGTGCATGCCCTGCAGGTTCCGGCGGTCGGCCTGTTGCTGGTCGCCACCTCGCCGTGGGCGTGGTGGCCGGCGGCGATCTGGGGTTCCGGTGTCGCCTGCCTGGGCACCGACAGCGGCTGGCGCTGGTGGAACTGGCTGCTGCTGGCGGAGGCGGTGGTGTGGTTGTCGCTGGCGCTGGCGCTGGCGTAGCCGCGCTCCCAGGGTCAACGCAGGCCGAGCTGGCGGACCTTGTAGCGGATCTGGCGGAAGCTGATGCCCAGCAGCTTGGCGGCGTCGGTAAGGTTGTCGCGGGTCTGCTCCAGCGCCGCTTCGACCAGGCGGCGTTCCAGGGCGGTCACCTCGTGCTCGAGATCGACGCCGTCGCCGCTGCGGATGCGCTTGACACCCTCGTCCACCATGGCCCGCGTGCCGGTCGGGGTCGGTACCGGGTCGCCACCGACGTCGCCGAACAGGGCCGGCTCGTCGATGTCGCCCTGCGGGGTGAGGGCGACGCCGCGCTGGATGCGGTTGTCCAGTTCGCGTACGTTGCCCGGCCAGTCGTAGCGGGTCAGGGCGAGTAGCGCCGCTGGGGTGAAGCCGGCGACGCCGCGCCGCAGCTTCACCGCGTGACGGGACAGCAGGTGGCCGGCGAGCAGCGGGATGTCGTCGCGCCGTTCGCGCAGCGGCGGCAGGTGCACGGTGATCACCGCCAGGCGGTAGTAGAGATCCTCGCGGAAGGTGCCGGCGGCGACCATCGCTTTGAGGTCGCGGTTGGTGGCGGCGACCACGCGGACGTTGCACGTTCGGATCTCGCGGCCGCCCACCGGCAGGTATTCGCCGCTTTCGAGGATACGCAGCAACTTCACCTGGGTCTCCGGCGCCAGGTCGCCGACCTCGTCAAGGAACATGGTGCCCTTGTCGGCCAGGGCGAAGAGCCCGGGGCGGTCCTCGACCGCGCCGGTGAACGAGCCCTTGAGATGGCCGAACAGCTCGGACTCCAGCAGCGACGGCGCCAGGGCGCCGGAGTTCACGCGCATCAGCGCCCCGTCGGCGCGCAGGCTGGCGTAGTGCAGGGCGCGTGCGACCAGCTCTTTGCCGGTGCCGCTCTCGCCGGTAACCAGGACGGTGGAGTCGGTGGTCGCGACCTGATCGATCAGTTGATGGATGGCATGGATGCCCGGCGTCGAGCCGACCAGATGCACCGCCGGATTGTGCGGCGCGTCGCCTTTGGCGGCGAGGAAACGGTCGCGCGCCGCCAGGGCGCGCTGCACCGTCGCCTTGAGCTGGGTGTTGTCGAACGGCTTGCGTACGAAGGTGAAGGCGCCGGCGCGCATGGCACGCACCGCTGTGTCCCACTCGGCGAAGGCGGTCATGACCACGACGAAGCAGTCGGGCTTGGCCTTGCGCAGGCGGGCGAGCAGTTCCAACCCGTCGACCGGCGCCATGCGCAGGTCGGTCAGCACCAGCTCGACCGGTTCGGACCCGACCAGGCGGATGGCCTCCTCGGCACCGTCGGCGGTCAGGACCTTGTGGCCATCGCGCGTCAGGACGATGCGCAGCATCTCACGGATGCCGGCTTCGTCGTCGACGGCGAGGATGGTGCCCATCCAGGCAGGATAGGCCGCAGTCTGCCGACGCAAAGCAGGTCGGAACCGGGGGCTTCCCTTCCCCATCCGACCACGAGCCTGCGCCACCCGTGACCGCCCCGCCCAAGATCCTCACCCTTCAGCTGCTCAACACCTGCATCGGCGCCGGGCAGTATCTTGGCTTTGCCACCGCCACCGGCATGTGGACGGCGGGCGGCTGGAGCCCGTGGGAGATCGGGTTGGCCATGACCCTGACCAACCTGGCCTACGGCGGGCTGGTGGCGCAGGGCGGCCGGTTGTCCGACCGCTGGGGCCGGGCCCGCACCGCCGTGCTCGGGGCGATGATCTGCGTCGTCGGCGCCGCCATCGCGCTGGGCTTCAACACCCCGTGGTCGGCACTCGCGGCCACCGTGCTGTCCTGCGCCGGTTCGGCCCTGTTCTTCCCCGGCAACGTCGGCCTGTTCAGCGATGCGCGCGGCGAGGGCGGCAAGGCTGATCCGCCGCTGCACGTCAAGGTCAGCCGCTACAATCTCGGCTGGTCGGGTGGCAACATCCTCGGTTTCGGCTTGGCTTGGGCGCTCTCCAGCCTGTCGCCGCGGCTTGGCTGGAGCCTGGTCCTGGCCGCCGCCGCCATCTGCATCATGGTGCTGTGGCGCTGGCGCAGCCTGCCCCGGCAGGAGCTGAAGGCCGAGGGCGATCGCGCGCCGCATCCGGCGCTCAACCGGCTGACCTGGATGGGGCGCGCCGCGCTGCTGTCCTACTGCCTGCTCGGCATGGCCTTCATCAGCCTGCTCACCCGCGCACTGAAGAGCGAAGGCCTGGCCGACAACCCGGCCCAGGCCGCCTCCGCTGCGGCGCTGTTCGCCTACGCCGTCGGCTACTTCGGCGTCTTCATCCTGCTTGGCGCGTGGTCCGGCTGGGTGCTGCGCCCGTGGCGCCTGCTGGCGCTGCAGGCGCCGATCGCGCTCGCCTCACTCGCCCTGCTGTGGCTGGGCCTCGGCGGCATCCCGCAGACCGTCGCGCTGTGCGGGGCAGGCCTGCTGCTGGGCGCCGGCTTCGGTGCGGTCTACACCGGGTCGATCTACTACAGCCTGCGCCTGCCCGAGGGCGCGGCGCGCGCCGCCGCCCTGCATGAGACCGCGCTGGGTATCGGTTCGACCGCCGGGCCGCTGCTGTGCGGGGCGTTTATGACCGTGGTCGCCGACGGGGCACTCGGCGCCCTGGGCATCTGGATGCTCGGCATCGCCGCCGTCACCATCGCCTTGCAGGCCGTGCTCATTCCCGGAGCGGCCCGCCTCGGAGCGCGCTGATGCAGCTCGAGGCCTTCGACTATGTCCTGCCGTCAGAGCTGATCGCGCAGGAGCCGGCACCCGAGCGCGACGCCGCCCGCCTGCTGTGCGCGCCGCTCGACGGCGGCGCTCTGGCCCACCGGCGGGTCAGCGACCTGCCCGACCTGCTGCGTCCCGGCGACCTGCTGGTGTTCAATCGCACCCGCGTCATCCCGGCCCGCCTGCAGGCGCGCACCGCCAACGGCGGCGAGCGCGAGGTGCTGCTGGTCCATCCCGAGGACGACGGCGCCTGGCGCGTGCTGATCCGCGGCCGCGTCCATGCCGGCCAGGAGTTGGAACTTGCCGGTCTGACCGTGATCGTCGAACAGACGCTCGAGGACGGCGCGCGCAGCCTGCGCTTTCCGCCCGGCTGCGACGTCCTTGCCCTGGCTGAGGCGCACGGCGCCATGCCGCTGCCGCCGTACATCGACCGCCCGGCCGATGCCCGTGACCGTGAACGCTACCAGACCGTGTTTGGCGATCGGCCCGGCTCGGTGGCGGCTCCGACCGCCGCCCTGCACTTCACGCCCGCCCTGCTCGATCGACTCGACGCGCTGGGCGTGCGCCGCGCCTTCGTCGAGCTGCGCGTCGGCCCCGGCACCTTCAAACCGGTCGACACCGAGCGCATCGAGGACTTCCGCATCCACGCCGAATGGGCCTCCTGCCCGCCGGAGACGGCCGAGGCGATCCGTTCCACCCGCGCCGCCGGCGGCCGGGTCATCGCAGTCGGCACGACGGTGGTGCGCACGTTGGAGACGGCGGCTCGTCAGCCGGATGGGCTGGCGGCGTGGAGCGGCTGGACCTCGATCTTCCTGCATCCGCCGGAACGGCTGCTCGCGGTCGATGGGCTGATGACCAACTTCCACCTGCCGCGCTCGACCCTGCTGATGCTGGTCGCCTGCCTCACCGGGCTGACGCGGCTGCATGAGGTGTATGCGGAGGCGGTGCGCGAACGGTACCGGTTCTTCAGCTATGGGGACGCGTGCTTGTTCATTGCCCCGGTTCGCGGTTCGCGGTTCGCGGTTCGCGGTTTACCGTTGTAGCGACACAAGCTGCGTAATTTGATGACGTTGGCCAACCAGAGGCCAATGGGATTTTCTGCAAGGTCTGTTTGACCAACTGCGAACCGCGAACCGGGGCAATGATCACTCCCTGATCCACGACCTGCTGGTCTTCGCCCCGGCCGCATCGCCAGCCGCGTCCTGCAGGCGCACCGCTTCAGTGAACAGCCCGCGGGCCTCGCGGGTCATGCGTTTGGCGTCGCCCTGAATCAGGCACCAGGCTTGCTGGTGCAGGGCGTGGCCGCGGTCGCCCTGGTGTTGGGTGGCGTCGGGCAGGACGGCGAGGGCGGCAGCGACGTCGCGCCAGGCGCTGACCGCCTCGCCCCAGCCGGCGCGGGCGCCGGTGGCCGGGTTGAGCACGCGCGCCCGCTGCTGCAGGGCCTGGGCGGCGCGGACCGGCTCGATTGATTTCCAGGCGGTGGCGGCGGCGAGATAGAGGGTGCCTGCGGCAGCCGGATCGGCGCCCGGCTGGCGCGAGGGCTCGCTGTACCAGGCCTGCTGATAGAGGTTGTAGGCTAGCCGGGGGACATCCTTGCGCGCCTGTTCAAGCGCAGCGGCGCGGCCGAACAGGGCGGCGACGGCGGTGGGATCACTGCTGGCGGTGGCGGCCGATTGGGCGGCCTGCGAGACGGCGAGGGCCTCCTGCTGGGACCGGCCGGCGGCGCGATAGCGCGGTGCGGCACGCAGGAAGGCGTCGGCGGCGGCGGACGGATCCGACTTCTGCAGGCTCCAGCCGATCTGGTAGGCGGCATAGGCAGCCAGCGCCTGGTCGTCGAGCAGTATCGCCCGGCGTTCCGCTTGGGCGAAACTGACCGCCGCATGTTCCGGATCGCTGCGGCCGAGCTGGCAGGTCGCGCGGTCGATGAGGTTGCGCAACATCCGGCGATCATCATCCGGCGCGATCAGCTCAGCCTCGCTGACGTAGCCCCTTTCGGCCGCTGCCCAGTCGCCCTGCGGATTGCGGTCCGGGCGCTGCAGGCTGGCGCGCACCGCCAAAGCGCGGGCGAGATCGGCGCGCACCGCCTTCTGGTCGGGCAGGCGTCGCCATAGGGCGAGCGCCTCGTCGGCCAGGGCGAGGCAGGCCGCCCAGTCGCCGGCCGTGCCATCATCCGGCGCCAGGGCCTGGGCAGTAAGCAGCACCACCGAGGCCTCCTGATCAAGGTCGCCGCTGGCGTGGTGCAGCTCGCGGGCCCGGGCCAGGGCATGCGCCGCCTCGGCCTTGGGATCGCCGCCATCGGGTGCGGCCGTGGCCCGGCCATGGACGAAGCACGAGCCGTAGGCGGCATAGGTCGAGGCGCGCAGGCTGTCGGGACCGACTGCCTCGGCGAGCTGCACAGCGATGCGGCCAAGGGCGGCGGCCCGCGTCCAGTCGCCCTTGCCCGCATCATCACCCCAGGCGCGGCAGGCCTGCAGCATGGCTTCAGCCTGACCGGCGAGGTGGCCGCGCTGCGCGTAGAGCTCGGCCGCCGCCTCAGCATCTTCGGCAGCCTTTGCCGGCGCGACATCGCCCAGGGCACGGCTGGCGGACAGCCACGCTGATGCTGCGTCGAGCTCGTAGCCGGGGGTGGCGGCGAAGCCGCGCGCCGCGCCGCTCAGCCAGCGTGCCGCCTCGGTCGGATCGCCAGGCGGCAGGTTCTCGGGCAGCCACGCCATGCCCAGTTCGACCGCGGCAGCGGCGCTGGCGCTGCCATCGACGGCTCGCGCCGCCTGCCACGCCCCGCGCGCGGCCCAGGTCCGCCAGGCGGCATCGAGTCCACCTGGGATGGAGGTGAACGCGGTGGCGTAGGCGGTTTCGTGCGCTTCGCCTGCGGCCAGGCGCTTGAGGAAGCCCCAGAACACCTGCGGATGGCGGTTGAGCAGGAAGAGCACGGCGCCGTAGCTGGCGGCATACTGCCGGTCGGCGGCGCTGCGGTCGGCCCCGGCCCGTTCCAGCCAGCCATCGGCGCCCAGGGCGGTGATGCCAGCGAGGGGGCTGTCGCCATCCGCCGCCAACTGACGCAGCAGTGCCTGGCGTTGCATCGGCACGGCGCTGATGCGTACTTGGCCGGGATCGATCCACGCCTCCTCGGCGCTGACCGCAAGACCTTCATTGAACCACACTGGCTGACCGGCACGGGCCGGGAGGATCTGGTCGATGAGGTAGTGGACGAGCTCGTGCCGGACGGTGCCCAGCTCGCGGCCGCCGTCGCGGAACAGCACCAGTTGGCCGCCGCCCGGTGTGCCGTCGCCGCTATAGAAGCCCTCGGCATGCGCCGTGGCGACATTGCGGGCGTGGGCGTGGGCGTAGTCCTGGAAGGCGCTGCGGCTGGCGAAGTACAGCACGGTCAGATCGGGCATGTCGCGCGGCAGCGGTCGGACGTTGCCGCCCAACCAGCTCGCCAGCGCCTCGCGGATACGCGTCAGCTCGCTGCCGAGCTGTCTAGTGGCCTCGGCATCGGCGGTCGAACGCAGGCGGAAACCGGGCAGGCGCGTCTCGGCCATTTCGCTGCCGTGCAGCGCGATGGCGAGCAGTAGCAGCAGCAGGCAGGCAAGCACGGTTCGCGGTCCGCGGTTCGCGGTTCGCGGTTGGAGCTGCCGCTCCGCTGACGACCTCAGGTCACGCCTGCGGAATCGCGAACCGCGAACCGCGAACCGCGAACCGACCATCAGTCCGCCTTCATTGGGATCGCCTGCCCGGCCAGCGGCACATGATCGATCAAGCGGATGCCGTCGACGATCACCGCGGCGGCGAGGATGCAGGCGTCGTCGGCGTGTTCCGCTTCGTGGAAGCCCTTCAGGGTGACGACGTCGCAGTAGTCGAGGTCGACACCCTCGTGGATGAGCAACTCCTCGGCGACGACCTCGATCAGCTTGAGGCTGGTGATCTGGCCGGCGCGGTAGGCCTGGCGGGCGAGTTCGAGGCCGCGCGGCAGGCCCAGGGCCTTGGCGCGCATGGCCGGGGTCAGGCGCTTGTTGCGACTGCTCAGCACCAAGCCGTCGGCGTCGCGCACGGTCGGGGTGACGACGATATCGGTGCCGAGGTTGAGGTCGCCGGCCATGCGCGAGACGATCAGGGCCTGCTGCAAGTCCTTCTGGCCAAACACCGCCACGTCCGGCCGGACTACGCCCAGCAGCTTGGCGACCACCGTGCAGACGCCGCGGAAGTGGCCCGGGCGGGCGACGGCGCACAGCTTGTCGGTCAGCGGGCCGACCACCTCGATGAACGAGCAGTAGCCGTCCGGGTACATCTCCTCGGTGCTGGGGGTCCACACCGCGTCCACCCCGGCCTCGCGGCACATGGCCAGGTCGGCCTCCAGGGTCTGTGGGTACTTGGCGAGATCCTCGGGATTGTCGAATTGGGTCGGATTCACGTAAATCGACAGCACCACCCGGTCGGCCAGCCCCTTGGCCTTCTCGATCAGGCTGAGGTGCCCACGGTGCAGGGCCCCCATGGTCGGGACGAAGGCTAGGCGCTTGCCGGCTATGATGGCCTGGCGGCTCCACTGGCGCATGTCGGTGATGGGGGCGATGACGTCCACGGCGGCTCCTGACCTTGCAGCGTTCCGCGCCGTCGGGAGTATCACCTGCGGAGGCTCCGCGATGGCATTCCTGACTGTGCGCGTGAAGGGGACGGAAGGCTATACCCGGTTCAACCTGGGCAAGGATCGCACCGTGGTCGGGCGGGCCTCGGCCTGCGACCTAGCGGTGCCGACGACCAACATCTCGCGCGAGCACTGCCTGCTGGTGAAACACGACGACGGCTGGTACGTCGAGGACCTCAATTCCTCGAACGGCACCTACGTCAACAAGGTCAAGGTCGCCGCTCCGCGCAAGCTGGGCGAGAAGGACATCGTCAAGGCCGGCGCCGCCCGCCTGACCTTCCACGATGGCGACATCAACGCGGTCGAGGCCCTGGAGGTCGAGGCGCGTCGCACCAGCGAGGCAGGCGACGACGACGATCCGCCGCTGCCGCCGGTCGATGGCCTGGCCTCCGCCTCGGCCTGTCCAGCCTGCGGCCTGTGGGTCAGCACCGCCCACCGTCCGCGTGGCGAGGCCGTGGCCTGCCCACGTTGCCAGGGCCGCGTGCTGGCCGGCTGAGCGTATGCCCAGCCTCCTGCATATGCCGACCCGCGTCCGCCTGGTGCAGCGGATCGAACGGCTGCGTCCCGACGCCATCCGCCTATGGGGGGTGATGCCTGACGCCCACGCCATGGTCTGCCACCTGCACGCCGCCCTCAGCGTGACCTTTGGCGAACTACGCCTGCAGGTGCGGGATTCGTGGATGAACCGCTGGTATGGCCGCCTGCTGGTGATTGATGGGCCGATGGCTTGGCCGAAGGGCACGGTGCAGGCCCCGGCCGAGATCCTGCCCTCACCGTCCGAACACGGCTGGGACTGGGACCACAACCGGGCGGTCGAGTACGTCCAGCGCTTCAGCGTCGGGACACATCAGACCTGGGGCGTCCACCCCATGCTCGGGCGGTTGTCCCCGCGCCAATGGGCGCGCGTCACCTGGCGGCATTGCGACCACCACCTGCGGCAGTTCGGCTGCTGATCAGGCGCGCATCGACGAACCGATGCCGCGCCCGCTAAGCGCCTGCGCCGCGGCGAAGGCGGCAGCAAGGAACAGCATAGCCCAGGTGGCGAAGGCGCAGGCGATGGCCGGTCCGTTGCCGAGGATGTCGGTCAGACCGAACATTACCTTGGTGATCGGCCAGGTCTCGCGGCGCTCGGCCAGGATCAGCGAATCGGCGACCTCCAGCATGCTGAAGCTGAAGGCGAGGATGGCGCCGGCGGCCAGCGAGGCGGCAAGTAGCGGCAGGACGATGCGGCGCAGACGCACGACCGCCCCCGCGCCGCTGACCGCGGCGGCCTCTTCCAGGGCGATCGGGGTCTGCTCATAGCCGGCCGCTGCCGCGCGCACCACGTAGGGCAGGCGGCGCACGCCGTAGGCGATGGCGAGCAGGATGGTCGGATCGACCACCGGATCGAGCCAGCCGAAGCCGGGAATGGCCGGCATCGCCCGGTAGCCGAAGGCCAGGATGATGCCGGGGATGGCAAGCGGCAGCATGGCCAGCAGGTCGAGGGTGCGCCAGCCCGGCGGTCGCCAGCGCACCGAAGCCCAGGCCACATAGGTGCCCAGGACCAGGGCCAGGCTGGTCGCCAGGGTGCTGTATTTCAGCGATTGCAGGATCGAGGGCACGACCTGGGGATGGGCCAGGGCGTCGCGCAGGTGCTGGGTGGTCAGGCCGCTGGGCAGCACGCTGCGGTACCAGTCCTGGGCCACTGCCAGCATGGCAACGGCGGCGTGCGGGGCGGCGGCCAGGCCGACCACACCGCCGATCAGCAGCCACACCGCCAGCGTTCCGCGCGACGTCAGGCGGACCGGTGCCCCGGCGTGTGCACCCTTGCTTGCCATGGTCCGTTCGTGACGGGCGAAGAGGGCGCGGGCGGCGACGTAGGCCGCGCCGGCGACAAACAGCATCACGATCACCTGGGCGAAGGGCAGGCGGTTCTTTTCAGCCTCGGCTAGGCCGGCGAAGACCTGTACCGCGACGTGGCGCTCGTAGCCGAGCATCAGCGGCGTGCCCAACTCGGTGAACGACCACACGAACACCACCACCCCGCCGGCGAACAGACCGGGGCGCAACAGAGGCAGCCAGATGCGGCGGAACACCGTCCAGCCGCCGGCCCCGCCGATGCGGGCGGCCTCGACCAGGGCCGGATCGAGACGGCTGATCGCCGCCGCCGTGGTCAGGTAGAGGAATGGATACAGACCGAGGGCCTCGATCAGGCAGATGGCGGCGACGCGGTAGTTGCCCAGCCACTCGACCGGGTGCGACCAATCGGCCAGCCCGAGCTGGACCAGCAGGGCGTTGAGGGCCCCGTGCCGGCCGAGCACGGCTTCGAAGCCGAGGGCGCCGACGAAGGGCGGCAGCACCAGCGGCGCCAGCAGCAGGACCTCGGCGAACGGCTTGCCGGCGAAATCCGTGCGCGCCATCGCCCAGGCCACCGGCAGGGCGATGGCGAAGGCCAGTACCGTCGTCACCGCGGCGATGCCCAGGGCATTGAGCAGGCCGGCCTGGTACAGGGGATTGATCAGCGCCTCGCGCAGGAAGGTGCCGGTGAGGTCATGGCTGAGCGGATCGGTGATGCCGGCCGCCACGGCGGTGACCACCGGCAGAATGAGGAAGACGCCGAGGAAGGCGAAGGTCAGGCCATAAACGAGCCAGCGCATCAGTGGCCCTCCGCAGCCAGGCGTTCCGCCTCGCGGTATTGCACGTGGGCTGTGTCGGCCCATTGCCGGGTCAACTCCAGGCGGCGCAGCGGGCTGGACTGCGCGTCCTTGAGCGCGGCGGCCGCACCGGCGTAGGAGACCGGCAGGCGCTCGAACACGGCCATCGCCTCGGGCACGCGCTGCGGGCCGCCGGCTGCGAGGATGGCGCGCCAGGCCGACACCAGTTCGTCGCGCGGGTCGAAGATGGCGCCCCTGGCCAGGGGGGCGATCAGGCTGAACAGCGGACCGGTCAACCGGCCACGGTAGGTGAAGCGTGCTGCATCGGCGAAGGGGGCGACCTCGGGATCGCTCATGTGCGCCCGGTCGGCGGCAGTGTATAGGTCGCGGCGGATCGGCAGTCGGCGCAGGGCGTAGCGCCCCGGTCCGCCAGGTTCGCCAGGCCGGTAGTTCCACAGCCGCTGGCCGTCCGGTGACAGTACGAAGCGGAGGAAGGCGGTCGCCAGTTCGCGGTTCGGTGCGCCGCGCAGCAGGGCGATCGGATCCGCCGACAGCGAGGTGCCGGCGCGCGGTACGACGAAGTCCAGGCGCGGGGTGCCGGAGGCGGTCTCGGTCCACTCGCTCTCGGCCCGGGCATGGAAGTCGATGCACATGCCGGCGGCGGCCTCGCCGCGGGCCACGGCACGCACCGCCTTGGAGGCGCCGTCGCTGACCCAGCTGGAGTTGGCGGCGATGCGGCGCAGCACGTTCCAGCCGGCCTGCCAGCCGCGTTCCAACTCATCTGCGGTGGGATGGTCCGGATCGGCCGCGGCGGCGGCCAGCTCGCTTTGCAAGACGCGCTCGCAGGCGGTGACGATGGCGCCGCTGCGACTGGGGTCGGCGACGACCACGGCGCCGAACAGGCGGGGAGCGGCAAGGTCGCGCCAGGTCTCAATCGGTCCTGGCGGAACTAGCGCGGCCAGGCGGTCGCGCTGCACGGCGATGCCGAAGGCCGAGATGCAGGCGCCGTAGTAGCGGCCCTGGGCGTCGTACATGAGCTCACCGGACAGTTCCCGCGGGATGACCTGGTCGGTGAACCACTCGGGATGCTCGCGCTGGAGGCCGGCATCGAGCAGATAGCCCTTCGCCGCCTGCTGGCGGTAGGTGAACTCCCCGCCGCCGAAGAAGATGTCGATGCCGACGCCGATGTCGCTGGCGAGGAAGTCGGCCCGGTCGGGGTCGCCGTCTGCCGCCTTGGGGTCGTTGAAGCTGCGCGACGTGCGCTTGAACTGCTTGGAGAAGGCCTCGCCGTAGCGGTCGTCGAGGTAGCGCACGATGTCGCCGGTGCCGCCCGGCGTCCGCCAGTCGATGCCGACCTCCTGGTGCAGCTCGTGGCGGGCCCAGGCAGTGAAGGCTGCCCCGAATTCGGCGCGGATGGCCTCGCCGTGCGGCGTCACCACCACGACCTGGCGGAGCGGCTCGGGGCTCGGCGCCGGACGCAGGGCGAAGGGCAGCGCCAGCAGCAGGAAGGGAAGGGCGGCGACCGCCCAGCGCGGGTTCATGATGGCAGCGCCACCGCCGCACCGGCGTCGACCGCGATGTGCACCGTGTCGCCGGCCCGGCGGGTGCCTGGCGGCGTCTCGCTCCAGCGCAGACGGGCGTCGCCGATACGCAGCTGCCAGACGGCGGTGGCGCCGTGGTAGTCGCCGCCCAGCACCTCGGCCGTGATGCCGTCGGGATGCTCGTGCAGGCGCTCGGGACGGACCATGACGGTGCAGGCCGCCCCTTCGGCCACTGGCGCCGGGGCATGCGCTGGCAGGTCGCCCAGCGCGCTGTGCGCCCGGCCCGCGCTCCAGCGGGCGGGCAGCAGGTTCGCCTCGCCCAGGAAGGCGGCGACCGGCACCGAGGCGGGGCGCTCGTAAAGCTCGCGCGGGACCCCGACCTGGGCGATGCGGCCATCGAGGACGACGGCAATGCGGTCGGCCACGGCCAGCGCTTCGCCCTGGTCGTGGGTCACGTAGAGGGCGGTGACCCCGGCGGCCTTGCACACCCGGCGGATCTCCGAGCGCAGTTCACCGCGCAGGCGAGCGTCGAGGTTGGACAATGGTTCATCGAGCAGCAGGACCCGCGGCCGGCCGACGATGGCCCGGGCCAGGGCGACGCGCTGCTGTTGGCCGCCCGACAGTTCGCCGACCTGGCGCCGACCCAGATCCGGCAGGGCGACGGCGGCGAGGGCCTCGTCGACCCGGCGCCGCCGTTCGTCGGCCGGCACCCCGGCGATCTCCAGCGGGAAGGCCACGTTGGCGGCGACGTCGAGGTGCGGCCACAGGGCGTAGTGCTGAAAGACCATGCCCAAGCCGCGCCGTTCGGTGGCGATGCCAGTCTGATCGACGCCATCGATGCCGATGCGACCGGCTGCGGGGGCAAGGAACCCTGCGACCAGGCGCAGGATGGTGGTCTTGCCGCAGCCGCTGGGGCCGAGCAGGCAGAACAGCTCGCCCGAACCGACCTTTAGGTCGATGCCGGCGAGTACCCGGGTCTTGCCGTAGGAGAAGCTGATTCCGGTCAATGCGACAGCGGCCATGGTGCGCAACCTCACCGTCCACGCGGGTCTGGCAAGGCGTGGCCGTCGTTGACCGGACGCCGCCATGTGCATACCCGAGGGCCAGGAAATACGCGCGTGGGCCTGAACGACACCATCTCCTTCACTTGCACCGCCTGCGGGCACGTCGCCGACTTCCCCAAGGCTCAGGAGGGCAAGGCGATCTACTGTCCCAAGTGCCAGGCCGCCCAGGTGGTCAAGGCCCCGGGCAGCAGCACCGACCGCTTCCGCGCCGAACGCATCCCCACCGGCCGCATCGTCAAAGCCGAGCCGGCCCCGGGCACCGACCGGATCGAGAAGTCGCACGGCATGGCCGGTACCGCCCGCATCGATTTCAACTGCGGTGCCTGTAACCACGTATCGCGCATCTCCGCCGCCCTGTCGGGGCAGCCGGTCCGCTGCCCGACCTGCGGCACGGTACAGCTGGCCGGGGTCGCTGGGTTGCGCGTCGTCCGCCTGGATGGGGTGGGCAAGCTCCCCTTCACCTGCACCTCGTGCAGCTACCAGGCGCGGCTCAACCCGGAATACTCGGGCAAGGCCATCCGCTGCCCGAAGTGCCAGGGGGCCCAGGTAGTGCCGCGCATCCTACGCGACCCCAGCGGCACGTTCCAGGCCCTGCCCTCGGGCGCCGCCGTGGTGCGCACCGAACCCGGCACCGGTTCGATCAAGCGGCCGGTCACCGGTTCGTTCAAGAAGCCGGGAACCGGTTCCTACACCCAGGGTATGCCGCCGGCCCCGGCGCTCAGCGAGCCGTCGTCCGCCCTGCGTACTCCGGCAGGCGGCATCCCGATCGCGCAGCCGATGCCGACGCCGACACCGTTGCCGGGATCGTTCGCCACCCCGCCTCCTGGTTCGCTGACCGGACCGGTGCCCGAACCGACCTCCTCGGCCTCGGCCATGTCCCTGCCGACCGTCTCCAGCGATGACTCCGGACTCGACCTCGGCGACGCCCCGGCGTCGTCGGTCGGCGAACCGGCCCCGGCCCGGCCACGTGGTGGCGTGGTCCGCCGTAGCGGCCGGATGGCAGCCCAGCGCCCCCCCCAGCCCGGCGACGAGCCAACCTTGGAGGCGGCCCGCGCCGTAACGCCGGAACCCGACGAGCAGCAGGACGCCCCTGCTGCTGCTGCTGCAGCCGTGCCCAAGACC
>JBBREK010000060.1:0-19156 GCA_038203025.1 Planctomycetota bacterium
TGGTCTGCAGGACGCGCAGCAGACGAGTCTGGGCACCGGCGGGCAGCTCTCCGACCTCGTCGAGGAACACCGTCCCGCCGTCGGCGCGCTCGAAGATACCAGCTCGGCGCGCGGAGGCGCCGGTGAAGGCCCCCTTCTCATGCCCGAATAATTCGCTTTCGATCAGCGTGTCGGGGATGGCCCCGCAGTTGACTTCGATGCAGGGACGACCTCGCCGGGCGGAGAGATCGTGGATCAGGCCCGCGAGAACCCCTTTGCCGGTGCCGGTCTCGCCGGTGACCAGGACCGAGGTGTCGACGCCCGCCACTTTGGCAGCCAGGCGCTTGACCGCCTCGACCGCCGGCGAGCGGCCGATCAGCCTGTCCTGGGCGGCTACTTGCACCTGCTGATAGGCGTCCAGCCTATCCTCCAGCCGACGGCGCTGGATGAACGGGCCGACCAGATGGGCCACTTCGCCAAGCAGGCGCAGGTCGCCGTCCGCATCGGTCACATCCGCAAGATGACGGTCGGCCGATAACGTCCCCACCGGACGTCCGCGATACGGGATCGGCACGCAGTAGAACGCCAGCCGCGACAGGTCGATGCCCTGGCGCAGCCCGGAGCGGTCGAGGAAGCCGTCCTCGGAACGGATGCCAGCGAGATGCAGTGGCTCGTTCGAGGCCACCACCCGGCCGGTGATGCCTTCGCCAGGACGGTAGCGCATGCGCTCGCCCACCGCCCGGGGCACGCCGTCGGCGGTGATGTCGGCCACCGCCTCGTCCTCGGTCTCGTTGAGGATGGTGAAGACGCCGCGGGCGAAGCCCTGGTCGCGGTGCAGCCAACGCAGCACCTGGCCGAGGGCTCGGGCCGCCTCGCCCTCGTCACTGAGGAAGCGGGCGAGACGGACGAGCAGGTCGAGGCGGACGCACGAGGCCGCCTGACCCGGGCCACGAAGGCCTGGGCAGGGCGGGAACAGAGTGAACTGGTGATCTCCCATATGCGTCGATTCCGATCATAGACCGTCCTGGCAGCACTGATGTGCTGAATTCTGCTGCATGTTCAGGCCTGCGGCTGGCGGCGTAACGACTTGCCGCGCAGGAGGTGGCGTTCCCAGGCTGCGTCCTGTCGCTGGTGGCGGCGGGTGACTGCAGCAGTAGTATGCTATCGTGGCCACGACCATCCCCGACCCCGATGGCAGGCACGTCACCGTGCCGGATGCCGAACTCGCCTCTGCGGTCACCATACCTTTGCCTGGGCCGCCCAAGAGCATCGGTGGTTGGATGGTCGGACGGGTACTCGGCCATGGTGGCATGGGTACCGTCCATCTGGCGGAGAAGGATGGCCGCCAGGGCGCGCTCAAGCTGATGCATGCCAGCCTGGTCGGCCAAGGCGACTTCCGCGCCCGCTTCCTGCGCGAAGCCGAAGTACTGGTAGCCGTCCGCCATCCGAACGTCGTGCAACTCATAGATCATGGCGAGAGCGATGGCTGGCTTTGGCTGGTGATGGATTACGTCACCGGGGGCGACCTTGCCGGCTACCTCAAGCGGCGCGGCACGCTGATGGAGAAGGAGGCCTGCTCGATCACGGCGCGTTGCGCTCGCGGCCTAGTGGCGATCCACGCCGCCGGACTGATCCATCGCGATCTCAAGCCGGAGAACATCTTCCTCGATGCGGTCAAGGCCGGCGCCATGCCGGATCCGAAGATCGGCGACCTGGGCATGGCCCGGCACACCGAGGGCGACGACCGCATGACCCTGACCGGCACCGCTTGCGGCACCCCGGCCTTTATGGCACCAGAACAGATTCGTGGCACCGGCGACCTCGACCACCGGGTCGATGTCTACGCCCTCGGGGCGACGCTGTACACCCTGTTGACCGGCCGGAAGCCATTCGACGGGCCGACCATCTATGTCCTCACCCATGAGGTGCTGACCAGGCCGGTCCCGGATATGCGGCGCTACAATCCCCTGATCTCGCCGGCCATTTGCGGGGTGGTCGAGAAGGCCATGTCCAAGGATCGCGAGCAGCGCCATCGTGACATCGGCGAGTTGCTGCTCGACCTTGAGCGGATGTCAGAAGGCCGCATGCCAATGCACAGCGCCGCCGCGCCCTCGCCGGCCAGCATGGTTTTCGCCGAGGTCACCGGCAGCCCGGCGCCCAAGCGGACCGCCGCACTGCCGCGCGGTTCCGCCTTCTCCGGCATCCCCTGGGGGCCGATCGTTCGACTCGGCGTCCCCGCCCTGCTCATCATCGGCGGACTCACCGCCGTCACCTGGATGCTCGACCGCAAGACCCGCGCCGCGGAACAGCGCAGCCAGCACGGCACGGGGCACGAGGGACCGGGCGCCGCTTCCGGCAGCATGGAGCGCGACGACCGCGGTGCCGTCGTCCGCCTGCCGGTGATCGGCCAGATGGCGGAACTGCGTTGGTGCCCCGCTGGTCACTTCGCCATGGGCAGTCTGTCGGGCGAGGCTGGTCGCGACGAGACCGAAGAGTTGCATGCCGTGCAACTGACCAAGGGATTCTGGATCCTTGCCAGTGAGGTCAGCAACAGCCTGTTCGGAACCCTCGCCGAAAGCGGCAACGAAAACCCTCCAGAACTTCCTGCCGTCAACCTCACCCTCGACGCCTGCGTCCAGTGGATCGATCGGCTGAACCGCCTGCATCCTGGCCTCGGCGCCCGGCTGCCCAGCGAGGCGGAATGGGAGTATGCTTGTCGGGCCGGCACCACCGGAGCCTTCGCCATCGCAGCAGCCCCGCGAGTGTGCAACGTACCTGCCGTTCTTGCCGCCTGGCGCGATGGCGGGCTGTTCGCCGCAGAGAACACCTGGATGCTTGACCCGGAACACCCGCAACTGCGACCGATGCCGGTAGACGCTGGGGCAGTCAATGCCTGGGGCCTTGGCGACATGCACGGCAATGTTGCCGAATGGTGCGCCGACCGTTGGGATGGCGAGACACCCTACGGCGACCAGCAACGCAGCGATCCGCTGGGACAGTTCGGCAGCTTCAATGTCGTCCGCGGCGGCAGCTGGCTGCAGCCGCTTTCCGCCGCCCGCAGCGCCGCCCGAGCCGCCGCCGCGCCAGCCGACGCCAAGGCCTGGCTGGGCTTCCGCTTCGTCGTGCCGGGCGGCACCTCGGCGACCTGGCCGCCGCGCTGACGCTGACGCTGCTGCTGCTGCCGCTGCCGCTGCCCCTGGACCTCGCGGCTCGCCGGCCACCATGGTAGGCATGTCCATCCTCGTCACCGGCGGCGCCGGCTACATCGGCACCCACACCTGCGTCGAACTGCTGGCCGAGGGCCACGAGGTGGTGGTCCTCGACAACCTCGCCAACGCCTCCGCCGTCGCCCTCGACCGTGTGCGCAGGATCGTCGGTGGCGACCCGGCGCTTCGCTTCCATCAGGTCGACCTGTGCGATCCGGCCGCCGTCGAACGGGTCTTCGCCACCGAACATCCCACGGCGGTGATCCACTTCGCCGGCATGAAGGCGGTGGGTGAATCGGTGCGCATCCCTCTGCGCTACTACGACAACAACCTGGGCGGGACCCTGGTGTTGCTGGAAGCGATGCGGCGTCACGACTGCCGGCAACTGGTGTTCAGCTCGTCGGCGACGGTCTACGGCGATCCCGAGCGGGTGCCGATCACCGAGTCCTCGCGCCTGACCGCCACCAACCCCTATGGCCGCACCAAGCTGTTCATCGAGGAGATGCTGCGCGACCTGGCGGCCTCCGAGCCGGGTTGGCGGATCATTCCATTGCGCTACTTCAACCCGGTCGGTGCGCACCCGTCCGGCCTAATCGGTGAGGATCCGTGCGGCATCCCCAACAACCTCATGCCCTTCGCCCTGCAGGTGGCGGTGGGCAAACGGCCGCAGCTCAGCGTCTACGGCGGCGACTGGCCGACCCCGGACGGTACCGGCGTACGTGATTACATCCACGTCGTCGACCTGGCCCGCGGTCACCTTGCGGCCCTGGCCAAGCTGCCAGAGGTCACGGGCTGCGTGCCAGTGAACCTCGGCACGGGACGCGGTTCGTCGGTGCTGGACGTAGTCAAGGCGCTGGCCAAGACCGCCGGTCGCGACATCCCCTACCAGATCGTCGACCGCCGGTCCGGTGACGTCGCCACCAGCTACGCCGATCCGGCCTTCGCCGCATCGTACCTCGGCTGGGCGGCGGCGCTCGACCTCGACGCCATGTGCCACGACGGCTGGAACTGGCAGCAGCAGAACCCCGACGGCTACCGCGGCTAGGCACGCCCGCGGGTCGCACGGTCCCGAAACCCGAAACTCGAAACCCGAAACCCGCACGTGCCTTCCCGTCTCATCCTCCTCGCGCTGATCATCAGCCTAATCGGCCTCGCCTTCCTGGTGCGGCTGTTCCAGCTGCAGGTGCTGGAGGGCAGCCTGCATGCCCAGGCGGTGGAACGCGCCCTGGTGGTAGTCGAGCCGCTGCCGGCCAGGCGTGGACGCATCCTCGACCGCACCGGCACCCCCATGGCCGAGACCAAGCCGATGTACCACATCTCGGTCATCCTGGCCGAGCTGGAGGTCGAAGGCCGGGCCCGTCGCGAATACGACCTGTGGCGCCTGGATCAGCAGCGCTTCGATGCGCTGGTCGGTGACCTCACCGCCCGGCTGCGCTGGATCAACAAGCCGACCAGCATCAAGCAGGTGCTGCTCGACGAGATGCTTGCCGCTCCCGGCACAGCGCTGCGTCTCGGACCGCGAGCCGAGGGCGGTTCCATCGGTCTGGTCGGGGTTGCGCGCGCGCTGCTCGCGCCGGGCAATGGGGAAGAGGATGCGGTGCGCCGCCTGGTCGAAGGCGATCTACTCACCGAGGAGCCGCTTGACGCGCTCATCCGCGAAGTGCAGGTGCGCTGGGATGTCGAGGCGCAAGCGGTCACGGAGACCGGCTTCGTCGCCGCCTGCGCCGAGGTCGATCGGGAGCTTGCTCTCGGCGGGGAACGCTCGGCCACCATCCTCGAACCATTCACCGACAAGTGTGCGTTGACCTATCCCCTGGGCGACACCGACAATGAGACGATCGACATCCGCCTGATTCTTGCCGAACGCCGTGACCAGGCCGAGGTGACGCTGGCGCGGGTCACCGGCCGCGAGGTCGAGGTGGTGCGCGAACGTCTCGACCGTGCGCTGTCGCGTGCCCGGCGCACCCCGCCGACCGGATCGCTCTACTACGCCGCCAGCGCCGATGCCGACCAGGTAGCCCCCCTGCTGCCGACCGACACCCAGCTGACCGAAATCCCACTGCCGGAGGTGGTCGGAGCTCGCGAACGCATCTACATCCTGCAGGGCGATCCGGCCGGCGGCGAGGGTCTGTTCACCCAGCTCTCACGCCGGCTTGCCGCCAGCCTGGGGACGCGGGATCCATCTCTGATCCAGGCCCTGATCGAACACCACGCCCAACGCATCGGCATATCGACCAGCGGACGCGACTACCGGCTGCACCACATGGTCATCGATCCGGAGAAGCTCGCCCGCCTGATCGATGGACTGCGCAGCCGGCTCGTCGCGCAAGCCGGCCCACAGGTGTCGGCCATGAAGCTGGAGCAGCAGATCGCCGAGCTGCGTCGCCTGGCGGAACGCGACCTCGCTGGTCGGACCCGGCGCGATCCCATCCCGTTGCTGCGCGACGTGCCGCACGCCCTGGCCGTGCGTCTGTGCGGCGCCGGAGCCCAACCGCCGGACAGCCTGCGGCGCCAGTACGACGGCGCCGAGGCCGAACTACCCGGCCTGAGCGTGAGCGTCGATGTCGGACGCAGCTATCCATCACCGCGATCGGCCCCGCACATCATCGGCATGCTGGCGCGCAGCGGTGACGGATCGGACGGACTGCACGGGATCACCGGACTCGAATCACGCTATGACGATCTGCTGCGCGGCCAGCCCGGTGGGCGCATCCGCGCCCGCACGCCGGACGGTTTCGTCACCCTGCGCGATGCGGCTCCGCTGCCGGGCACTGATCTGGTGACCGAGATTGACATGGAACTGCAGGGACTGGCCGAGGACAGCCTCGACCGCTACGTCGAACTGGCAGCCGAGCTCGACCCGGACGGCAACACCGAGCGCATGCAGCGCGGCCGGAAGTTCGGCCTGGCACGTAGCGGCCTGTGCCTGATCGACTGCCGCACCGGCGGCATCCTGGTGCTCGCCTCGAACCCGGTGTTCGACCTGTCCACCGCCCGCGAACATTACCATGAACTGCTGACGGATCCCGCCCAGCCGCTCATCGACCACGCCGCGGTGGCGGAGCAGCCGCCCGGATCCTCGTTCAAGATCCTCACCGCGCTGTGCGCGCTGGAGAATGGCGTGATGGTGCCGGGCGAGCAGGTCTGGTGCCAGGGCTACATGGCCATGTCGCATGGCCTGCCCATCCTGCGCGACCACGCCCCGGCCGGCACCTACGACCTGGCCGAGGCCATCCAGCTGTCCTCCAATGTCTATTTCGCCACCATGGCCGACCGCCTGGCCAAGCGGGTCGGTCCCGGCGTGCTGCCGCAGTACGCGCATGACATCGGCATCGGTTGGTCCAACGCCCTTGATGTCGCCAGTCAGCGCACCGGCCGCTACGCCCTGCCGGCACCCGACAACATCCGCGAGATCCGCCCGCGCGAGCCGACCTGGTACCCGAGCGACAACTGGCGCATGGGCATCGGGCAGAACTGCCAGGCGGCGCCACTCAACATCGTGCCGATCGCCGCCGCCGTCGCCAATGGCGGGCACATCGTCCGTCCGTTCCTGGTCCGCCCCGACACCGGGCCGGTGGTCAGCGACCTGAAGATCCGCGCCGCCTTCCTTAACGACGTACGTAGCGGCATGGAGCGCGTCACCTCCAACCTGCCCGGCGCCACAGCCAAGCGTCTGCAGCTGGAAGGGGCGGCCGCGGGCATCAAGGTGGCGGCCAAGACCGGCACAGCCGAATGGGGCAACGACGAAAGCCGCAAGTCGGGCCGCACCGAGGACCATGCCTGGCTGATCGGCTACGCTCCCGCCGACCGGCCGACCATCGCTTTCGCCGTGTTCATCCGCAATGGCACCTTCGGCGGCAAGGCCTGCGTGCCGGTCGCCAAGCGGGTGCTGGAGCGCTACTTCGCCAAGTATGGCCACGAGGGTCACCCTCCGGCCGGCACGCCGATCTACGGCAGCGGTGCCTGGTAACCTTCAACCTGCGGATCCCAAGCATGCGAACTATCCTCCTGCTGGCCATATCCCTCATCGCCTGCGCCGCTGAAGGCGGCGTGAAAGTCGGACCCAACCCCGCGGCGGTGGCGTTCTTCAACACCAAGATCCAGCCCGTGCTGACCGAGCACTGCTTCGCCTGCCATGCCGGTGCAAAGCGCTACGGTGGGCTGCAGGTCGACTCGTTGGAGACGCTGCTGGCCGGCGGGCACGACGAGGGGCCGGCGGTCATCCCAGGCGATACGGTCAATAGCGCCCTGTTGCGCGGCATCCGCTATGAGGGCGACAGCGATCTGAACATGCCGCCGAATGCCAAGCTGCCGGATGCGGTGATCGCGGATTTCGAGCACTGGATCGCCATCGGCGCCCCCTGGCCGGACCAGGACGCCAGCATGGTCGCTGCCGTCGCGCCGCCGCCGCTACCGCCGTTCCTTGGCCGGTTGCATCCAGTGCTCGTGCACATGCCCATTGCCTGCCTGCTGCTCGCGGTGCTGGCTGAACTCCTGGTGGTGGTCCGCGGCGACCGCTGGAAGCCGGCCACCGCGCTGCTGGTCTTCACCGGCAGCCTCGGAGCCATCCTCGCCATCCTCAGCGGCGTGACCCTGGAAGGGGCGCAGGATCCGGTGCTGCTGGATCGGCACGAACTGCTCGGCTGGTTGACCCTAGCCGGAGCCCTGACCGCCGGCGGCATGCTCATCGCCATGCGCTGGGTACCGCTGCGCCGCTGGCCACTCCTCGCCGTGCTGCTGCTCACCGCCGGCCTGGTCGGCTGGACCGGGCACATTGGCGGAACGATGGCCTGGGGACCGGACTGGCTGGCGTTCTGACACCCAGATCAGCCGATGCGGTGCTGCGCTCCGGGATTCGGCCGCGCCTGGGCATCCCGCCATGAGGTTCGCCAGACCTCGGCATCGTGCACCTCCCTTCCCGGATCACGGCGCGAGCGCAGCACCGTGCTGGGGTGCCAGGCACGGCCGCTCGGACCACCGGTAGCCTGATAGCGCAGATCCAGCGACCAGCGACAGAGGTCTGATCGGTTCGGCGTGCTGCAGTGCGGGGTGAACTGGCTCATCAGCACGACCTCGCCTGGAGCACAGGCGCCGACGACCTGACCGTCGGCAGGTACCAGGGCCGGATCAATGGTCGTGCCGTACTGGGGATCGCGGACGTGGCGGACATGCTGGCGGAAACCCGGGATCAACCGCATGCAGCCCATCGCCTCGCTGGCACCCAGCAGCGGCGTCCACGCCGTCACCACCAGTGCTGCGTCGGCATCCGGCGTGGTCACGCCGCTGTCCTGATGCCACGGCACCTCGTAATAGCCAATGCGTCGTCCCTGCGTCGCCGGCGGCTTGGCGCGCAGATGCTGGATCGGGTTCAAGGTGACTTCCTCCCCGATCAGACAGCCGACGGCGTCCAGCATCTTGCGGTGACGCATGAGGGCGAACAACTCGTCACCGAGGCTGTCTGTGCTGTCGTAGCCGCTGTGTAATTCATCGCATTGCGCAGCAAGCAAACCGAAACGGGTGGTGAACGGGGCGTCGGCATGCAGATCAGCGATGAGCTTGTCGGCATGCAGCACCCGGGCTCGCGCTTCGAGGAAGGCACTGATCTCCTGCTGCGCAGGCAGGAAGTCCTCGAGGTCGAAGACCTTGGCGATGACGAAGCCATCGCGATGGAAGGTGGCGATCTGGTCGGTGGTGAGCATGGGCGTCATGCTCGCAGACCGATAGCAGCCCGACCAGGGCTAGCCTTCCGCCACAGGTGGACAAAATACGCGGATGCGAACCGACGGCCGTCCGGTCATGCCAGACCCAGGGCAGCAGCGGGCTCCGGACTGCGCCATCCTGCACGTGCCGGGCATCGGCGGTCTGCACCTGCTGCACGCCACCCGCTCCGATCGCATGGCTGGCAGCGCCCAGCGGCAGGAACATCAGCACAACTTGTGGCACTGCGTCGCCTACATCGAGGGCCACGGATCCTGCCTGCTCGATGGCGCGGTCGTCCCAGTGCAGGCCCCCTGCATCATCCTGACTTCACCGGGGCAGCCACACTGCTTCTCGCGCCTGTCCGGCGAGGACACTACCTATCACGAACTGACCTTCGCACCGGACCGGCCGGGCGCCTTGGCGAGCTGGCCGGAGTTGCTGCACGCCTGGACCGGTATCGAGTGCCCGGTGCAGGCCCATGGCGCCTGCACCATCGCCTGTGCGGACGATATCGGCGCCCTCGCTGGCCAGATAGCAGCCGTGCTACGGGATAGCCGCAGCGAGGCGGCCGTCCTGCTGCAGGGACTGCTCGCCAGCCTGCTGCTGACCATCTTCCGGCATCTGGTTGCGGATGCCGAGCGGACAGCGCCAGAGGATCCGCTGGAGCGCGCCCGCCGCTTCATCGAGCACCACGCCGAGGACCCCATCGACCTCGGCTCGGTCGCCAACGCCGCTGGACTGTCGGCCAAGCACCTCGGTCGGGCCTTCGCCGCACGCTACGGTGATCCGCCGATGCGCTTCCGCCGCCGGCTGCTGATGCAGCGGGGAGCGGTACTGCTGCGCACCAGCGACGCACCGGTCGAGCGCATCGCCGCCGGCCTCGGCTTCGACGACTGGCGCTACTTCAGCCGCTGCTTCCGTGCCGAACACGGCAAGTCGCCAGCGGCCTATCGCCGGGGTTGATCAGGCGAGGATATGGTCGATTGCGGCGAGCTCGTCAGCGGTCAACGGGCCAGCCTTGAGGCTGCCAACGCAATCGGTCACCTGCTCGGGCTTGCTCGCACCGATCAACACCGAGGTGACGCGTTCGTCCTTGAGCAGCCAGGACAGTGCCAGCTGGGCGAGACTTTGGCTGCGCGCCTTGGCGATCACGTCGAGTTGCTTCAGCTTCGCCACCAGCTCGGGCGTGACCCGATCCGCCACGATGGCACCGTTGCCTTTGCCCATGGCTGCCCGCGAATCTGCCGGGATGCCGGCAAGGTACTTGCCAGTCAGCAGGCCCTGGGCCAGCGGCGAGAAGGCGATCACGCCCACTCCCTCGCGGGCTGCGCTGGGCAGGACCTCGCGCTCGGCGTTGCGGCCGAGCATGTTGTAATAGGGCTGGTGGATGGTGATCGGGGCCCAACTGCGCTCGCGCATCACCCCGACGGCGCGGGTGAAGTGTGGATCGGCGTAGTTGGAGATGCCGGCATACAGCGCCTTGCCCTGGCGGACGATGGTCTCCAGGGCGCCCATCGTCTCCTCCAGCGGCGTCTCCGCATCGAAGCGGTGCGAGTAGAAGATGTCGACGTGGTCGAGTCCGAGTCGCTTGAGCGACTGGTCGCAGCTCTCGATCAGGGACTTCCGGCTACCCATCTCGCCGTACGGGCCCGGCCACATGCGGTAGCCGGCCTTCGATGACACCACCACCTCATGCCGCGGCAGATCCTTGACCAGGCGCCCGAACAACTCCTCGCTGGCACCGGCCGGGTTGCCGTAGTTGTTCGCCAAGTCAAAGTGGGTGATGCCGTGGTCGAAAGCGGTGTGGACGATACGCCGCGAGACGTCGTCCCCGATGTAGCTGCCGGTGCCCTGCCAGAGGCCGAGGCTGATCGCCGGCAGTTTGAGTCCACTGCGTCCACAGCGGCGGTAGGACATGGCATCGTAGCGGGCGGGGTTGAAGGACATGCTTGTACGCTGCGTAGGTTACTGCGGATACAATAGTGAAACGAAGTTCGCAGTTCGCGGTTCGCGGTTGTTTGGCCAGACGCCGTCGGCGTTGGATGGGGGCTTCAATTGAGGTATCTGCCATGATAGCCAGCGTCACACGCGGGAGTCTCCCAACCGCGAACCGCGAACTCACCCGATTCAAGGAACCGGGTTTTTCCCGCTGATCTTGGCCGCCTTCTCAGCCATCTCAGCGACATGCTGCGCCTCCTCGAGCTCCTCGATGTCGTGCGCCATGTGCAGCCGGCCGCGGAAGATGCGGCGCAGAGTGTAATAGAACACCGGGGTGAAGTTCAGGCCGAAGATGGTCACGCCGATCATGCCGAAGAACACCACCACGCCGGTGGCACGGCGCAGCTCCGATCCTGCTCCGGTGGCGATGACCAGCGGAAAAACACCGAGAATGAAGGCGATCGACGTCATCAGCACCGGCCGTAGGCGCAGCCGGCAGGCCTCCAACACCGCGTCATAGGGTTTGAGCCCGCGGTGGATCTCGGCGTCGCGCGCGAATTCGACCACCAGGATGGCATTCTTGCACGCCAACCCGACCAGCACGATGAGCCCGATCTGGGTCATGATGTTGTTGTCGGGGAAACCGAAGCCGGCCAGAGCCATCAGCCAGATGCCGCTCAGGGCGGCGAGGATGGTCAGTGGCACGATCAGGATGATCGCCATCGGCAGGACCAGCGATTCATAGAACGCTGCCAACACCAGGAAGACTAACAGCACACACACCGGGAAGACGTAGACGGCGGTGTTGCCGGCCAACTCCTGCTGGTAGGTCAGGTCGGTCCATTCGTAGCCGATGCCCGGAGGCAGCGTGCGTGCCAGGATCTCCTCCATCGCCGCCTTGGCCTCGTCACCGGTCTTGCCGGGAAACGCGCCGCCCTGGATATCGAGCGCAAGATAGGTGTTGTAGCCGATGATGCGGTCCGGGCCGGCGGTCTCGCGGACATGCACAAACGCGGACAGCGGCACCATGGTGCCGTTGCCGCTGCGCACCTGCACCCGTTCGAGGTCGGCAATGGTCGAGCGGAACGGCGCGTCAGCCGAGACCGTCACCTGGTAGGTGCGGTTGAAGCGGTTGAAGTCGTTGGCGTAGTACTGGCCGAAGTAGCCGGTCATGGCGTCGTAGACTTCGGCCAGGCGCAGGCCCTGGGCCAACACCTTCTCCTTGTCCACATCGACGGCGATGCGCGGTACGCCGAGAGTCGAATAGGAGATAACCTGGAACAGTCGCGGATCCTTAGCTGCCTGCCCCATGACCGCGCCAGCGGCACCCCACAGAGCCTCGATGCCGAGGTTGCCACGATCCTCCAGGTAGAGCTTGAACCCGCCGCTCATGCCCAGGCCAAGAATCGGCGGCGGGGACAGGGCCATGGCGAAAGCATCGGGAATGGATGCGTACCGGCCGTTCAATTGCATGGCCTGCATCTGGGAGCTGCCGGCCAGGCCGGGCCGCTCGTGGTAGTCCTTCAGGCCGATAAACATCAGGCCGAAGTTGGACTGCGGCACGAAGCCGGAGATCGACAGGCCGGGGAACTGCACGACCCGCTCGACCGCCGGGTTCTCCAGCGCGATGCGACCCATCTCCTGCACCACCGCGTCGGTGCGATCGAGGGACGCCCCATCCGGCAGCTTGGCGAAGGCGATGAGGAAGCCCTTGTCCTGATCCGGGATGAACGAGGTCGGCGTCATGCTAAACAGTTTGACGCCCGCCAGCACCAGAATGGCGTAGACGGCGAGGGCGATGCCGGCCTTGCGCACGATCCCGCGGGTGGTGGCGACATAGCCGCTGCCGGCGGCCGCGAAAAGCCGGTTGAAGCCGGCGAAGAACCAGCCGAACAGGCGACCGCCGGGCACATGGCCGGGAATATGCGGCTTCAGCAGCAGGGCGGCGAGAGCCGGCGACAGGGTCAGCGAGTTGAAGGCCGAAATCACCGTCGAGATGGCGATGGTCAGGGCGAACTGCTGGTAGAACTGACCGGTTAGACCGCTGATGAAGGCGGTGGGGATAAACACCGACGACAGCACCAGGGCGGTGGCGAGGATCGGGCCGGACACCTCGCGCATGGCCTGACGCGTGGCATTGCGCGGATCGAGTCCGTTGGCGATGTTGCGTTCGACGTTCTCGACCACGACGATGGCGTCGTCGACGACGATGCCGATGGCCAGGACCAGCCCGAACAGGGTCAGGGCATTGATAGTAAACCCCATCGGCACCATCACCGCGAAAGTACCGATGATCGACACCGGCACCGCGATCAATGGAATCAGTGAAGCACGCCAAGTCTGCAGGAAGACGACCACCACCAGCACGACTAGGCAGATGGCAATGGCCAGGGTGATCACGACCTCGTGGATGGAGATACGGACGAAGCTGGTCGGGTCGTAGATGACCTCCCACTTGATCCCGGCCGGCAGGGAATCCTGCAGGCCCTCCATGGTCTTCACGACCCCATCCGAAACCGCCAGGGCGTTGCTGCCCGAGGCCTGGAAGATGGGGATACCAACCGATTTGCGGTTGTTGAGCAAGCTGCGCACGCCGTAGGTGGTGCCACCCAGCTCGATGCGGGCAACTTCCCCAAGACGCGTCATCCGCCCTTCAGCATCACGGCGCAGCACAATGCGCTCGAACTCGGCTGGCTCGGAAAGTCGGCCTGGCGTGGTGATGGTCAGCTCAAAGGCGGTTGGCGAAGCGACGGGCTGCTGCGCCAGGCTGCCGGCTGCGACCTGGAGATTCTGTTCACGGATCGCTGCCACCACGTCGGACGGAGTGAGACCGCGCGCCGCCATACGATCAGGATCGAGCCAGACGCGCATGGCGTACTCACCGGCGCCGAACACCGGCGCGTCGCTGACCCCCTGCACGCGCATGAGTTGATCGCGGATGCGCAGTCGGCCGTAGTTGGCCAGGTCGAGGGTACTCATCGTCCCGTCCTCGGAGTACAGGCCGAGGACCATGAGCATGTTCGGCGAGCTCTTCTGGGAGGTGACGCCGAGCCGGCGGACCTCCTCGGGCAGACGCGGCGTGGCGCGCTGGATGCGGTTCTGCACCTCGGTGAGCACCGGATTGAGGTCGGTGCCCAGGGCGAAGGTCAGGGTCAGCTGCATCGTCCCGTCGGGGGTCGACTGACTGCCCATATAGAGCAGCCCCTCGAGCCCGGTCATCTGCTGTTCGAGCGGACCGGCGACCGTCGCCGCCACCGTCTCCGGGCTGGCGCCAGGGTAGGCTGCGGTGATCTGGATGCTTGGCGGGACGACCTCGGGATATTCGCTGACCGGCAGCCGCTGCAGCGCCAGCACGCCGAGCAGCACGATGACCACCGAAAGGACGGCGGCGAAGATCGGCCGGTCGATGAAGAACTGCGGCAGACGCATGCTACTTCCCGTCCTGCCCGGCCGGAGCAATCGGCTCGACCGGCGCAGCCGGAGCAGCGGCAGGGGATTGCGGCGCCTGCAGCGTCTCCATGTCCACCGGCGACGGCTTCACCGGCATGCCGGGGAAGAAGACCTTGGCCAGGTTGGTGGCGACGATGCGCTCGCCGGCTGCGAGCCCGGTGACCTCGCGCAGGACGCCATGCGCTGCACCGAGCTGCACCGGGCGGAAACTAGTCATCCCCTGGTCGTCGACCACCAGGGCGAAGCGGGTGGCAAGCTGGGCTTGGATGGCTTGCTCATTCACCAGCAGGACGGGGCGGGGCGCCTCGATCTCAATACCGACCCGGGCAAAGGCGCCGGGCGTGAGCAGTCCATTCGGATTAGGAATGGTGGCGCGCAGGCGGATGGAACCGCTCTGGGCATCGATCTGGTTATCGACGAAGGTCACCTTGCCGGTGTGCGGCAGGCCGTCCTCACCAGCCAGACCGACGCGGATGTGTACCGGCTCGCCTCCGGCAACGCTCGTGGCCAGGCGGGGCGACATCCGCCGGTAGGTCTCCTCGTCGAGATTGACCGTGGCATGCACGGGGTCGACCGTCACCAGACTGGTGACGACGCTGGGCGGGAAGCCGCCGCCGCCCTGCACGATGTTTCCCGTCGAGGTCCGCACCGTCCCCAGACGCCCGCTGATTGGTGCGCGCAGGGTAGTGTAGGTCAGATCGAGCCGGGCCGTGGTCAGGGCAGCCTTGGCGGCCGCTAGGCCGGCGTCAGCTGCCATAACCGCGGTGACGCTGTCGTCGAACACCTGCTGCGAGACGATATGGTCGGTGACCAGCTTGGCGTTGCGATCACGGGTGTCGGTGGTCAGTCGCAGACCAGCCTCGGCCTGGGCGACACCGGCCTCGGCCCGGGCGAGGGCCGCCTTGAACGGCGCCGGATCGATCTCCAGAATTGGGTCGCCGGCCTTGACCGAAGCGCCGTCGGCGGCGTACACCTGCAGGACGATGCCGCTGACCTGCGGCGAGAGTTCGACCGTCTCGACAGCCTCAATGCGGCCAGACAGCACGCGCTCGACCGGCAACTCGCGGCTGATCGGCGCGGCCACGCCGACTTCCGGCGGAGGCATCTGCGGCATTTCCGGAGGACCGCCGCAACCGGCGATCAGGACAATGGCGGCAAGAATGGGGAGGGAACGCATGTGGTCAGACTCCGGCGGCAAGGCCGCGCAGGAAGATATCGAGATGGGCTTCGAGATAGGCCTGCGCATCGACCGGCGCTGGATCATAGCGGCCGAGGCTGTGCCGCCAGACCGCCTGCATGATCACCGGATCCAGCAGCAGTCGCGCGGCAAGGTCTGCATCGACCGGACGGAACTCGCCGGCCTCGATGCCCTGTTGGATGAGCCCGGCAACGGCGGAGCGCGATCGGTCGCAGACCTCGGCATGAAAGTCCTTGGCCACGTCGGGGAGATTGCCGGCCTCGGAAATGATCATCTTGGGAATGCCGCCAACCTGCGGATCGCATAGACTGTCATGGATGAAGCGGGTCAGGCTGATGATGCGCTGTCTGGGTGAGCCGGTTTCAGCACGCAGCGATTCGGCACGCATCACGGTCGGGGCGACGTGGTGGCTGACGACTGCAGCGAAGAGGGCCTCCTTGGTCGGGAAGTGCACCACCACGGTCCCCTTGGCCACCCCCGCCCGCACGGCGACGTCCTCCAGGCGCGTGGAAGCGAATCCCCGCTCGACGAAGAGGGCAAAAGCAGCGGCAAGCATGTCTACATGCCTGCTCTCGCGATCCGCCCGTTTCACCTGGTGCACTGCCATGGGCAGAGGTCTACAGGACTGGGGAGCCTGTCAATGAATGACCAGTCAGTCAACCGACGAGGCCATACATTGGTATGAGAAAAAGGCCAATATTGTCATTAGACATCATGCCCATGCACCGCATTAGCTGGAAACCCGAATATGAAGTCGGGGTACAAGCCATCGACGAACAGCACAAACAGTTGTTTGCCATGCTCGACACACTGACCAGACCGGACGAGGAGATCAGCCTCACCGAGATGGTGCTGCAACTGGGCCGCTATATCGAAACGCATTTCGCCTTCGAAGAGGCACTGATGCAAAAGCATGCCTATCCCCGGATGGCCGACCACCTCCTGCAGCACAAGGATCTGATGGCTCAGTACCACAGCATGACCGACGGCATGAGCGGCAACGACCCGCTGGCGGTCGCCAAGACTCGAATGGTGGTCTACGCCTGGTTCACCCGCCACATCACATCCTGGGGAACCGCATGGACATGGACCTGGGCGCCTAC
Source organism: Planctomycetota bacterium (assembly GCA_038203025.1). GTDB lineage: Bacteria > Planctomycetota > UBA11346 > UBA11346 > UBA11346 > UBA11346. Next base: position 16,575 of record JBBREK010000060.1, read on the forward strand.
CTCAGCCGCATCGGCATGTTCCTGGCCTAGGCGATCTAGGCCCGCAGTCTGAACCGCGAGACCACATCCTTCAGTTGATCGGCAGCCACCTGCAGATCCTGGGCAGCCTGCCTGGTCTGTTCGGCGCCGGTCGAGGCGTCACCGGCTGCGGCGGCCACGCTGTCGGCAGCAGCTGCGATGCGCTCGCCACCCGCTGCTGCCCGCCCGGCGCTGCTGGCGATCTCCCTGGTAGTGGCCGACTGCTCTTCGACGGCAGCTGCGACCTGCCGCTGCGCGTCAGCGATACGGGTGATCTGGGTCGAGATGCGGGCAATGGCCTCGGTGGTGGCGCCGGCATCGTTTTGGATGCCCTGAACTTTCGCCGTGATCTCGGCCGTCGCGCGAGCGGTCTGGCGAGCCAGGTCCTTGACCTCGCCAGCGACCACGGCGAAGCCACGTCCGGCATCGCCGGCCCGGGCCGCCTCGATAGTGGCATTCAGGGCCAACAGGTTGGTCTGCTCCGCGATCGAGGCGATCAGTTTGACCACCTCGCCGATCTCCCGCGAGGACAGGGTCAGCTTGCCGACAGTGCCGTCAGCAGCCGCAGTCTCGCGCACACCCGTCTCCGCGGCCTCGGCCGCATCGCTGGCCGAGCGGGAGACCTCGGCGATCGAGGTCTCCATCTCCGAAGTCGCGGTCGCCACCGCCGAGATCGAAGCGGCCACCTCCTGGGCGACGCTGCGCACGGTCGAGGTCTGGGTAGCGGTGGCTCCCGCGCTGACCGACATCGTCTCCGACAGGCCTGTCAGACGGCCGGCATCGCCGCCGACAACCGCAGCCTGTGTCGCGACCAGTCCGATGCGTTCGCTGAGCATGCTTGCCATGTCATTCAGCGTCTCGGTCAGCCGTCCGGTCTCATCGCGCCAGGACACCTCCGCCCGATGGGTGAAGTCACCCTTGGCGATGTTCTCCGCCAGGGTCATGGCCTGGGCAAGCGGCTTGAGGATGGCCTGGACCAGCATGCGGGAGACCCCCAGTAACACGATCGGGGCAAGCACAAGGATCGCACCAATGACCCAGGCGACGTTCCTGGTGGCCTGGCTGGTCGCGGCCTCCGCATACGTCCGCGAATCCTCCACCGCGGACTGCAGGGCGGCGGCGGACTGATCCAATGCAGACTGAGCGGTGACGAAGGCGGCACGAGCCGTCCGCGCCTGGGCCGGCAGATCCCCGCAAGCAGTGATACTGGCGGCGATGACCTCCGCTGGCTTCTGCCAGCTTGTCGAGGTGGCCTTGGTCGAAGCAAAGGTGGTGATGCAATTGCGGGCGGTCGTGCCCTCCTTGTCGAGCACGGCAGAGAATGTGTCGAGATGCGACGTGTCGCCAGTCAGCTGAAACAGGCGAAAATTATTGCCCAGTCGTAGCGTGACGGTGGTGCCGTCACGCAGGGCGGCGAGCAGGTTGAACTCGTCGGGCAGGAGATCTTCCCCCTCCTGCTGCAGATTGGTCTGACGCTTGGCCAGCTCGAGCGCGAGGGCATCGACCAGGCGCAGGACCTCGGCCATCGAGGCATCGAGCCGTGTAGCAACCTCCCGTTCCACTCTATGAGCCTCGACCATGGCGGCAAAACCGCTGCGGTACTGGTTCAGCGCCCCCGAGATGCCGGCGGCGCCGGCCAGACCGGGTCGCTGGAGGATGGTGCCCAGACGCGTACAAGCGGCCTCGTATTCAGTGACACGTTCGTCCGCGTAATACTTCGCCCACGCCCGTTCGGCCAGACGCACGTCGGCAAACACCTCCTTGGCATCGCGAGCTGCGTCGTTGGCCGCACCAGCAGTTGCCAGTCGCCACCAGCCCCAGCCACCGGCTGCGACGGTGGCGATCAATACGACCAGCCCAAGCAGGGCCAGTCCAAGCAGCTTGGTGCGCAGCGAGACGTCGGTGAGTCGCATATGTCCCAGTTACTTCGCCCCGGAGGTTTTGATCTGGTCGAGGGTCAGATCGTAGACGCCGCAGCCAACGATGAAGGTGTCGGCGCCATGCTTGGCTTCCATGACGTAGCTGACCTTCTGCGACGGGGTCTTCTCGCCTGGCTTCGGCCACATGTAGTCGACCCAGCCACCGCCTTCGGCGGCGACCTTGTTCATGTCGACGAAGAATGCCTTGCCGTTGGAGTCCTTGAGACCGAGCAGCGGCCGGGTCTCCATCTTCGGCTTCACCGGATGCATCCGCATGGTGCCTTCGCCATCGTGGATCCAGATATAGGTTCCCCCGAAGATGAAGGGGCTGTCCTTGCCGCGGAACTTGGCGAAGGATTCGACGCCATCCTTGCCTACTAGGACGACGGCCTCCTTGACCTTGTCGATGATCTGCTGCGGAGTCGGAACATCCTTCTCGGTGGCCATGCATTTTGCCTCGCTCTCGGTGGCCAGGGCCAGGGCCTCCGGGCTGAGCTCGACGGCAGCTAGGGTCAGAGGCAGGGCGGCCACGAGGGCGAGGAGAGTACGGCACAGGTGCATCTTCAGATCAAACAGTTCGCCCCAGGGGCGGTTGCGGTAGACGGTCAGTTTATGGTCGTTCGTTACCAGCGTACGCAGGTGTAC
>JBBREK010000061.1:0-19132 GCA_038203025.1 Planctomycetota bacterium
TTTCCGAGTTGGAAGCAAATGGCACATGCAGCAGGATCGAGGGGTCCGTTAAGTCAGGTGCCATTGCCCATCCCACCTAGCCTCCCCATCCCGCCTCCTACCCTCCTGGCCCATGCCGTGGCTGCCGTTTGTCGCCTTGGGTCTGGTCATCGGCGCCTGCTCTCCGCAACCCCTTGCCCTCTGGTGGCTGTGGGGCTCGATGGCACTGGCCATCATCGCGCTCCTGCATGCTCGATTCCCGGTCGCTGCCCGCTGGACAGCCCTCGCTGCAGCTGCCGCCATAGGCACGGCTGTATCGGTACCACTCCCCTCGCCATCAGACGCCACCCGCCTCATCTCCGTCCACGGCACTGTCTCCTCGGTCCGCTGGCAGGCGATGACTCAGGGCTTCATCGTCTACGATGCCACGGCGATCCTGCCGTCGGACTGGGAGTCCCCGTCGCGCCTGTTCATCCGTTCACCCGGGGTACCAGGCGTCCGGCCCGGCGATGCGATCACGGCCAGCGGCGTGTGGTCGACCGGCGTCCGTGGCGAATCGCTCCGCGCCATCACGCTGGAGGTGCAGCCGCGCGAGGACGGACCGCACGGCTTCGCCTGGCGGACCATCGCCCGCATAGGTGATCACCAGGAACTGGCCGCCGCCCTGCTGCTCGGTCGTGGCGACCCACCCGAACGCGACGCCTTCCGCACCGCCGGCTTGGCGCATGTCCTCGCTGTTTCCGGCATGCATCTGGCCATCGCCGCCGGCCTGGCCTGGTGGCTGCTGCGGGCCCTCGGCGTCGGTTGGGGCGGACGACTGGTGGCCCTTGGCGTCCTGGTCATCGGCTACACTTGGCTTACCTCGGCGAGTCCGGCGACGGTGCGCGCCTGCGTCATGTCCCTGGCGGTGATCGCCTACAGCTCTCTTGGCCGCGAAGCGCATCGTCTCGGACCGGTCGCCCTGGCGGCCCTCGTCCTCGTGCTGTGGGATCCGGGCATGGCGCGGAATGCGGGCTTTCAGCTCTCGCTCGCCGCCGTCCTTGGCATCACCACCATCGGCATCGACCTGATCGCCTGGCGCAAGCTGGTCCTGCCGCTGCGCGCCTGGCCGCTCGATCGGGCGGGCTGGCGCCTGCTGCTGTGGCTGGTCAGGGCTGGCTGTGACGGCCTGGTCATCGGCATCGCCGCGACCCTGGCGACCACCCCGCTGGTCGCCTGGCATTTCGGCGTGGTAGCACCGTGGAGCTGCCTCACCTCGGTGATCGCTGGTATCCCGGCGACCATCGCGCTGTGGGCTGGTCTGCCGCTGCTGCTCTGCGCCGGGGTCTGGCCGAACGGGCCATGGGAAGGCCTCTACCGCGTGGTCGAGTGGAACATCGATGCGCTGGCAAGTTGCGCGTCCTGGGGCGCCGCCCATCTGCCGCAGCTGCCGAGCGCTCCGCCGTCAGCGCTGGCGTTGTGCGCCTGGCCGCTGCTGTTCATCCGCCTGCACGACGGCTGGGACCTGCTGCTGCGCAGTCTGGCTATGGCCGCGCTGGTGTGGATCTGGTGAGCCTAAAATCGGCGATGGGATTCACACAGAGCACCAGGGTGACCAGAGCGGGAAAGAGGTTGTGCAGAGATGATGGTGTCACCAATTGGAGAATCTGCTCGCGATCCATAAATCCCTGCCTTTACCTCTGGTGTCTCTGGTGTCTCTGGTGTCTCTGGTCCTCCTGTTCATCTACGTTTTCTAGGGTGAGGCTGCTCAGGCCACCGAGCCGAAGACGACTGCGCGCTTGAGTTGCGACAGGGCAGCCGGGATGTCGATCTCCTTCGGGCACGCTTCCTTGCAGTTGAAGATGGTGTGGCAGCGCCAGATGCCGTTGCGGCCATTGACTGCAGCGATGCGCTCAGCCTTGGCGTCGTCGCGGCTGTCGCCGATGAAGCGCCAGGCCTTGAGTAGGGCCGCTGGGCCGAGGTAGCTGTCGTTCTTCCAGAAGCTCGGGCACGACGAGGTGCAGCAGCCGCAGAGGATGCACTTGCTGGCATCGTCGATCAGGTCGAACTGCTCGGGCGACTGGCGGCGTTCCTTGACCGGCTTGGGCGAACTGGTCATCAGGTACGGCTGCACCGAACGCAGGTTGTGGTAGAAGTGCTCCATATCGACGACCAGGTCCTTGATCACCGGGAAGCCCTTGAGCGGCTGGACCTCGATGACGTCGCCTTCGATGTCTTTGACCAGGGTCTTGCACGCTAGGCGGCTGGCCCCCTGGATGGTCATGCCGCACGAGCCGCACACCGCGTGACCGCACGAGCGGCGGTAGGTCATCGAGCCGTCCTGCTCCCACTTGATGCGATTGAGCGCGGTCAGCACGCGTTCCATCGGATCGCACGGCAGCTTATATTCGCACCAGCGCGGAGCCTTGTCCTTGGCCGGATCGAAGCGCAGGACGCGGAAGGTCTTTGTCACTTTGGTGGGGGCGGCAGTTGCGGTGATTGTCATGGTTTCGCGTTTCGCGTTTCGAGGGCAGGCGTCGTGTTCAGGGCCGGCTTCGCATCCCAGGTCCCGAAACTCGAAACCCAAAACTCGAAACCGTGGCAATGCTCAGTACTTCCGCTCCTTGGGCTTCATCCGTTCCATGGCGTCGGCGCTCCAGCCGTCCTCGGGATGGTCCTGGCAGATGTAGGGCCGGCGGTACTTCAGTTCGACCGAGCCGTCGTCCTTGAGCCAGGCGAAGGTGTGCTTGAGCCAGTTGACGTCGTCGCGCGGGATCTTGCTCAGCTGGCCATCGGCGCCGGGCTTCTGGCGCTCATGCGCCCCGCGGCTCTCGTTGCGCACCAGGGCGCCTTCGATGATGACCAGCGAGTAATCAATGAGGAAACCGCATTCGATCGCCTCAAGCAGGTCGGTGTTGAACACGCTGCCCTTGTCCTGGATACCGACCTCGGCGAAGCGGCGCTTCAGTCCGCGCACCGTCTCCAGCGCGGTCTTCAGGCCCTCCTCGGTGCGGATGATGGCGACGTGCGTCATCATCATTTCGGATAGCTCGCGGCGCAGCTCGCCGTGGCGTTCCGTGCCGGTGCTCGCCTTCAGCCGGGCGATCATCTCCTTGACCGGCCGGTCGGCGTCGTCGGGCAGCTTGGCCAGCGGGATGGCATCGACGTTCTTGGCCACGTGCAGGCCGACGCGGCGGCCGTAGACCACCAGGTCGAGCAGCGAGTTGGTACCCAGGCGGTTGGCGCCATGCACCGAGACGCAGGCGCATTCGCCTGCGGCGTAGAGGCCTTCGACCAGTCCGGCGCCCTCATCCTTGCGCACCCGACCGTCGACGTCGGTGGGGATGCCGCCCATGTAGTAGTGCGCCGTCGGCATGACCGGCACCGGCGACTCCCACGGCTTGATGCCAAGGTAGGTGGTGGCGAAGTCGACGATCTCCTCGAGCTTCTTCTTCAGTTCTTCCTTGGAGATATGCTGCAGGTTGAGGTAGAGGTAGTCCTCGGCGCAGATGCGGCCGGTGCGGTTGATGCCGCGCCCTTCCAACACCTCCTTGTACATGCATTGCGAGATCATGTCGCGCGGCGCCAGGTCCTTTACCGTCGGCGCGTAGCGTTCCATGAAGCGTTCGCCGTTGCAGTTGGTCAGGTAGCCGCCCTCACCGCGCGCGCCTTCGGTCACCAGGATGCCGAGGCCGGCCAGGCCGGTGGGGTGGAACTGCACGAACTCCAGATCCTCGACCGGCAGGCCGCGGCGCAGGAAGATGCCCAGCGCATCGCCGGTGTTGGCCTGGCAGTTCGAGGTGACGGCGTAGTTCTTGCCGGCACCGCCGGTGGCGAAGACCACCACCTTGGCGTGCACGGTGTGGACCTCGCCGGTGAGCATGTCGAGAGCGACGACGCCGATCGCCTTGGAGCCGTCCGCGGTCAGCACCAGGTCGAGGACCTGGAACTCGGAGTAGAACGTCACCTCCTGCTTGACGCACTGCTCGTACAGCGTGTGTAGAATGGCGTGGCCGGTGCGGGCGGCGGCGTAGCAGGCGCGGCGCACCGGGCGTTCGCCAAAGTTGCGGGTGTGGCCGCCGAAGGGGCGCTGGGCGATCTTGCCCTCGGGTGTGCGCGAGAAGGGCACGCCGAGGTGCTCCAGCTCGTAGATGGTCTGCGGCGCGTCGTAGGTCAGGACCTTCTGTGCGTCCTGGTCGCCGAGGTAGTCGCCGCCCTTTACCGTGTCGTACCAGTGCCACAGCGGGCTGTCCTCCTCCTCGTTGCCCAGCGCCGCGCCGATGCCGCCTTGGGCGGCGCCGGTGTGGCTGCGGGTGGGGAAGAGCTTGCTCATCACCGCGACATCGGCCTTCGACGCGGCCCAGTAGGCGGCGTAGAGGCCGGCGGCCCCGGATCCGACGATCAGCACGTCATGCGAAAGGATCATAGCTGTGTCTCAGTGCAGGTCGGTGGCGCGGTAGGACGGCAGCAGGAACGACGAGGTGGTCGAGTACCACCGGTCGATGGTGGTGTCGTCACCGCGCAACCTGGCGTTGGCAACGCGCACTTGTGCTGCCCACACGGCGAATTCGTAGCTTGAGCTGAACGCGCTCAGCCGTCGGCGCAGAGCGGGATCGATGGGTCCATTGACGATCACGCCCTTGGCCCAGGCATCGAAGGCGGCACCGCTGGCGGCGACCGCAGCCAGCGCCTCTGCGGGTTGCAGCGCCTGCAGTCGGACGTCGGCCTTATGCGCGAAGACCTCGGTCAGCGGCGCACCTTCGGTGCGGTGGACGTGGTGCTCGAGGTAGTATTCCAGCAGCGCCAGCTCGCGCAGTTCGTCGCGGAAGTCGTAGGCCATGGGCAGGCTCGGCGGGTTGCCTGGGCTTTCGCCCTTGGCGAAGCCGCGCGCGGCATAGCTCTCCTTGACCATGCCCAGCGGCACCGGCGAGACCACGTTCCGCAGGCCCAGCACGACGAAGAACGCAGCCAGCGACCACAGCAGGATCTCGCCGCCGACGCGCAGGCCGCGGCGTGGGTTGTAGTCGCGGACGATACCGACCACGCCGTTGATGCCGTGGTACATCGCCAGGACGATGAAGACGATGTAGTAGGCCTGCCAGTAGGGGTTGTTCAGGCGCGTGGCGACGGTCAGTCCGGTGGACACCGCGTCGCTGGTGAAGTGCTGCAGGCCGAAGTGCAGGGCGGCGAAGCCAAGCAGCAGCATGGCGCTGACCCGTTGCATGACCCACTGGGTCTGGCCAGCGCGCGTCGAGATGTAGTGCTCGGCCATGTCAGCGCCCTCCGCCGGGCAGGAGGTCGGTCTGCAGCAGGGGCTGGACGTTGCTGTGCAGCAGCAGCGGCACCAGGCCAGCGGCGAGCAGCACGGCGCACAGCGCGGCCATGCCCCACCACAACCGCTTGTGATGGGTGGTGCGCGTCCAGGCGAAGTCGACCAGGACGATGCGGATGCCGTTGAGGCCGTGATAGAGTAGGCCGGCGAAGAGCAGGATCTCGCCGATCTTGAAGTCGGGCTCCTGCATGCGGCGGATCATCAGGTCATAGGCCTCGGGCGTGGCCTGCGACTTGGTGATCGAGAGGATGTGGAAGAAGATGAAGAAGATCAGGGCCAAGCCGGTCACCCGGTGCAGCACGTAGGCCAGGCTGCCGGTGAAGTAGCGATAGCCGCCATTCAGAAACTGGGCCGGTAGCGCATTATGCAGGGCGCTACGCGGTCCGCGATCGGGTTGGTGCACGAGGGTCCCCCTGGAACAGGCCAGAGCGTAGAGGTCACCGGCATGCCGCAAGTCGCTCAGCGGACAACAACTCGCATACGCTACGTAGCGACGTCAACGATGCGTCGGCTGCATACCTCGATCAGCGCGGTTTGGCCAGCGCGAGCGCCGTGGCCAGCTCGATGGCGCGGTTGAGCTGGGCGTCGGCCGGCAGGGTCGTTCCGGCCAGTTCGGCCTGCCAGCGCCGCCAGGTGACGGCCGCCTCCTGAGCCACGGTGACGTCGGGTTGCAGCGGGACCGTCAGGGCCGCGCCGCCCGGCGGCATCAGCCGTGCAACGGTCAGCACCAGGGCGTCGCCCTGCGGCAGGAGAAACAGCTGCTGCACCGACCACTTGCCGTGGCTGGGCGTGCCGACCAGCGGCGTCCCGCGTTCGCGGTGCAGGGCGTGGGCCAGGACCTCGGCCGCCGAGGCGGTGCCGTCGTCGATCAGCGCCACCACCGGCACGTCGGGGAGGCGGGCGCTGTTGGCGGTCCAGCGGCGGCTGCGCGCCGGGTCCGTCCCCGCCTGCTCGATGACGGTGGCGCCCACCGGCAGCCAGCCGGCCGCGATCTCCACCGCCGCCTGCAGGTTGCCGCCGGCGCAGCCGCGCAGGTCGAGGATCACCGCGCGCAAGCCGGCCCGGTCGGCCAGGGCGTCGTGTACGGCCAGGGCGGTAGCGGTAGCGGTCGCCTCGGCGGTGGCGGCGGGGAGGAAGCGGCCGATGCGCAGCTGCACGATACCTGGCGCGGGTTCGGCTATCAGGGCCAAGCCGTCGTCGGCCAGTTCGCCCCGATCCACGTCCAGTTCGATGCTCGCCCCATCGAGGCTGCGCAGGGTCAGATGCTTGCGGTCGCCGCCCCGACCGAGGGCCTCGGCGAAGCGTGGCCCCGGCTCATCTGCAGTGACGTGGTCGACCGCGAGCACCGCCTGGCCGACGCACACCCCGGCGACGGCTCCAGGCGAGCGCGGTACGACGCGCGTCACCAGCACGTGGTCGCCATCGCGGCGCCAATCGAAGCCCAGGCCGACGCGCATTGGTTCGCTGCCCAGGTCACGGATGGCCACCTCCTCGGCGGTGAGGTAGGCGCCGTGCGGATCAGCGGCGGCGACCAGGCCGCGGGTGGCCCCGGCCCACAGCGCCGCCCGGTCCGGGGCGGTGATCGCGGTGCGCTCGATCAGCTCGATCTGGGCTTCGATGTCACGCACATGCTCGACCAGCTCGCGCAGCGGGCCGTCTTCGGCGGCGTGGAGGATGGCGCAGGCCACGAGCAGGGGGACGATCCGGGAAAGCATGTAGCAAGGCTATGTCGCCTGCGCCCAGCGGCCAGCGTGCAGCCCTCCGGCTCTGGCGTGGACAGGCTGGCCGTGATGGGGATGCTCCGCTCCGTGCGTGCCGCCATCCTCATCGGAATCCTGCTGCTGGCCGCCACCGTGGGCTGGCTGGCGCTGCGTACGCCTGCGCCGCCCCCGCCGATGGCCCCGCAGGCCGAGCGGCCGGCGCCGCCCCGGCCGCGCCAGGTCCTGCACTGGATGGGGCACTGGCTGGGCGAGGACCGGCGCGAGACCCTGGTGCGCGAGGTGGCGCGCGAGTTCGCCTTCCTCCATCCGGAGATCGATCTCGACCTGCGCTTCCCGCAGGAGCTGATGGGCGTGCGCAGCAAGCGGCTCGCCGCCGAGTTCATCGTCGCGCAGATCCGTAGCGAGCGGCCGGACTGGGACGTGGTGTGGTTGGACGACGCCATCTACCAACAGGTCGCCGACATCCTCGGCGACCAGGGCTGGGGGCGGAAGCATCTGGTCGACTTTCTCGCCCAGCCCGGCTTCGTGGAGGCGCACAAGCCGTTCATCGTCCAAGATCCGGCCTTTGCCGCCCAGACCGGCGGCGTCCTGGTCGGGCCGTACATCGAAGGCCAGTATCTGGCGCTGTGGATCAACCGCGACCTGGCCGCCAGCCTCGGCATCGCCCTGCCGCCCGACCAGCCGCTGTGGAGCGACGTCCTGAAGCTGGCCGCGGCGGTGCAGGCGGCGCGCGCCGCCGGCCGCAGCGAGGTCTGGCTGTTCGCCGAGGCGAAGGACTGGCTGACCAGCCAGTTCGTCTTCCAGTCGCTGGTCGCGTCGCGTTTCCCCGACCAGCGGCGGGCCATGGATGAGACGGCCACCCCGGCCAAGCGGGCGGCGGTGCGCGAGGCGGTGCGGGCCTTCGCCGAACTCGGCCGGTTGCAGCCGGTGCGCCCCGACCACCGCGAGCTGCTGTGGATGGATTCGCGCCGTCTGCCGCTGGACGACCGCGTGTTGTGCTTCATCGGCGGAACCTGGATGTACAGCCACTGGCGCGGTCTCGACGCCGGGCGCATGGCGCGCATGCAGCCGCTGCGCCTGCCGGTGTTCGCCCCGGTCGACCACGCCGTCGGCGGCTACATCCCAACCTGGGCAGTGCTGGCGCGGGCGCCGGCGCGCGAGGCCGGTATCGCCCTGCTGCGCCACTGGTGCAGCGCCGACGTCGCCGAACGCTGGGTCGCCTACACCAAGAACCCCACCGGCCTGCGCGGCGACCTCGCCCGCGTTGTGCTCAGCGATGACCCCTTCGACCGCTTCATGGTCGGGATGGAGGCCAGCTTCGGCTCTCGGGTCAGCCGCGGTGCAAACCCGGCCTACGCCCTCGGCCCGCAGGGCGCCGTCCAGGCCAACGCCTTCCATGAAGTGCTGCGCGGCCTGCTGGTCGGTGAACTCACCGCCGACCAGGGTTGGGAGCGTCTCTGCTCCATCGCTGGCTGGGATCCGGCTGCGCCATGAACGCCACGCCGATCCTGCCGATCACGCGCCGCCTGGCGCTCAAGGTCAGCGCCATCATCATCGTCATCGAGACGTTGGTCCTCGGTGGCCTGGGCATGTGGTATGTGTCGCGCTACGCCGCGCGCATCGACGAGCAGCTCGAGACCCAGGCTCGACTGCCCGGCAGCCTGATGCAGCAGGGGCTGCTGCGCTTCGGCGCCGTGCGCGATCCGCAGGCCCTCGGCCGGCTGATCGGCCAGGACATCGCCGACGCCGTGATCATCCGCGAGGACGGCTCCGTCTTCGAGACCGCCGACCAGGCGCTGCTCGGCCGGCCGGCCGCCCAGGCGGTGAATGGTTTTGAGTTCCGCCTTGATCTGGCGGGCAAAGATGACCGTACTGAACGCAGTCACGGCCAGCCGCCGCGGCTCGCCCAGCTCACCGCGCTGAGCAACGACGGCCGCCTGATCGGCTGGCTGTATCTGCGCCTCGCCACCGGCCCGGCCGAGGCGGCCAAGCGCGAACTGGCGTGGCGCTATGGCCTGACCACCGCCGCCAGCATCGCCCTGACCGCGCTCATCCAGATCCTGCTGCTGCAATGGCTGTTCAACCGCCGCATCCACCGCACCGTGGCGGTGCTGGAACAGGCCCGCGAGGGTGAGTTGGCTGCGCGGCTGCCCGGCCCCTTCGCCGCCGACGAGCTCGGCCAGCTGCAGCTGGGCGTCAATGCCCTGCTTGCTGCGGTCGAGACACGCACCGCCGAGCGCCTCGCCGCCGCCGCCGCCCTGGCCGCCAGCGAGGCCGAGTACCGCCTGCTGGTCGAGAACCAGTCGGACATGGTGGTGAAGGTCGATCTTGAGGGTCGTTTCATCTACGTCAGCCCGAGCTACTGCCGCACCTTCGGCCTCGACCAGGCGGCGCTGCTCGGCCAGTCGTTCATGCCGGTAGTGTACGAGGACGACCGCGCCGCCACCGCCGTGGCGATGGAGACACTTTACCGGCCACCCTACACCGCCTACATGGAGCAGCGCACGCAGACCCCGCAGGGCTGGCGCTGGTTCTCCTGGCAGGACACGCTGATCCGCGACGACGCGGGCCGTCCGCAGGCGATCATTGGCGTCGGCCGCGACATCTCGGTGCAGAAGGAGCTGCACACCCAGCTGCAGCAGGCGCAGAAGATGGACGCCATCGGCCAGCTCGCCGGCGGCGTTGCCCACGACTTCAACAACCTGCTCACCGGCATCCTCGGCGGCTGCCAGTTGCTGGAACGCAATCTGCCGGAAGGGGCCGCCGAACGCAGCTACGTCGCGATGATCCAGGCCAGCGCCACCAGCGCCGCCGACCTGACAGGTCGCCTGCTGTCTTTCGCGCGCAAGGCCCCGCTGCAGCGGAAGGTGGTTGATGCTGAGGCGGTGGCGCGGGCGGCGGTGGGCCTGATGCGCTATTCCATCGACCGTCGTATCGCCATCGACCTGCAGGGCGGCGGGGCGTTGCCGGTGCTGGCCGACGCGACGGCGCTACAGCACGCCATCATCAATCTGGTGCTCAATGCGCGCGACGTTCTGCCCGGAGGCGGGCGCATCGCCGTTGTCCTGAGTCGACTGGAGCCGGACCATGGCGAGTCCGATCTGCCGGCAGAGGCCCTGGTCGAGATCCGCGTCGAGGACGATGGCCCCGGGATCCCGCCCAAGATCCTGCCGCGAATCTTCGAGCCCTTCTTCACCACCAAGGCCCTCGGTAAGGGCACCGGCCTCGGCCTGGCCGCGGTCTATGCGACCATGCGTGAGCACGCCGGCGCGGTGCGGGTCGAAAGCCGTCCTGGCCGCACCGCGTTCCGCCTGCTGTTGCCGCTGAGCAGCCTCCAGCCCGAGAGGCGGACGAGCGGTTCGTCGCCGCTTCCCAGCGGCCGTGGCGTCATCCTGGTGGTCGAGGACGAGCCAGTGGTGCGTCAGCTCGCCGGCGAGGTGCTCGGGCGCATGGGCTACGAGGTCCTGCTGGCCGAGGACGGCCAGCGCGCCCTGGACCTGGTGGAGGGCCGCATCGCCTCCATCTCCTGCGTGCTGCTCGACCTAGTGATGCCGGTGCTCAACGGCCCGGACTGTTTCCTCCGTCTGCGCGCCCTCGACCCGGCGTTGCCCGTCGTGCTGTGCTCGGGCTACGACCGTGACACCGCCGCCGACAACCTGCTCGCCGCCGGCGCCAATGGCTTGGTGCTGAAACCCTACGACTTCGCGACCCTCGCCTCAGCGATCAAGGCAGCGGCGCGGTAGGTCCGGTGCCGGGCGGCGTTTCGCGGTAGCCCATACGGGTCTGTTTGTCGGCCAAGGCGCGCAGATCGCCGGCGATCGCCTCCATTTTTTCGCGCGTCTGCTGGTTGGTGCCGACGTAGCGGCCGAGCAGGTCGAGCGCCGGCGCCAGCGAGGTCTCAATGACCTTCAGGTGATGGTCGAAGACCTGGGCATAGTACTTCGGCAGGGTGTTGACCACCTCGACCTTCGGCGCCGCGGCGCGGATCGCCTCAGCGGCCTGCGTCACCAGGCGTTCGAGCCGTTCGCCCTCGGCGCTGCGCGTCTTGCCGGCTTCGCTGGCCAGCATCAACTGCAGCGCCTCGATGCGCTCGCCGAGCTTGGCCAGTTGCACCACCGCCTGGCTGACCGGGTCGTCTTTTCCTGACAGTTCCTGGCGGCGCTTGTAGACCACGGTGATGTCGCGCCAGCGCGTCTGGTCCTCGGGCGTGGCGCAGCCAAGCAGCAGGCGCAGCTTGATCAGATTGACCTCGGCGCCGGTGGTCAGGGTCTGGGCTTCGGCGCGGTAGTGCGCCAGGATCGCCTTGTCGACCTCGTCCTCGGTCATCGCCGGGACGATGCGGGCCGCGATCTTGGCCATGTTGCGGTAGCTACCCTGCAACTTGAACGGCGGTTCGGTGCGGAACTCCTCGGCCTGGGCGGCTGACGAGATGTAGGTCTGGTTGACCGTTAGCAGGGCGCGCTGCACGCGCATGAGCAGGCGGACGGTGGCGCCGATCTCGGAGATCTCGGCCCCGGCGTAGGGGTGTTCGAACTCGCTGCGCGCGGCGTCATCGCCGGCGGCCAGGCGGACGAAACGGTGGACGTCGGCCTGTGGCCGCGCCAGCAGTGGCTGCAGCACCGGATTGACCGCCAGGCAGTTCTCCAGGTAGGACAGCGCAAAGGCGTCGCCGTGCGAGCCGGCGGCGTCACCCAGGTTGTGGGTGTCGGCTCGGTTGGCGAGCATGTCGGGGATACGGAACTTCTCGCCCGATTCGGTGTAGGGGTTGCCGGCCATCACCACCACAACCTTCTTGCCGCGCAGGTCGAAGGTGCGGGTGTGGCCGTTCCACACGCCCTCGATCTTACGCTGGCCGTCGCACAGGCTGATGAACTTCTGCAGAAACTCGGGATCGCAGTGCTGGATGTCGTCCAGGTACAGCATCACGTTGTTGCCCATGGCGAACGACAGGTTGACGCGTTCGACCTCCTGGCGGGCCTGGGCGTTGGGCGCCTCGGCCGGGTCGAGCGAGCGCACCCGGTTGCCGAGGGCCGGGCCGTTGACCTTGACAAAGGCCAGGCCGAGGACGGCGCAGACGTACTCCATCAGCGTGGTCTTGCCGTAGCCGGGCGGGCTGATCAGCAGCAGCATGCCCTGCAAGTCGGTGCGCCGGCCGTCGCCGAGGGCGCCGATCTGCTTGGCCAGGTTGTCGCCGATCAGTGGCAGGAAGACCTCGTTGATCAGCTTGTTGCGCACGAAGGTGGTCAGCACGCGCGGGCGGAACTCATCCAGGCGCAGCCGTGCCTTCTCCTGCTCGACCAGATTGCGGCGGCTGCGGGCATAGGTGCGCCAGGCCGGGACGTGGGTGCCGCACAGGGCGGTCAGGCGGTCGCTGAGATCGTCGATGCGTAGTTCCAGCTTCTTCTCGACGATGCGCGGATGGCTGCCGAGCAGGCCATCGACGGTGGTGGCGGTGCGCGCTGAGACGTCCTCGCGCGGCTGCTCGGGGGCGAGCAGGCCGGCGACCACCTCGGGCATGGCGTGGACCAGCTGGGGTTGCTGGCGGCGAGCGAAGGCGCCGATCCAGGCCTCGGCCAGGCGGCTAGCTGCCGGCAGGTCGCCAGCGAGTTCGCGCAGGTCGGCGGCCAGCACGTCGTCGCCCGGATGCAGGCGCTGATGGTCGGCGAAGCGGGCGGCCAGTTCGATGGCGTCACCAGAACGGACGAAGCGCAGCGGACCGGGCTGGGCCAGCTCCTCGGCGAGGTAGGTGGCGGCCTGGGCCAGCACATGCGGCGGCGCGTCGGCGATCTGCGGCCGGCACAGCTCGGCGCAGGCGGTGACTACGCCGGCCAGCGCCGCGCCATCGCCGAAGCGGCTGCGCACCACCGCCAGCGACTGGGCCTGACGCCGCAGGCGCTCGGCCTGCGGCCGGTCGGCGAAACGGGCCCACGCCACCACCGCCAGGGCCCGGGCGGTGGCGGGATGGCGGAGCAGACCGCAGGTGTCGGCGAGATGCAGCAGGGCGCGCAGGATCAGGGTGGCGTCGGCGTCGTGCACGCCGCGCTCGTAGCCCTGGTCGACGCGACGGGCGGCTGCTTCCTGGACGATGCTGCCGAGCTTGTCGCCGGCCTCGCGCAGGGCGGCGACACTCAGGCCCTCGGCACCCTGCTCGGCGGCGCGCAGCACCTGCCAGGCGAGATATTCGGCGCGGTAGACCTGCGGCGTCTCGCCTTCGACCGGCAGTTCCCAGAACGGCGCGGTGGCGGCGAAGCCGGCATCTTCGACCACGCGCAGGTAGTCGGTGCCGGTGAGGTGGAAGTGCATGCGCACACCGTCCGGCGTCGGCCGCGGCAGCATGACCAGATCAAGGGGGGCGGTGTTGACGCTGAAGCGGTGTTTGCCCAAGCGCACGGCCTGGTCGCCATCGAACAGCTCGCTCTTGTCGCGTACCGCGCGCAGGCCGTCCTCGCGCACCGCCTTCAGCCGGCCGGCGAGGTCGTCGGCCTTGACTTGGTCGCCAATGGCGCGCAGGTCCTCGACGATGCTGCGGATCTTGGTGATCAGCGGGTCGGAGCCGAACCAGGCGTTGAGCTCATCCGGCTTGGCGAAGGTCAGGGCCCGGCCGGCCGCTGATTGCAGGATGCGCTCGGCGGCGCGCAGCCAGCCGTCGGCCTTGCGGCTGCGCTCGTCGACCAGGGCCTGGCGTCGGGAGGCGATGCGCTCGGTGACGTCGATGCGGCGCGAGGCCAGCTCGGCGGCGTACTGCTCGAAGTCGGCGAAGCGGCCTTCCAGCTCTTCGACCTGGACCTGCAGCTTGGCGGCGAACTCGTCGCACTTCTCTGGCGAATCGCACAGGGCGATGGCGTTGGCCAGGGCCTGGGCGAGCAGGCGGTCCTGAACCGCGAAGTCGGCCGCGGCCTCCTTGGAGCCCAGCTCGTTCTTGCGCCCGGCGAGCACGGCGCGGGCGCGGTTGAGCTGAGCGTAGGTCTCACCGATGCCTTCAAGCACGGCGGTGCGTGTCGCCGCCTCGCTGAACTCCAGGCTGTTGACGATGCCGACCAGCTGATCGAGGCCGTCGGCGGCGCGGTCGATGCGTTCGAGCACCGGCTTGGCTTCGCTGACCGCCGCCAGCGACGCGGCGCTGGCCTCGGTGGCGGCGATCTCGGCCTGCCAGGCGGCCAGGGCCTCGGGCTTGAGCAGCAGCTCGACCGCGCCCTTGGCCAGCTCGTCGGACATGCGCGCCAGGCGCTGATCAAGCTTCGCCAGTCGTTCGAGATCAAGGTAGCGCACGCTCTTCAGCGTCTCGGCGTGGCCGCGCGCGGCGCGCACCTCGGTCAGCGGGGCGACGAAGCCCTCGATCTTCGACTTGTCGCCCAGCGCGGTGCTGCGCACCAGGTCATCGGCGGCCTTCTCGGCGGCGGCCAGCTTGGCGGCGGCCTGCGCGGTCAGCGCCACCACCTTCTCGAACTCGTCGATGATGCGCTCGGCGGTGGTGCGCAGGGCGTCGAGGGCGGCGCGCAGGCCGAAGGCCTCGGGCCCGATCAACCACGGATAGGTGTCGACCACCCGGCCGATGCTCTTGAGCAGTTCCTCGTAAACCTGCCGGGTCGGGCGCTGGGCGCCGATCAGCCGCGCCAGGTGCAGGCAGTCGGAGACGGCGCGGACCAGCTCGCGGTTGCCCAGCTTGGCCAGCTCGCCGTCGGCGGGCGGCGCCGTCGCAGCGGCGTGCTCGTCGTCGAGGAAGGGGGTCTGCCAGATCTGCAGGGCGTGGACGCGGGTCGGCTCGGGCTCGGCACGCAACACCACCAGACGGCCGTCGGGCAGGCGGCAATACGACGAGCAGACCACCGGGCTGGCCACCTCGCGGGTGATCAGGTTGTACTGCAGCAGGATGTAGGAGCCGGCATCGCGGCGGTAGAAGACGTAGGCGACGTCCTCGCCGTTGGGGGCGCGGAAGCTGCGCTTGAACACCATGCCGGCGGTGTCGATGGGGAAGACCTTGTGGGCGCCGGTCGAGAGGTAGTAGCCGCCGGGGAAGATCAGGCCGTGCCCCTCGGGCAGCTGCTGACAGGCCAGACCGATGGCGTCGATGCGTACGGCTTCGCGGATCTGCCGGTTGAAGACGATGTAGCGGTAGGTGTCCTCGCGGTACGGCTTGATCTTCAGCAGAATGCAGGCGGGCAGGACGGCGTACCAGATCTCAGCGTCGTCAAGGCCCTGGGTCGCGTCATCGACTGGCTCGGCGAAGATGCCATTGCCCTTGCTGGTGTTGTCCTCGAGCTTGACCGTCAGGTCGCCGCCGACGCATTCGACGAAGATCTCGTCGCCGATGTTGATGTGCGGGTGCGTCCCCTGGACGTGCTGATCGCGCGTCGTCCGCGTCCACGTGAAGTCGTGGCCGACCGGGAAGACGTAGTCGCGCTCGCCCTGGTTGTCGAGGTACTTGAGCGACTCGTCGTTGCCGTGGCCGGTCAGGGCCCAGCGCAGCACGCGCAGGTCGGTCAGGCGCGAACCGGTCTGGAAGGCGGCCAGCAGCAGGCGGTCGGTGCGCCGCAGCTGCAGCAGTCGGGCATCCTTGTAGTACTGGAAGACCTCGCGGAAATCCTTCTCGAAACCGGCACTGGTGAGCAGCAGCGGCTGGTGCTCGGGGTCGAGGTTGGCGATGTCGCCGCCCGCATCGCGCAGTTCGGTGAAGACGTCGGTGATGGCGATCTGGCTTTTCAGCCCCATGAACACCTGGTAGCCGAGCAGCAGCCGGCCACCGACATTGATGATGTCGCGCGGCACGCAGTTGTTCTCGGTGCGTACCCGCACACTGGAGAGCAGCCGCGTGGCGGTGCCGCCGAACAGCTCCTGTCGCCTGGCGTTGAGCTGCTCGGCGAGTCCGCTTAGCGCCTTGCCCTGCTCGTCGAGCCGGGCGCGGACGACTTCGAAGGTTCCGGCGTCGAGTTGGGCCTGGCCGTCGGCCATATCAGTCCTTCAGCAGTCCGAGTTCCTTGGCCTGGTCGATCAGCTTCTGGCCCTTGGTCGGGTCCTTGCCTGCCGCGACCTTGGCCAAGGCGCCGGCGATGCCGAGGTTGGCGAGATCGCTGCTGCTGACGCCAGACAGGATCTCCTTGAGATCCTCGGGCAGGCTGCGGCCGTCGGTAAGGTACTCTTTGCCGACCGTCTGCAGCACGTCGCTGTGGTCGACCGTGGCATCGATGCGCTTGCCCATCGACACGGCGTTGACGAAGCGGTCGAAGAACTGGCCGTCGCCGCCGACGATCTCGATCTTGGCCTTGCCCAGGCTTTCGCCCAGGATGTGGGCGCGGCTCTTCTGGATCTCGACCTCGGCGTTGATCTGCGCCTTCTTGATGGAGACCTCCTGTTCCAGCTTGATGCGGAACTCCTCGTGCAGGCGCGTCTCACCGGTGAGTTTGGCCATGGCCAGGGCCTTCTCGGTCAGACCCTTCGACTCGGCGAGAAGGTGGTTCTCGACCGCGCTGGCGTCAGCCTCGCCCTTGCGCTCGATGGCATCGGCGTGCGCCATCTCGACGGCGACCTGGGCCAGACCCTGCTTCTTCGACGCCTCGGCCTTGGATTCCATGACCCGGGCCTCGACCATGCCGAGCTTCTCGGTGGCCATGGCGTCGGCCTCCTTGACCTTGGCGGCGGCCAGGCCGTCGGCGGCGGCTTCGGCCTGCCGGCCTTCGGCGCGACGGATGGCGGCCAGGGTCTCCTTCTCGGCGGCGGCCTGATCAGCCTCGGCCAGGACCAGCTTCTCCTTGGCGTGGAAACCGGCGGCGGTGGCCGAGGCCTCGGCCAGCTTGACCTCCTTGATGCGCACCTGTTCGGCCTGCTGCTCGGCATTGATGATGGCCGCGTCTTTGTTGCGCTGGGCCTCCATCACCAGGCGGACGCTCTTGATGCGTTCTTCTTCCTCGGCGACGGTGCGTTCGACCGCGACGCGCTCGCGGATGACCTCAGCGATCAGTTTGCGCTCCTGCGCGATGATCTTTTCCTTCTCGATCACGGACAGTTCAACGGCGCGCTCGCGCGCGACCTGCTCGAGATGGCGCTCTTTCTGGATGCGCTCGTTCTCAACCATCACGGCACCTTCGCGGTTCTTGCCTGCGACCTCGATCTCGCGGCTGGCGACCTGCTTCTTCACTTCCAGTTCCTGCTCGACCTGAATGCGCGTCTCTTCCGAACGGCGGTGCTCTTCGGCCTCGACCTTGGCCTGCTCGGCGGATTCGCGCGCCTTGCTGGTGCCGATCTCGCGGATCTGCTTCGCCTCGGCTTCGGCCTGTTGGCGTTCCAGGGAGAGGATCGCCTCGCGTGCCTCGACGTCCTGCTTCTTGATCGTCTTCTGCGCTTCGCGTTCGATATCGTTGGCCTTGATCCGCTGCGACGAGGTCAGCTCGATGATCTTCTTGCGGCCTTCGGCGTCGAGGATGTTGTCGGGATCAAGCAGCTTCAGCGGCGTCTGTTCAAGGAAGTCGATGGCCACGTCTTCCAGGCAGTAGCCGTTGAGATCGCGGCCGATAACCTTGATGATCTCTTCTTTGAACTGATCGCGCTCGTTGTAGAGCTGGATGAAGTCGAGCCGCTTACCGACCGTCTTGAGGGCTTCGGAGAACTTGGCCTGGAAGAGATTTTCCAGCGTCTTCGGGTCGGAGGCGCGGGCGACGCCGACGGTGGTGGCGACGCGCACCGCGTCCTCGCTGGTCTTGTTGACGCGGACGAAGAAGGTCACCTGGATGTCGGCGCGGATGTTGTCCTGGCAGATCAGGCCGTTGAGGCCCTTGCGGTCGACATCGATGGTCTTGACCGAGATGTCCATGATCTCGGCGCGGTTGATCACTGGCAGCACCAGCGCGCCGGTGAAGCTGACCGACGGCTCTGCATGGCCGAGCTTGTTGATGATCAGTACCTGGCCCTGATCCACCATGCGGTAGAAGGCCTTGACCAGCATGAGGATGAACAGCAGGCAGAGAAAGCCGACCCCGATGACCGGCAGCCAGAACTCCCAGAACGCCGAGTTCTGCGCGCCGGCTTCGGCGGCTGACAGCGGTCCGCCGAGGAGGATGGCGGCAACCGGGAGGACGAGACGGGAGTACATGGTAGGCTCCAAGATCACTGGACGTTACGGGTCGGTGGGGCGGGCTGGTCGGGTTCGCTGGTCGGTTCGGAGAGGAAGTCCGGACGGGTATGCGGCAGGGGGGCGATGCGGTAGACACCGGCGGCGCGGTCGTAGTCGAGAACCACAGCCTGATCGCCGCGCTTGAGCGCGTGATGCGCCTCGCACAGCACGTTGAGGATGAGATCCTCGCCGCTATCGCGGTCATGGCGGGCGGTACCGAAGCGCGGGGAGACCTCGGTCGAGGTCACCTCGACCATCTTGCCGATCAGGTCGTCGGCCCTGGGCTGGCCGTCGAGCGAGAACACCTTGGCCAGCGGCGCCACGGCGACGCCCGTGCCGATGAAGGCAGTGAACAGGGCAACCACGAGCGCGACCAGTCCGAACAGCCACCACGACCATTCGGGCACAATTGGGCGGACGAAGGTGGAGGCCGCCAGGCAGACGGTCCAGCCGAGGAAGGTGAAGACGCTGGCGATGATGGTGATCGGCACCTGGCCGACGCGCAGGAACTCCAGCACCGCATTGGGATTGGTACCGGCGTGACCGTCATGGTCGCTGCCGCTGGCCGAGGCATCATGGTCGCCGACATGCAGCAGATCGATGTCGCAGGCGCCGATAATGACCAGCAGCCAGTACAGCACGGCCATGCCCATGGCGACCGAGAAGATCGCGGTGGGGAAGGCGAACAGCGAGGTGAGGAAGGCGTCCATGGCTGGTACGCTGCAGACTGTGCAGCCGGCGGACGGCCCGTGCAACTGAAACTGGTGTCCTGGTAACCGGACACCGGTGGCGCCTGCGCTGCGCTGCGCTGCGCTGCGCTGCGCTGCGCTGCGTTGCGCTGCGCAGTTCTGGGGTCCAGGGCTCAGTCCTGGCCGCAGCGTCAGCGAGGACCGGGCGCCGAGTGGCGTTGGGCGGATACAATGGCGCAGCCATCCGCCCACATTTTCGACGGCCCCGCCGGAGAAAATGAGCCTCGACAAAGATACTACCACCGAATCAAGTCCTTCTTTGCGGACC
>JBBREK010000062.1:0-18956 GCA_038203025.1 Planctomycetota bacterium
AAAAAGAAGTTGATCATCTTCGTCATCGTCAATCAACAATATCTTTTTCATAGTGTAGGTATGTAAATGGTGAATGTTGAACCTATCGCTGCGCAACTATCCGGTCGAGGCGCATCGCGACGGGCTGGAGGAGTTGAGCCGGCGCCATGCCGAACTGACCTGGCAGGACGGCCGCGCCACGGTGCGCGACCTCGCCTCGGCCAACGGCAGCCGCCTCGATGGCACCGCGCTCGGCCGCGAACCGCACGGGCTGGGGTCGGGCGAGGAGGCGGTGCTCGACCTCGCCGGCCAGGTGCTGCTGGGCATCCGCGCCGTCGCCGGCGGCCTTGTCCTGCGCCGCCTGCGCAACGCCCGCGCCTGCGGCTACGCCCTGCTCGGCGGGGCCCTGACCCTCGGCCCGGCCGGGGCCGACCTGCCCTGGCCGGATGCGACGACCAGCACCACGCTGGAACACCGCAACGGCCGCTGGCTGCTGGACGGCCAGCCGCTGCGCGACGGCCCACTGCCCGGCCTGCCCCAGGCCTGGGTCCGGCCGCTGGAATTGGCCGATCTCGACGTCGCTGAACCGCTGTAGCTGGGACTGCACGCCGGCAGTATAGGGCGGACTGGCACGAGGCAGCAGGCAGGAGTGTCTGGATATCCGGACAGTGGGTGGCCCGCCTGAGCGCTCCCAGGCCGCGCTACGCCACCCGGCCGGCCGCGGTGATGGCGATCGCTGTGCCAGCGATAGCGCCGCGCACACCGCCATCGACCATCGCTAGGTCGAGCGGGGGCAGGACGCCGACGGCGAAGCAGGCGGTGAACGCCACGCGCGGGCCGGTCGCCGCCACCGTCAGCAGATCGACATGCGTGCTGGCCGGCAGCGCCGGGCCGCGGGCGGCGCCGAAGCGCACCGCGTCGCCGCTCGGCCGCCACAGCCGTACCGCCAGGCGGCCACCGGCCGGCGCCGTCCACAGCGCATCAAGCCAGGCCTCGGCGATCAGCTCGCGCTGGTCGGTCAGATGGGGGTTGTCGAGCACCGTGCCCGCCCGAGCCGGGGCCTCGCAGGCGAGATCGGCGCGGGCGTGGAAGCGCCACAGCACCTCGGCCGGCCGGTCGAGCTCGACGATGACGTGATCGAGCACCCAGCCGTCGCCGACCACGACGGTGCGGAGGATCGCCCCGCCGGGCACGGCGCGCGGTTCGAGCACGCGCACCACCGTGCAGGCGCCGCGGTCCTCGGCCTCAAGCAGGCGTGACGAGCCCGGCAGATGGTCCCGACCAGCGACCAGCACGGTGTTGTGGGCGGCGCTGCGCTTGAACCAACCCTGGTGCAGCGGGTTGCCATAACCGGGATTGCCCATGTCGCCGGCATCCAGCGTGCCGCCGAGCAGGTGCAGATCGAGGGCCGGTTCGTCGCAGTGGTCGTGGCCGCCGCCGTGCGGATTGGCTTTGATCAGCGCCAGCAGGCCGCCGCGCCGCACTGTGACGATGCCGTCGCAAGTGGCGAGGGCGGGCGCCTGCAGACCAACGGCAGGCAGCGACTCCGGCCCGTGCAGCAAGGCCGCCAGGCTGGTGCGCTCGACACCAGCAGCATAGATCGTGGCCAAGACGTCGCCGCAGCCGCCGACCAGATCGTCGGCCTGTTCGTAGAACGCAGCCCGTGCGCTGATCGGATTTTCGGGCCAGCCGTCATTGACCAGGGCGAGGTGTCCATCTGGCTTGAGCAGGGACAGCGGGGCGCGGATCATGCGCGCCAACACCGACACGTCCGGAGGCGCGCTGCCCAGTCGGCAGCAAGCGTCGACCGCCGCCATCACCGCCTCGCAGGTGTAGTAGTGGTAGTGCGGGCTGCACTCGTACCACGAGCCGTCGGGCAGCACGCCGCGATCGAGGTTGTGGCCGATATGGTGACGAGCGAAGACGGCGATGTCGGCGTCGCCACAGCGCTCGCCCAGGGCGAGCAGGGCGGCGCTCAGCCACACGTGGATGTTGTGTACCAGGTGCACCTGCGGCCGCAGCAGGGCGATGGCCGGCGCAAACATGCGTTGGCACACCTCCTGGCGTTCGTCGGCACTCAGAGCGCCGAGCGCCGTAAGCCGGTCGAACCCCTCGCAGGCCGGCAGCATCCACACCGCCTCGCACAGGCTCTGCCCCTGCAGGCGGCCCTTGCCGGCGTGGCTGCCGTGCACCGGCCAGTCCTGGTAGCGGCGGGCGTAGCCAAGCAGGACCTCGCGAGCGTAGGCGATGGCGGCCGGCGCATCCTCCAGCTGGGCGAAGACGCAGGCCTCGACCGCCGCCTGGATCTGCCCAAGGTTGACGAAGTAGGTCCACGCCTCGCGGTGCTGCGGCCCGTCATCGACGTTGCCGCACGCCGTGCAGGTGAACGGCCCGGGCATGTCCCAGCGGAAGGGCAGGCGCACAGCGCAGCGGCTGCAGGTGAAGTCATGCGCCCAGCCGGCCAGCTCGTCGGCAGCCGGGATACGCACCCCGCGCACCAGCGCCTCGGCAACCCGGACGCGCAACGCGGCGACGATCGGCGCGGCCCAGGGCTGGGCGGCGCGGCGGCGGAGCTGAGCGATGTCCATACGTGCAGCATGCCGGTGCCAACCCGGCCGCGCCATGCCCTGGCACGGTCGGGGCATGTCGATCCCCGCCACCAATCGGCGTCAGCGGCCGGGCAGCCAGAGCACGCTGGTGACGATGCGCGGGTAATACAGACTGCCTTTGGCCACGCCCGAGGTGAACTGGTCGGAGACGGCGTGATCGGCGGCGCCGACGCGCTGCCAGTCGGCGTGGGCGCGGTCGGCCTTGGCGGTGGCGGCGGGCTCCTGACGCACCTCCAGCACGCGCTCGGCGACGAACTGGCAGAGGTGGATCTTCGACGCCCACGAGTTGTCGGCGCTGGCCGACAGCTTCCAGCCGCCGTCGCCGTAGACGCACACCCCCTCCTTGAGGATGGCGCGTAGGTGGCGCTTCAGCGCCGTGATCATGGCGCCGTAAGGACCACGCTCGCGGCAGGCGTCCTGCAGACCCATCTCCCACGGATAGGCCAGGGCCTCGATCGCCGGGATGATCGGCGCCGTCTTGGCATCGTTGAGCAGCGACGGCATGATGCCGGTCGCGGGATCAGCCGAGGCGGCGATGGCAGCGGCGATCTGCGCCGCGGCGGCGATCGAGATCGCGGCCTCGGGGCGGCCGGCGGCTTCCAGCATCGCGGCGATGGCGAGGTGCCCGGCCCACATCTTGCCGGCGAGGTAGCCGTTGGCGCGGCTCTGACCGAGGCTGTGGTCGAGGCTGTCGTAGGTGGTGATCTCGCCGCCGCCGCGGCAGCGCTCGTCCTCGCACTGCATGAAGCCACGGCGCTTCTCCACCACCGGATGGTCGCGATTGAGCAGGCTGCGCTGGCACTCGACCAGCAAGCCCTGGTGACGGGCAAGGAAGCCGGCGTCCTTGGTCTTGGCCCAGTACAGGCCGGCGCACAGCGTCCAGTTGGTCAGCTGCTCGCAGCTCATGTGCGAGAAGCAGAGACGGTCGAGGCCATCGCACTCGTAGCTGCTGCGGCCGTCGGCACTCCACGTGTTCGACACGCCCATGTCGTGGCAGAAGGCGACGCCGCCCGGCAGCAGCTTCTGCGGCTCGGCCGGATCGTAGACCTGCGAGACGTAACGGTATTCACCGGCGAACTGTTCGAGGACGTTGGCCAGCGCCCAGGGGCTGAAGCGCAGCTCCTGGAAGGCCATGTCGACGGTCAGGTCGAAGGTGTTGAGCATCAGGTACTCGCCCTCGTTGACCACCCAGCGCGGGCGGCCGCCGTCGTCGAGCAACTGGGTCGAGGCATGATAGCCGCGGGTGGCGTGCGCGATGATGAACTGACGTTCTTCGCTAAGGCCGGAGACGGCCAGCTCGGCGTCCTTGCGCGCGCAATTGGCCGTGGTGGCGGCCGAGCGCGCCAACGCGTGGGTCAGCACATCCTCGGGGCCGCTGAACAGCCGGGTGTACCAGTACGACATGGCGCGACCGGCGGTGACGATGCCCGGCCGCCAGAAGGCCACCGCGACGGTCAGGGTACGGGTCTCGCCCGGCGCCACCGGCACGCACAACCCGGCCATCCCCGCCAGGCCGAAGCGCGGCTGGTGCGGCCACTTCCGCTTCAGCGCGCTTTCCAGGTCGAAGGCGGAGAAGACGTGGGCGTCAGCGGCGTCAGTGGCGAACGAGCAGCCGGCGCGGCTCTGCATCCCGGCCAGAGCATCGGTCGGCAACCACTTGTGCTCGGGCAGGTTGATCGCGAACACCGCTTCGCGCGGCGTCGGTCCGGGGTTGGCCACCGTCACCTGCACCAGCACGGCGGGGACGAAGGCATCGCGCGCCGCAGCCAGCGTGGCGGTGGCCGGATCGGGCAGCACCTCCACCGGGGTGAGAATGCTGGCGGTGAGATCGCCGGCGCTCCAGCGGTCGGTGGCCCAGCCGTAGTGACGGCGCACCTCCTCGGGAGCGAACAGCTTCAGTGCCGAGGCGCCCCCGCCATCGCCGCGCACGTAGCGCTCGCGGTCGCTGGCCGACATCGGATAGAGCGGCAGCAGGCGGATCGCCGTGCCGCCGGCCTCGGCCCAGCCGAGCATCAGGCCACCGGCGCCGGCCTTGCCGATCTCGCAGCCCGGCCCGCTGTTGCCGAAGAAGCGGCCGGCGGTCAGGCTGGACAGCGCTCCGACGGGCGAGTGGTGGGCGTGGAAGTCGGCGGTGCGGCCGAAGGCGGGTCCGTGCGGGATCATGGACCGAGGCATAGTCGGACGGCAGCGCGTGGAAGCGCTATCACCAGCGTTCCTCAGAGTGCTACACGCGCAGTCGCCACTCCCCCGGTGGGCAGCCGTAGCGGCGACGGAACACCGCGCACAGGTAGCGGGCGGTGGCGAAGCCGCAGGCCCGCGCCACCGCCGCCAGCGGCAGGTCGGTACGGCGCAGCAAGGTGCAGGCATGCTCGCAGCGCAGGCGGCTGAGATATGCGAGCGGACCGACGCCGTGCTCGGCGGTGAAGACGTGGCGCAGGCGGTCCTCGCTCAGGCCGACGTAGCGCGCCACCTCGGACAGACGTCCGACCGTGGTGAGGTGCTCGGCGAGATAACGCGCAGCCAGTCCGGCGCGACCGGCGCCCGACACCACCACGGCGTCACCGGTGGCGGCGGCGAGCAGTCCCAGCGCCACGGCGGTGGCGCGCAGGTCGAGGGCCAGGCGACCGGCCGGCGCATCTCGATCAGGGGCGGCGGTGGCCAGCGCCGCCAGCTCGCCGGCCTGCGCGAGAGTCACCGCCAACACGCTGGCCTGGCCTAGCACAACCGGTGACCGCGCCCCGGCATCGAGATGCAGGCAGAGATCCTCGCCGCTCGCGCGGTTGTCCTGGTCATGCAGCGCGCCGGCCGGATAGAGCGTCGCCTGACCGGCGGTGAAGGGCAGCTCTGCCCCGCTCGCCACCCGGCTGGTACCGTGGCCGCTGCGGTGCAGGACCAGCTCGATGTGGTCGTGACGATGGAAGCGGCAGCGCCCGACGGGCACGGGATGGACGAAGCCGGTAACCAGCCGCAGGCGATGGGCGGCGAACCAGGCAAGAGCGGACGGCAGCTGGGGCACAGCCGGATTTTGGCATCCAGGTAGAAGCTGGGAAGCGACGATACCGCGGATTTGCTATACTGGACGACCGATCCACGGAACAGCCATGATCCCCGACCACGTCACCGCCATCACCTTCCCCGCCCCCGGCCAGGTGGCCCTCGGCCGCTTCACCCTGCCACCAATGCGCGACGACCATCTGCTGGTGCGCACGCGCTATACCTTCGTCTCGCCCGGCACCGAATGCCGCGTGCTCGCCGGCCACTACGGGGCCGCCGGACGCTTCCCGCTGATCCCCGGCTCGTGCGCCGTCGGCGAGGTGATCGCCGCCGGAGCGCGCTGCCCCGGCTGGCGGCCCGGCGATCTGCTCAGCTATACCCCGGACTGCGCCGAGGGGTCGATCCCGCCCGGCATCAACAGCCACTGGGGCGGCCACGTCTCGCACCATCTTGTGCCGATGTCGACCAAGCCGATGCGCCTGCCGGTCGGCTGCGACCTGCTGCCCTACAGCCTCACCGAACTGGCCGCCATCAGCCTGCGCGGCTGCCTGCTGTCGGCCCCGCGCCGCGGCGAGACCGTGGTGGTGATCGGCCAGGGGGCGATCGGGGCGTTCAGCGTCGCCTGGCACGGCATGCATGGCGCACGCGTCATCGTCGTCGACGTGGCGCCGAGCCGGCTGCAGCGCGCCCTGGCCAACGGCGCCGCCTTCGCCATCGACGCGCGGGACGCCGACGCCGAGGAACGCATCCGCGCCCTCTGCCCAGACGGCGGCGCCGACATCGTCGTCGACAGCGCCGGCAAGCCGGCGACCCTGGCGATGGCAGCACGCCTGCTGCGCCGCACCCCCGGCGCCTTCCGCGATCCGGTGACCACCGCCCTCGGGCGCTGGCCGCGCCTGGTCTGCCAGGCCAATTACCTCGAACCGACGTCGGTCGAACCCCACGGCTTCTTTCCCGGCGAAGGCGTCGTCCTGATCACTCCGATGGATCGCAACGCCGAGGACCGCGCCGCCGTCGTCGAACACATCCGCCGCGGCGACCTCGTCGCCGCCGGCTTCATCGACCGCGTCGTTCCGGTCGAAGAGGCGCCGACGCTGTACCCGCTGCTACGTGACCAGCCCGACCGGCTGTTCTCGGTGGTCGTCGACTGGAGCAACCCGTGAGCGACCTGCGCTGCGCCATTATCGGCATCGGTCCGAACAACCCGAGCAAGGGCGGCTGCAACTCCATCGCCTACGCCCACGCCTGGGCGCTGCGCAACACCGCCGGCTGCGCGCGCAGCCAGGCCAACCGCGACGGCTTCGTCCGCGAGTTCCCCGGCGTGGCGACCTACGCCGACTACCGCGACCTGCTCGCCCGCGAGCGCCCGGCCCTGGTCAGCATCTGCGCCTATCCGCGCGACCGCGAGGCCATGGTGATGGCGGCGCTGGAATCCGGCGCCACGCACCTGTGGGTGGAGAAGCCGCTGGCGGTCAGCACCAACAGCGCCCGGCGCATGTTGGCGGCGGCCCAGGCCCGCGGTGCCAGCCTGGTGGTCGATCACCAGCGCCGCTACGGCCAGGTGGTGACGTGGATGCGCGAGGCGGTGGCCGAGGGGCGCATCGGCAGCGTGCTGCAGGCCACCGTCACGCAGCCCTGCGCCAACCTGCTCGACTTCGGGTCGCACCTGATCGACGCGGCGCTGTGCGCCCTGCCCGAGGATACGCCAGTGCGGGCCTTCGCCGCCACGACGATGAACCCCGGGGCGCAGCACCTCGGCCTGCCCGAGGACGGCCAGCTGGTCGGCACCGTCCACTTCGCCTCCGGCGCACGGCTGGTGGTCGAGGCTGGCGCGCACCTGCCCGGACGCAGTCCGCTGATCCGCATCGACGGCAGCGACGGCTTCATCGAGCTGCACGTCAGCCGGCCGGCCGGAGCGCGCTCGGTCTACAGGGCCCGCTACCGCGACGGCGCGACGGTGGAAAACCCGGCACTGATCGAGCACTTCCACCACGACAACCACCGCTTCAACCTGTTCTACGATCGCCTGCTGCCCGACTGGCTGGCCTGTGTACGCGCCGGCCGGCCCTGCCTGGTCGACGGCACCGAGGCGGTGCGCGGCCTCGACTGCCTGCTCGGCCTGCTGCACAGCGCCGCCGCCGGCCGCATGATCGAGCTGCCGGTGCTCAGCGATGACTGCCCGCTTGACCTGCTGGCGCGGGGCTGAGCCGCTCCTGCAACCACTGGCGATCGCAGGCGCGCGGATCGTCCATCAACTCGCGGCAGCGCTGCTGACGGGCGGCGCCAAAGTGGCCGCCCCAGAACATGCAGGCGCGGGTCGCCGGCCAATGACTGGCGACCTCGTCGAGCAGGGTCAGGCAGTCGTAACCGCTGGGCTCGTGCTCCGGCACATTCCACGCCATCGGTCCGTATTCGCTGAGCATGAACGGCTTGCCGTATCCCTGCATGGTACGGTATTGCGGCGTGTACGGCACCAGGCTGGCGGCGTAGACGTCGAGGCCGACCAGATCGACGACGTCGTCCCCCGGATACATCTCCTCGACGATCGGGTCGTTGTCGTTGGCCAGCGGAGCGTAGAGCCACAACACGTTGCGGCAGCCGCGGCGGAGCGCGATGTGATCGTGCAGGTCGCGCCACAGGGCGCGAAACAGGTGCGGGGTGCGCAGCCCCGCCGCCCCCCACCAGAAGCCGCGGCAGTTCATCTCATGCAGCGGTCCGTAGATCACCGTCGCGTCTTGCGCCGCGAGATCGTCAAAGCCATCGGCGATCGCGTCGACCAGCGCCTGCCAGCGCGCACGTTCGGGAGTGCCCTCGGCGAGGATGGCGGCGATCGCCGCGTCCTGGTCGCGCAGCCCGCCGAGACGGGGCCGGCACGGATTGGGCAGATGGCTGAGCACGCGCCCCACGCCGCCGGCGCCGGCGTGGGCGACCAGGGCCGGATTCTGACCGCGCCAATCGATCGCCTGCGCGACCTCATCCAGTTCGTGGATGCCATAACCCCGGCAGTATTCGGCACCGAGCAGACCAGGCCAGGCGCCGGAACAGGCGTGCACCTCCGCCGCCTCGGCGGCGCCGAAGCTGCCGATCAGCAGCGGTAGACCATCACCAGCCAGCAGCTTGCGCCAGGCGTCGGTGGTCATGGCGCGACCAGGCGGCGGAGGCCGGCGGGGGCGACGATCCAGCGGGGCCGCGTGGTCAGTTCGACGGCGCCGTCTTCGACCTCGGCGATCCGTCGCCCGAAGGCGTCGAGCACCGTCCCGGTCAGGCCGGGGACGTTCACCCGCACCACCGCCTCGGCCCGCTGCTGCCAACCGATCAGCACCGTCTCCCCATCGGGTCTGGTGAACCGGTAGAGCCTCACCCGCTCGCCGGCGTCCACCGCGGCGCTAAACGTCGCCTCGGCCAACAGGCTGGCATAGACCGCCAGCAGCGGCACCGAGACCAGCGGCCGGCCGTCGAAACCGATGACCATGTGGAAGTTGCTCTGGCCGGGGAAATGCCGCTGCTCCGCACTGTAGATGTACCAACGGGCAAGGCCCGCCGCCTCACGGGCGACCAGGCCCTGCAGCAGGGTCAGCGAGGCGTCCAGACCTTCAGGTCCATCGGGGATCGAGGTCCCCGACTCGCTGTCCCAGATCGGCTTGACCGCTCCGCGCTCCGTCATCAACGCCCGGTAGTCCGCAACCGTCGGGGTGAATGTGGCAGCTCCAAACATCTCGCGCCCGATCTCGCCGTAGGCATGATAAGAGATCGCATCGCAATGGTCGTTCAGACCGAGGGCAAAGGCCTGGCGGAAGAAATCCATCGCCTGCCCGGCGGTAGCGCCGGCAACCACCACTGCCTGCGGGTCCTCGGCCTTCACCGCCGCATAGGCGACACGGAGCAGCCGCACGTAGGCAGCTGCCTGCGAGGCGTCTCGCTGCGGATTGAAGCGCATGAAGTAGCCGTTGGGTTCGTTCCACACCTCGTAGGCGTCGACCCCGGCCGCCCGGCCACGCCGTACCACGCTGCGCACGTAGCCGGCCCAGGCCTCGTCAGAGTCCGGCGGATAGTGACTCCAGTGGTCCTGATCCCACGCTTGGCGCTTGGCGTCATTGCGCACCGCTTCCGGGGCGCTGCTCGCCCACAGCGGGGAACCATTGAGAATAATCATGCCGGCGACCTTGGCCTCGTGGTAGCGCGCCAGCACGGCGGCGGGGAACGTGTCGACGCCCTGCTCCTTTTCGACCGTCGGCCAAGCGAACTCGAAGCAGCGGGCATGGCCGATGCCCAGTCCAGCAAGGAATGGGATGTGTTCGGCATCATTCGAGGTCATGTGCGCGCCAAGGAACCCACGCGGCTGCAGCCCAACCGGCCGGACCGGCACCACGGCGAAGCGGTCGGGCAGGGTCAGAGCCTGCGGCGAGGCCAGGCGCAGCGTGGCCTCGTACCAGCCCGACGGCAGGTCCGGCAGGGCGAGGACGGCCTGCGCGTTGCCCTCGGCGTCGGGCTGGAGCTGGACCGGCAGTCGACGTGACGCGCCACCAGCCGCATCCGCCAGTTCAAGCGACGCCTCCTGCGGACCGGCCAGACCGCTGGCGTGCAGCTGGGCGCGCAGCGTCGTCCCGCGAGGTGCCACCGCGCGCAGTTGCGGGTCGAGGCCCTCGATCGTGACCGCCGAGCAGGGCGGAGCTGATGGCACCACATCCTGCTGCGCATCGACTTCGACCAGACTGATCGAACGGAGCTGCAGCGGGGCCTTGCCGAAGTGCTCGACGCGGACGTAGACCGACATGGCGCGTTCCGACAGGGTGCCATGCGTCGGGACCTCGTGGCGGTAGACGCCTGCGGCGACGCCGTCCCGGAAGACCAGCGGCAGCTTGCGGATGATGTCGATGTTCTGGCCGGGCCGGGCGATCCAGAAGTAGGCGTCGCCGGGTGCGCCATCGCCCTCGACACGCAGCAGGTACTCCCGCCCCAGGCGCAGACGCAGCGGCTGGGCGTAGGTCAGGAAGCCGAAGATGCCGGACCCGGCCATGAAGCGCTGTCGCGCGGTGTCCGGCACCGGCAGAAATCCCGGACGCTGCTCGGCCGGCAGCGCTTGCAGCCGCTGCGGATTGCCACCCCATTCCGGCACGCCGTAACTCCAACCGCGACCCTCGAGGGCGAAGTCGTGATTGGCGAGCAGTTCGCCGCGCGCCGGGCCCGCGCCGGCCGACGGCAGCTCGTAGGCCGCCTGACGAGTGACGGTCAGCCAGCGCAGCTCGTAGCTGCCGACCCCTTTGAGCGTAAGGATCAGCTCGGAATCATCGTCGTCGACTGCTGGACGGATCTGGGTGGTCAACACGGTCCACGTCTTGCTCACCGGGAAGCTGTCGCTGCCGGCATGGGTATAGGGATTGCTGCGCCGGCGCAGGATCAGGCTCACCGCCTCGATCTGGCCAACCGCACGGGTCTCGCAGGTGATGCGATAAACCCACTGCGCCCCCAGCGGCAGTCCGTCCTTCTTGGCGCCGGGTACGGCGCTGAGTTTCGCCTCGGCCTTGGCGTCGACCTGGATGGCCAGGACCTGCCCCGCCTCGTCCGCCTTGCGCACCTGCATGTGCCCGTGCTGATTCCACGGCTCGCGCCAGCCGGCCTCGCGCCAGCCACTTGCGCCGGGATCAGACCTGAACCATAGACCCGGGGTCACCACAGCCGCCGATTCGCCCGCTGGCAGCGCGGCGGTCAGCAACAGAGATATGGTGAAGATCACGACGCGCATGCTTGACTCCTGCAGAGGGTGTCCGGTCAGGTCAGCGGGCAGAGGGCAGCGCGATGACGGCCAGGTCATCGAGGCGGACGGTGCCGGACCCTTTGACCACGGCGAGCTGCAGCACCACCTGATTGAGTCCAGCCGGCAGGGTGGCCGTCCCGCTAAACGGGACCCAGGCGCCACGCGCAGCGCCTTGGCCGAACACCGCCAGTTGCTGATCTGGGCTGCGCTTCCAGTCGGCGTCGAAGCCGTGCACCGAGACGATGGCGATAAGATCCTCGCCGCCATCCAGACGCACCATTCCACTCAGTCGCAGTTCGCCGGCGCCGACCTGGTCCTCTGCACCGCACAGCACCACCCGGCTGTTCGCCGGACCAGCCCCGGCCGGGACGATCAGCCGCAGACTATCGGGAGCGCTGTGGAAGACCTCGACGTCATGCGCAAACCCCGCCTTCGGCCCATCAGGCGTCCCCTGCCAGACCTGTTCCCAGTCTGCGCCGGCAAGGCGTTGCGTGATTGCCGCCAGCCGCAGGTCGTCAGCCGCCCCGGCCAAAGCGACCGTGAGCAGCGGGAGGAGGAGGGGCGCGGCGAGCCGAGGCGGGAAGGGCATGACTGGGTCCTTTGGTTGTACGCAGTGTGTTGGTTGCACCGGTGCAGTCAATCTAGGAACGCGGCCCTGGTTTGGTTGTGACCGGGGTTCGTGATGCGCGGTTCGCGCGGGTATCAGGCGATTGGGGCCGTGCTATGGCCCTCGGCCAGACGCATCGGCACCGCGATCGACGGCCTCGGCACCTGCGGACTGGCGATGCGTTGCATCAGCATGTCCACGGCGTTGGCGGCGATCGTCCCGTCATCGATGACCATGGTCTCGACCGCCACGCCAAGATCGACCACCGGCGCATTACCGAAGGTGACCAGCGAGAGATCGGCGGGCAGGCGCAGGCCCTCGGCCAGGGCGGCGGCGATCACGCTGCGCGCCGTCACCGCGCCGTAGGCGAGCACGGCGGTGGGACGGTCGGGTTCGCGCATCCAGGCCCGGCAGGCGTCGAGACGTCGTTCCTCGGCGACCCGGTCGTTGGCGGCGATCCGACGCGGCGCCAGTCCTGCGGCGGTCATCGCAGCACTGTAGCCGGTGAGGCGGTCGGCCATGCTGTAGTGACGGTAGATCTCCGGCGTGGCCAGACCAATGTCGTAGTCGAGGTAGGCGATGGCGCGATGACCAAGGAGCAGCAGGCGTTCCGTCGCGGCCCGCGCCGCACCAACATCGTCCGGATGCACCGCGTCGGCCTCGCGCCGCAGATTCAGCCAGACGCAGGGCAGCCGATGACGCTCGATCAACTCACTCATGCCGGGTGGCACCTGATAGCTGTAGGCCGAGATCAGCCCATCCACCATCAGTTCACGCAAGATGTTGGGCACGTAGGTCGCATCGGTCAGCCGGGCGTCATCGCACGCCGACAGAGCCAGGGTCAGGTGATGGGCAGCGAGACGCTCGGCCAGGGCGATGAGCTGTTCATGACCGACCAGACTGCGCCGCAATCCGGCGCTGAGCAGCAGGCCGACCTGGCCAAAACGTCGCGTCGCCATGGCGCGGGCGGCGCTGTTGGGCCGGTAGCCCAGTTCGGCGGCGGCCTGCTGCACCAGCGCGACCGTGGCCGGCGCGAAGGCGGCGGTCTGCCCGCGCAGGATGTAGCCCACCGAGGCTTTGGCGAAGCCGGTGCGCTTGGCGATGGCATCGAGGGTCGGCCGACCGGTACGCTTGGACATCTGCGGCATGCTCGCCCCCACCGCTGAGGGGCAAGCCCTGGTGGCCTGGCCTAGCCCTTGCAGGTCCGCTGTTGTCTTTTATTGTACCGGTGCACTATGTGTAAGTCCGCCACTTCCAGCAGGGTCTTGCGCGATGGGTTCACGCTTATCGAGCTGCTCGTGGTGGTCAGCATCATCGCCGTGCTGGCGGCCATGCTGCTGCCCGCGATCAGCCTGGTCAGGCAAGCCGCCTATTCCGTCCGCTGCCAGTCCAGTCTGCGTCAGCTCGGCCTCGCCACCGCCGGCTACGCCGCCGACAACGAAGACGCAGTACCGCCGCGCTACCTCAACGTCCCGGGCGCGTGGCAGTCGCCGTGGTTCGGCTTCCTCGTCGACTACATCGAGGTCTCCGCCCCGACCGGCACGCCGGCCGTGGTGATCCGCGATAAGGCGCGCAGCGTCATCTGGGGCTGCCCGGCCTGGAAAGGCGTCACGCTGCCCGGCGGGATCCTCGACCACAATGCCCCTGGCTATGGCATGAACACGACCCCCGATCTGCCGCACAGTTGGGCCTCGAACGACCCCGTCGACGCCACCTACAAGGTCTTCCGCCTGATGGGGGGGCCGGGACCACGCAGCAATCGGATCCTGCTGGGCGACAGCAGCTGGTTCGGCCTCAGCCTGGAATGGAGCCCTCCGTGGATGGGGATCCAGCTGTCCCCCCAGCACGCCTCTGGTTCTTCCACGTCCGGCTACCGCCACGGCAAGGATGGGGCCAACTACCTGTTCTGGGACCTGCACGTGCAGCACGCCACCTACCGCGGCGCCTATCGCGCGATCAGCAACCCGGCCGCGTTTCGGGAGTGACCGCCGCGCCACGCGCTTGGCGCGCAGCCGCGCACCTGGCGGAATTGGCGGCTTAACGCCGCCTGATCGGGATATCCGAGCTGATCGGCGATGGCAGCGACGGACAGCGTCGTCTCGGCGAGGAGGAAGACGGCCTGGTCGATGCGCGCGCGCACCAGGAAGGCATGCGGGGTCAGCCCGGTGTGGCGGCGGAAGGCGCGGATGAAGTGCTTCTCCGACAGACCAGCGCGCCGCGCCAGGGCGGCGATCGCCGGGCGCTGGTCAGGATGCGTGCGCAGCGAGCGGCACAGGGTCTCCAACGGCGATGGCTCGGGCTCGACGGCGCCGCCGGCGCGTTCGCGCAGAGCGACCAGGATCTCGACCAGATGGCCGTGCTGGCGCACCTCGGCGAGCGGACCACCGCCGTGCAGCGCCGCGAGCTCTGCACAGCGCCCGGCCTGTTCCGGCAGCTGGGCATGGACGGCGATCGGCCGGCCGCGCCAGGTGCCGCCATCCGCGGCCACCGCATCGAAGCGCAGCGGCACGATGCGCGGCAACCGGCGCGGGTCGGCGGTCGCAGTGATCGCCAGACCCGGTGCGACGAAGAGCAGCAGTCCGGCGCGCAACGCCAGGCTGCGCCCCGCCAGACGATACGTCCCGGCGCCCGCTTCGACGTACAGCAGATGGCAATCGTGATTGCGCCGTTCGGCAAAACCCCAGGTCGGACCGACGGTCAGATGGAAGGCGGTGTTGACCCGCAGGCGCCAGCCGTCAGCAACGTGGTCAAGCAGGTCGTCAAGTACCGGAACGCGCATGCCAAATGATACTTTCCGCCAAACCCAGGTCCATCGCCGCCATTCCCGGAGGGTCCCCGCACGGCTAGGATCCGGGTAGGAGCCCAGTCCATGCCCAGCCGCCGCCCCAACCTCGTCCTGCTCATGGCCGATGACCACCGTCACGACGCCATGTCCTGCGCCGGCGACCCCGGCGTGGCCACGCCGGGCCTGGATGCACTGGCCGCGGCCGGCACGCGCTGCTGCGACGCGCGCATCATGGGCGGCCACAGCCCGGCGGTGTGCGTGCCAACGCGGGCGGCGCTGAACACCGGCCGCGATCCGTTCCACACCTCGATCGGGCTGGGCTCGTACCGTGAGGTCGGCACCTTGCGGCCGGAAGCGGTGACTCTCGGCCAATGCCTGGGGGCGGCCGGCTGGAACACCTTCCACACCGGCAAGTGGCATCTCGACAACGCCGCCTTCAACCGCAGCTTCGCCGACGGCTCGCGCATTTTCCTCGGCGGCATGGGCGACCACTTCAACAAGCTGCTGACCGAGTACGATCCCAGCGGCGCCTACCCTGACGCAACGCGGCGCAGCTACGGCGTGCACAGCACCGAGGTCTTCGCTGACGCTGCCATCGGCTTCCTCGGCCGGCAGAGCGCTGACGTGCCGTTTCTGCTCAGCTGCTGCTTCACCGCCCCGCACGACCCGCGCACCGCGCCGCCGGAGTGGCACGCGCGCTATCCCGCCGAGCAGATCGAACTGCCGGCGAACTTCCTGCCCGAGCATCCCTTCGACAACGGCGAGCTGCGCATCCGCGACGAGCTGCTCGCCCCGTTCCCGCGCACGCCCGAGCGCATCCAGCGCGAGATCGCCGACTACCACGCCATGATCGGGCACATGGATCACCACATCGGGCGGATCCTCGCCGAGCTCGACCGGCTGGGCCTGGCAGACAACACCATCGTCGTCTACACCGGCGACCACGGCCTGGCGGTGGGCCGGCACGGCCTGCTCGGCAAACAGAACATGTACGAGCACGCCCTACGCATCCCGATGATCCTGCGCGGCCCCGGCGTCCCTGCCGCCGCCGCGCATGACGGCATGCTGTGCAACTACGACCTCCTGCCGACGCTATGCGAACTGCTCGGCGTCGCCGCGCCGAAAGACCTCGCCGGTAGTTCATTCCTGCCCCGGCTGCGCGACGGCGGCCAGCACCGCGCATCGGTCTACAGCGTCTACTGCGACCGCCAGGCGGCACTCAAGCGCGACGGCTGGAAGCTGATCCGCTACTACCGCGGCGCCAACGGCCAGGGCGCCGACCGCCTGCAGTTGTTCGACACCGCTAGCGATCCGTGGGAGCTGCACGACTGCATCGACGATCCGCTCCAGCAGGAGCGGATCCGAACCTTGCGCCTGGAGATGCTGGCCGAACAACGCCGGCTGGGCGATCCGCTGGCCGCACACGGCTGAGTCCTGCGGTTGCACCCGGTCACACGGCTACACCGTGGCAGATGCAGGAGCCCCGCCATGCCGCGACCGCCCAACGTGCTGGTGATCATGACCGACCAATTCCGCGCCGACCATGTCGGCTGGTCCGCGACCTCGCGCCTGGCGACGCCACAGCTTGACCGCATCGCCGCCGGCACCGCCTTCAGCGCCTGCTGGACGCCCAATCCGATCTGCCAGCCGGCGCGCGCCGCGCTGCTGACCGGCAAGTACAGCAGCCAGATCGGCCTGACCACGATGTCGGGCGACCTCTCGCCGCAGCATCCAACCTGGCCGCGCGCCCTGCAGGCGGCCGGCTACCGCACCGCCATGGTCGGCAAGGGGCACTGGTGGCAGGGCTGGGACTGGTTCGGCCGTCGCCCCGGCGACCACCCGGTGGCGGCACGCAAGGACCTCGTCGGCCTCTACGGCTGGGACGAGATGTGGGAGGCGGCCGGCAAGACGCTGTGCCAGCGCGACCGCTGCGACTGGCGCGCGCGACTGGAGGCGGACGGGCTGTGGCCGGCCTACCGCGAGCACCTCGCCCGCTGCCGCGGCCATCAGTGGACGGTCACGCCGGGCAAGGTCGATGTGGTGCAACCCTGGCCGTTGCCGGAGGAGTTGCAGATCGACCGCGCCACCACCGATGTCGGTCTGGAGAGGCTCGACGGCCTGCATGCCCAGGGCAAACCGTGGGCCCTGTTCCTGTCGCTGTGCGGACCGCACGAGCCCTACGATCCGCTGCCGCGCCATCTCGCCGCGCATGCCGACGAGCCCCGCGACCAGCCGTTCGCCGCCTACGACCCGGATGCCGCAACGCGCGCGGCGCTGATCGACCTGCGCCGGGCCTACGCCGCGATGATCGACGGCATTGATGAGCAAGTCGGCCGCGTGCTCGACCGCCTCGACAGCCTCGGTCTGGCCAGCAGCACCATGGTCGCCTTCACCGCCGACCACGGCGAGATGCTCGGCGACCACGGCCACCTACAGAAGGCCTTGCCCTACTGGCAGAGTGCGCGCATCCCGCTGGCCATCCGCCATCCCGACGGCACCGCCGGACTGCGCTGCGATGAGCCGGTCGAGCTGACCGACCTGACCGCGACCATCATCGACGCCGCCGGTCTCGACCAGCACCAGGCGCTGGGCGGTGACGGTTGGCCCAGTTACCACGACCGCCTGCCCGGCCGCTCGCTGCTGCCGGTGCTGCGCGGCGAGGCGGCCGGCGTGCGCAGTGCGGCGTGGAGCGAGTCCGACCGCGCCTGGCACGACGCCAGCGGCTACGAACCGTGGACCTGGCAACTGGTCGCCGAGCGCGAGTGGGTCTACGCCCGCCACCACCGCCGGCCCGGCCACGGCAACGACGACGACGCGCCGTGGTACGAAGAGCGCCTGTGGCACCTGCCCAGCGATCCCGACCAGTGCCACGACCGCAGCGCCGATCCCGGCCCCGAGGCCCAGGCCGCCCTGATCCGACTGCGCGACCGTCGCGATCGCATCGTCACCCAGCACCCGCCCGCCCAGACCGGCTGGGCTCCGCTGGTGCGGGACCCCTGATGCGCGCTCAGCGATCGTCCACCGTCACCCCGCCGGCAGGCCAGGTGGCGGAGAGACGGGCGGCGAGCCCAGCGACGACCGGCGCCTGGGCCGGATCGCTGACCAGGTTGGCGGTCTCCGCCGGGTCGGCGGTGTAGTCGTAGAGCTCGCGGGCGAGCACCGCGCCGGTGTCCTGGCGCCGCCATTCGACATAGCGGAAGCGGGCGTTGCGCAGCGAACGTCCGAGCACATCGACGCCATCGACCCGGCGCGGGAAGGCGCTGACCGCCTCGCCTGCGATCGGCGTCTGCGGATCGCGCAGCAGCGGCGCCAGCGAGACGCCGTCGGTGCTCGGTGCCGGCAGGCCGGCGAGCTCGCACAGGGTGGCGTAGCAGGAGACGCTCTCCGCCACCGTCGCGACCAGCTGGCCCGGACTCAGACCGGGCGCGCTGATGATCAGCGGCAGATGCGTCGCCTCCTCGAAGTTCGTGTGCTTGCACCACAGGCCGTGGTCGCCGAGGTGCCAGCCATGGTCGCCCCAACCAGCGCTTCGGGACGATGAATGGCAGGTACGGCTTGGCGAAGCCGACGGCGAGGAAGAACGGCCCGCCGGTGGCCAGGGCCTGCAGCCGGAGCACCGCCTGGTCGGCAAGCGCCGCGTCGGTGAAGGCGGCATCCGGCTCGTCAGGCCAGCCCCACGGGTGCAGCAGCGTCTTTCCACCCTCGCCGCGGCCATCGCTGAGGGCCACGCCGGGCGGCGGTTGCGGTCCATCGGATTGCAGCCGCTGGCCAACGCCTTTGGGGCGCCAGCTCGGCACCGACCACGAGGCCGGATCGTCATGGTTGCCATGGCCGACGTGGAAGACCTTACCCAGCGACTCGGTGTGGTAGCCGGCCGCCATGAAGGCCTGCGGCAGGGTGGTCACCGCCGCGCCGGCCGGGCGGTCGCGGAAGAAGGTGCCCATGTCGTAGATACCCAGGGTCTCCGGCCGGCGCCCGGTGAGGAAGGTGTTGCGCGACGGCGCGCACACCGCCTGTTGGGCATAGGCGTGGGTGAAGGTCGTGCCGCGGGCGGCGAGCGCGTCGATTGCCGGTGTCTTGGCGCAGCCAATGAATAGCGCTGCTTCAGCCCGTGCCGACGTGTGCATCGCCCCGTCCGTGCGCGTGGTTTCGACACGGGGTGAAGCAGTGAGGGGTTGGGCAAGGCGATCAACGCGCTGGCGTCGATCCTGAAGCGGCTACGGGGGG
>JBBREK010000063.1:0-18717 GCA_038203025.1 Planctomycetota bacterium
CACGGTCAACGCCCGTCCGGGCAATGCCGCCCAGTCCTTGCCGCTGGCCACGGCCAGCAGCGGACGCCGATCGACCGGCGCAGGCGGCGGCTCCGCCGCTGAGGCCCCGATATCCAGCAGCGGCGGCACCAGCAGCGCCCCGGCGGTGAAGGCAGCGACCTGACGGAGGAATTCCCGTCGGCGCGGATCATGGTCGATAGACATGCACCAAGCAGGTTAGTGCCAGACACGCAGCACGGAAGGAGCGGAACGCCGCCCCGTGCAAGCAACCCCTTACTGCCCGATCAACTTCTCCATCACCGCAACCCTATCCCCCTCAACCCGCTGCCCGTCGTGCCACAACTCCACCACCTCCAACGGCCCGCCGGGCAACGCCCTCCGCGCGATCTGATCCGGACTGATGGTCGCCCGTCCCAGCGCCTTGCTGGTCGGCCAGGTGATGCCAGTGAAGACCTGATAGACCAATTCCGAGCAGACGATGCGGTCGGCGGTCTCGACGTCGAAATTGAAGTCGTAGGCCTTGCCCAACTGGCGCAGGCTGCGGCGCAGGTGCTCGGCCAGATCCGGTTCCGACAACCGGCAGCGCAAGACCGCCACATCATCGACATCGAGGAAGTGCGTCAGCGGATTCAGTTGCACGCCGTCGCGCAGGGCCTCGCAGACGCCCGCGCCGATGGCAAGCTCACGCGCATGCGCCGCCAGCAGCGGGTCGTCGCCGAGCATTGCGCGGACCTCGGCCTCGCTGCCCAGCCAGATCGCGGCATGGCCCCAATGCCCGGGGATGAACCGATCGGTCAGCCGGAACGGCGTCTTCTCCAGCAGGATGTCCCCAGGCCGCAGGACGGTGGCCAGGGCAACCTCGACCGTAGGATCGCCGTACAGCTTGCCACTCCGGAACTGCACCACACCGACAGCATTGCCGAAGCCTTGCGAAGCGCCGCCCATCGCGACGTCGCCGAGGTTGCGCAGATCGTTCTCGACCAGATGCACGGTCTCACCGGCGAACTCGCCCAGCGGCACCAGCCAATGCGCGCGCAGGGTGCGGGAGCTGGGACTGGCGGCGAAGCGTTCGCGCAGCCAGGCGAAGTGGGGATCATCGGCCTCGACCAACTCGCGATGCCGGTCGAGGAAGACCATGGTGTCATGCGTGCGGTAGCGCCGCGCCAGATCCAGGTAGTCACGCGTCAGCCCGCCGAGTTGCCCACCCACGGCACCGAAGCCGGCATCCCCGCGGTCGATGATCTTGCGCACCTGCGGATGGGTCGCCAAGAGGGCGCCGCAGTCGAGATAGCTGTCGTATAGTTCGAGGGCCGCCGCCGCCGAGAGAGCGGCACCAAGCACGCGCAGCTGCATCTCCGCATGCGGCGGGCCGGAACGCCGCCATGGATCGTGGCGGGCGGCGACCAGGGCGATGGCGCGGACCGTGTCGGAGGCGTTGGAGAAGGCCCGGTTCAGGGCCTCGACCCGGAAGCCCGGCACCGGCTCGCCGCGGTCGGCAGCCGCTGCCGCCAGGGACGCCTCACGGCGCAGCACCGCCCGTTCGGCAGCGAGACGGTCGACTGCGGCGGCATACCCGACCACCTCACGTGCCAGCAGGTCGTGTACCGCCATGGCGTCGACGCAGGCGTCGACGTCGCGACGCAACTCCATCTCAGCTGCGAACTCATCGACCCGCACCGGCGAGCCGCGCTGCGCGGCGCAGCCGGCGGCCCAGAAGCCGCACGTCTGCAGCAGGATGGCGGTGAAGAGGGTGATCGGTGGACGGCGCATGGCGGACTCCTCACCCGGCCGCGCTCGGCGGATGGCCGAAGCGGGCGCGGTAGACGCGGCTGAAGTGGAACTGGCTGGCGAAGCCGCAGGCCGCCGCCACGGCCTTCACCGTGTGGCCGCCGCCGGCAAGCAGTTCGCGGGCACGGTGCAGCCGCGCCTCGGCCAACGCCGCCATCGGCGTGGTGGCGAGCTGCCGGCGGCAGGCGGCAACCAGTCCGCTGCGCGACAGGCCACAGGCGTTCGCCAGATCGGCCAGGCCGCTGGGCCGGGCGAGCCGCTCATCGCAGGCGCGGGCGAAGCGGCTGGGGAAGCCCTCGTCGTCGAGGCGGGCGACGAAGGCCGGAGCCAGCACGGCGACGGGCAGGCCGCGCACCAGCAGCCAGAATAGCTCCTGCATGAGGGCATCCTGCACCCGCGCCGCCACCCGATCCCCGCACGCCGCCTCGGCTTCGAGGCCGTCGAGCACGGCAAGCACACGGTCGCCGCCCGCCGCCGCCGCGACCCGGCCGGTGGCGACCAGCGGCCCGTCGAGATCGAAGGACAAACCGACGTAGGTCAGCGGCGGACGCAGCAGGTCGGCATGGCGCTGGCCGGGCGAGACCACCAGCATGCCGCCCTGGCCGACGGTCACCTCGGCGCCATCCAGACGGCAGCGATAGGTGCCGCGCCGCACCGCGATCAGCTCGAACCCGGTGTGACGGTGCTCGGGATAGTCGTAGACCTCGGCGACGTCGATAGCGCCCATCCAGCGAAAGGACGGGCGGACCTCGGGTCCCAGTCCGCTACCAGCGGCGCGCGCCACCTGGCGCCAGCGCACCGCCCCGGCCCAGGGCAGGATCGGCGCATCGCCGGCTGGACGAACGGACGTCATACCGGCAGGGTCGGCGGCTCGGCGCCCCAGCCGAGGACGACGCCGCAGCCCGGACGCTCCTCGAGATCGATGCGGTCGAGCTGCGGGATGAGCGGCGCGGTACGGGCCCGCAGCCAGCGCGCCAGGCCGGCGGCATCCGGCTGGTCGAGGCCGTCGTGGCCATCGATCTGATGATGGTCAAGGACGCGGTACACCGGATCGAACAGACGCTTCACATCGCCATAGTCGACCGTCCAGCCGAGCACGTCATCCAGCGGCGCCGAGAGGTGCAGCTTGAGGCGGTAGCTGTGACCATGCAGGCGACGGGCGGGATGGTGTTCCGGGGCAGCGGCCAGACTC
Organism: Planctomycetota bacterium; assembly: GCA_038203025.1. Classification (GTDB taxonomy): domain Bacteria; phylum Planctomycetota; class UBA11346; order UBA11346; family UBA11346; genus UBA11346. The sequence goes on from JBBREK010000063.1 coordinate 2,981, forward strand.
AGGGCGCTCTCGCAGCGGAACTCCTTCCAGATGCGATGACGCACGCCGTCGAAGTGGCAGCCGGCGGTGACCGTCTCGTAGACGCTGACCCAGCTGAGCTCGGGCAGCGACGGTTTCAGCCGCGACCACAGCCAGGCCGCCAACATCTCGCTGGTTGGGTTCTCCAGCCCCTTGATGTCGTTGAGGCAGCGGTGGTCGAGTTCGTGGACGAACGGCGCCCACCGCTCTTCCAGGCGATCGTAGTCGATGCCGAGATGCTCGCCCTCGGCCAGCTGCTGCACCGCATGCAGCACCACCTCGAAGCCGTGCCCGTGCATGCGCCCGCACTGGTGCCCCTCGGGCACATTGGGCAGCTGGTGCGCCGCCTCGAAACGGAAACGCCGCCACACGTGGACGCGGCCGCCAGCGTCAAGATCAGCGCCCTGGTCGGGCGTGCTCTGCACCCCGACTGCGACGATGCCGGGCACGCTGCGCTGCGCCACGCTCTGCCGTTCGAGCCGGCGGCGCAGCCAACGCGCCAGCTCCTCGTCGGTGGGCACCGAGAGCAGTTCGTTGAGAAAGCGGTAGTCGAGATCCCCGACCGCACGTTCGAGACATTCACCGAGCGTCTCGACCTCGGCCCCGGCAAACGGCGCCCACGACGCCGGCGGCTCGGCCCACACCCGCGCCAGGAAGCCATGGCCGTGCAACCGGCGGCAGCGATGCCCGTCGGGCAGCACAGCCACCGAACGGGCAGCTTCGAAGCGGGCGACGGCGGTATGGCGCAGGGTCTCGGGCATCGCCGCTAGCTGAATGCGGTACGACGGCTTTGCCAGCGGCGGCCGATCTTCACCCCACGGTGAGGGCACGCAGGGCGGTCAGCACCGCGGCCTGCCGCTGATCGATCCCGAATTCAGGCTGGACGCTGGCGGCTGCCGGATCGCGCTCGGCAAGCAGGGCCTGGGCCTCCTCCAGGCCGCTGCCGGCGCGCTCGTCATCGGCGGCAAGCACCATGCGCATGGTCTCGCGACCACCGCGCGCCTGGGCCGTATAGAGAGCAAGGTTGTCCTGCCAACTCCGTGGCATGCCGCTGCGCATCGCCTCGGAAAGCAGGTCCTCCAGCTCGCCGCTCCGACCGGCCACGGCCAGGGCGATGAGCAGCTCGTTGCGTTCGCGGGCGGTCGGGACGGCGGCATAGCGCCGCAGGATCTCCTCCACCGGCAGGTTGACGCCCAGACGGGCCAGCGACTTCACCGCCGCGGCGCCCAACCAGGGGTCGGCATCGTCGAGCAACCGCCGCAGCAACGGTACCGCCCGGTCGCCGGGGATGAAGCCAAGGGTGGTCACCGCCTCGACGCGCAGCGGAGAGGCCTCGTCAGCAGCCTCGGCCATCAGCGCCGCGGCCGCCTCGGGGAACGGCGCGGCGCGCACCGCCCGTACCGCGGCGAGGCGATGCCAGCCATCGGGGCTCTTCAGCGTCTCCAGCACCAGATCGCGACCGGCCGGGGTACCGGCCGCCAGCAGCTCCTCGCGCTCCATCGCCTGGGCCGGACCAAGGTCGCGCTCAGCGGTGCGCAGCTGATGGGCGCGGAAGATGGTGCTGAGGTTGCCGGGCGTGAGCTGCGCCAACAGGTCAACCTCGGCAGCCCCGCGCGCCAGGCGCAGGCTGGCGAAGCACACGCCGGTGCTGAGCAGCGCCCACAGCGCGAAGGCATGGGCGTAGGCATGCACCGGCAATCCAAGGTACTCAACCAGCCAGCGTCCGCCGGCCAGTCCCGCCAGGCCGAGCACCGTCGCCAGCACGCCGACCAGCTGGTACACCGCCGAGACTCGGGCGGCATCGTCGCGCGGTAGACGGTCGGACAGCATACTGGCGTAGACGGCGGTTGAGGCGGCGATGGCTCCGGCGGCCAGGACCCACAGCACGGCGCAGGTGGCGGTGCGAGAGCCTACTGGCACCACCTCAATCATGCACCAGCACAGCGCCACTGTCGCCAGCACGGCGTGCAGGCCGAACCACAGCGCCCGCATGCTCATGCGGCCGGCCAGCACCGCCAGCACCCGTACTGCCAGGACGCTGGCCAGCACCCCGCCGAGGGTGAGCAGGAAGATGCGGGCCGGCGGCATGCCCAGCTCGTGGGTCAGGTAGTTGAGCTGGAAGGCAGCGGCCAGACCGATGGGCATCTGCAGCAGGGTCAGCCACAGCACCTCGCGGCGCTCAGGCCTGCGCCAGGCCTCAGCGAATCCGGCCAGCGTGGCCAGGGGACTGGCGCCGGTGATCGTCCCGGTCTGCGGCATGCCGGCCATCACCGAGGCGGTGGCGAAGTTGAAGACCACGCCGAAGGCCATCAGGGCGATGAACGCCCACTCGGTCGAGGGGAACAAACCTTGCTTGTGCAGGACCACGAAGCACAGGGTGGTGGTCAGCAGAACGCCGAGGTTCCACCGTCCCTGGGCACGGGCCGAGTACGACGCCAGTTCGCGCGGCGAGCAGATCGCCTTCTGCACCGAGGCGCTAGCGAGGATGCCGACGGTGCGTGCCACCATCATCAGATAGACCAGGACCACCAGCATCCACACCTTGATGCCATCGGTAGCCAGCAGCGGCAGGGCAAGGATGCCAAGCGACACCACCGCCCGCATGAACCAGGCCCGCGCCTGCACCGTGCTGGTGTCCTGTCCCGCAAGCAGCCATGGCGCCAGCACCGAGAGCAGTCCGGTCAGGTTGAGTGAGGCGTAGAGCAGCGCCATCGCGGTGTCACCGGCACCGTAATGCAGGGCCAGCAGATACATGATCTGGCCGAAGGTGATGCTGGCGCCGAGCGGATTGAGGCTGGCGACCAGCAGCGCCCGCGCCTGGGCCTGACGCTGCACCGGACGCGGGAGGGCGGCGATCACGGCAAGGCAGGTTGGGCGCGGGGAGGGGCGTGCAATCCGACCACCGGCTATGGCATATCGATCCCTGCCCGCCGGCGGAATGCACTTGGGGCACAACCGTGAAACCGCCGGAACGACTGGGCAAGATACTCGGGACTGGCGTAGCCGAGCCGTGTTGCGATGTCACCCACGGTCAGATCGGTGGACGCCAGCAGACGCGCCGCCTCGGCCGCCACCCGGCGGGCACGGTAGCAGACGAAAGGCTCGCCGACCGCGGCAGCGAAGGCGTGCGCGAACCGGCTGCGACTGAGACCGACCCGTCGTGCGACGGTGGCTGCCCGCAGTCGGGCATCCGGCCGGAGTTCGAGCAGCGCGATCGCCTCGCCGACGGCCTGCGACCGGGCAGTCATCGCCAGAGCCAGGGCCAAGGCCGGACCACGCGACGGAGCGGCGGCGCGGATCGCGGCGATCGCCAGCCGGGCCACCGCCTCGACCTGCCGACGATCGCGGCCCCCAGCGCAGAACAGCGTGCCCAGCCACACCGCTCCGTCCCGAACCGGCAGCACGAGTTCACAGATGCCGGCATGGCAGGTCCGCCACCCGCCGGTCCACCCGGCTGCCCGCCAGCGCGCCTCATCGTGGCCGTCCTCAAGCTGGCAACGCGCCAATCCGGCCGGCGTCGCCTTGGCGGCCAGGCACGGGCGAGACGGGTGACGGCTGGCGGATTCAGGCAGCATCGTATCGATCGCCCGATCAGCGTCCTTCCACACCAGCCGGCAACCGCTGGCGAGGCCCAGGTCAGCTAGGGTGGCGGCAGTGCGGTCAGGGAAAGACATGGGGTAACGAGAGCGTATTGTAGCACGTTTTCATAGGTTGAAACACCCACTTCCACCGACCCGACTGAGGATCGTCATCAGACTGCAACCATGCCATCCCTCCACGAACCTGCCCGCGAAGTCCCCATCCACCACGAGTGCGACCTCTGCGTCGTCGGCGGTTCGTGCACCGGCGTCTTCGCCGCGGTGCGCGCGGCCCAGCTTGGCTGCTCGGTATGCGTCATCGAATTGGGCAACCAGTTCGGTGGCAACACCACCCTCGGCCAGGTGGCGGTCTGGCATTCGCTGTGGGATGTCGAAGGGACGCGGCAGATCATCGGCGGTCTGACCGTGGAGACGGTGGAGCGACTGCGTCCGCGACACGCCGTGATCGAACGCGAGGCCACCGATACCAATTGGCAGTTCGCGCTGAATCCTGCCGAGGCCGCCTGCGAACTCGACGCACTGGTGCTGGAGCATCGCATCCGTCCGTTCCTGCATGCCCGCGTCGTTGCCGCGCCGACCATCGACGGCCAGATCCAGGCGGTGATCATCGAGGACAAGAGCGGCCGCCGCGCCATCCGCGCCCGGGTCTTCGTCGACGCATCCGGCGACGCCGATCTGGTGCATCTGGCCGGGGGCGCCACAGGCGTGCAGGACCAGTTGCAGCCGCCGACCATGGCGGCCCTGCTCGGCGGCCTGCACGCCCTGCGGCGGGCTGAACCCGGATTCAATCTGTCGCGTACGGTCTTCGACCGGCAGCAGCAGGACAGCTTGCGCAGCGGGTTCCTGTGGAGCTTCGCCCCGCCCGCCGCCGGGGCCGACCTCGAACTGGTGTTCGGCACCCGCGTCCACGGCGTTGACTGCTCGGATGCTGATCAGTTGACCCGGGCAGAGATGGAGGGGCGTCGGCAAGCGCGCACCATCGCCAGCCTGGTCCGCGCCCAGTATCCACAGCATCCGGTGGCGCTCGTCGGCCTGCCTGCCCGCATCGGTGTGCGCGAAACGCGTCACGCGACCTGTCGGCACCGTCTCACCGAACAGGAGATCCTGCACGGCGTGCGCTTCCCGGACGCCATCGCCAACAGCTGCTATCGGGTCGACATCCACCATCAGGGCGGTGACGGCCTGACGTTCCGCTACCTCAATGGACGCGAGGTGGTGGTGCGGTCGGACGGCAGCACCGATGAGCAACGCTGGCGGCCGGTCCAAAGCGAAGATCCCGGCTACTACCAGATCCCCTGGCGCAGCCTGCTACCGCAGGCGCTATGCAATGTCGTCGTCGCCGGCCGCTGCCTCGATGCCGATCCTGGCGCCTTCGGCGCGGTGCGGGTGCAGGTGACCTGCAACCAGATGGGCGAAGCGGCCGGCGTCGGGGCCGCCATCGCCCTGCGCCAGGATGGACGCGTCGATCAGGTCGATCCGCAGGCGGTGCGCCGCGAACTGGCGGCGGTCGGCGCGATCATGCTGTGACTCGGACCCCAGGGGTCGGAGGGAGACGCCGCAGCCTTGTGCCGCCAGTCACCCTAGATGCCACATTGGGTTCGCGGTTCGCGGTTGGACCATCGATTCCGGACCATATTGGGTTTACACTTGGTTACCCGTTTGGTGAACACCCTCAACACACACAACACGTGTCGCTACAACCGCGGACCGCGGACCGCGATTTCTAGGATCACTCGACCACCAGCCCCCCCTGCCCATCGGCAGGCAGGGTGATCTCCCACACATCGCCACCCAGACGGCGCAGTGCCGCCGGCCGGCCGCACCATGTGGCCCGCTGCGGAGCGGCAGACAGACACAACCAGACCACGCTGGTGCGCCCAGCGACTCCGCCCAGACGCAGGGTACCGCGGTAGGCGGTCGCGCTCGCCGTCTCGTCCTCGATCAGCAGGCCCTGGCCACCGGTGAGTCGGCCGGGGCGATGCACCGCCTCGTACCAGCACAGCAGCGGGCTCGACAAGCCGCCGAAGTGGTGCCAGCCGGCTCCACGTTCGGTCGCGATGATCATCTTCTCCCAGGTGCGCTCGGCCGAGACGAAGGCGCTCGACCAGCTGCCCAAGGCCTGATCGACCAGCTGCCAGGCGAGATCGCCGGCCCCGTGGTCGAGCAGCGCCTTCCAGAAGAACCAGCAGTGCGGCAACCACACCGCGCCGTTCCAGTAGCCGTCGTCGCGGTAGTTGGGCGCCGACTGATCGACCGTGCTGAAGCCCAGCCGGGTCCACAGCTGCGCGGGATCGTTGAGGTGGGCGAGGATGCGACGCTCCTGATCCGGCGTGCAGATGCCGGCAACCAGCGGATAGCAGCCGTCCAGGCCACGGTTGGCGTTGGCCCCGCTGGCATGGCGCAGCAGGCCGGTCGGCCGGCCGGCGCTATCATGGACGACATAGCCGAACCAGCCTTCCACATCATCCCAGGCGCAGGCCTGCACCGCGCCGGCGAAACCGGCGATGTCGGCGTCGTACTCGGCCGCATCATCGATGCCGAGAATGCCGGCCAGGCCGCGCAGGATGCGGGCGCAGGCGATGGCCTGACAGGTGTTGACCATCGGCGCAACGGTGGCGGTAAGGCCCTCGCGATGCACCTGCACCTGCGGCGGATAGTCATCCCAGCCGCCGCTGTTGTAAAAGTGCTGCCAGGTCGAGAGCAGTCCCGACGGCCGGCGCGTCGCCGAGCCCGGCAGGCGGCCAGCGAGGAAGCGGTGCATCTGGCGCAGTCCAGGGTAGAGGCGCGCCAGCGTGGTGCGGTCGCGGGTGCGGTTCCACAGCTCGCGGGCGGCGTGGATCTGTACCGGCAGGGCGGTGCCGTGATGCAGGTAGGCGCAGGCCGGATCGCCTTCCGGCATCAGGTACTGGGCGATGCAGCCGACGGCCCGGTCGGTGTCCAGCTCGGCCAGACCGAGGGCGATGAACCCGCTGTCCCAGGTGTAGAGGCTGTCCCAGGCTTTGCCCGGGGTGTGGTGGCGGACATAGCCGCGCCGGGTGTAGACCGGATAGACCACGTTGGTGCACAGCGCCGCCGCCATCAGCTGGGCCGCGCGACCGCGCTCGTCAGCGCTGCGGGCCGACCAGGCCCGGGCCTCGGCCGCGGCATGCCAGCTGCGCAAGGTGGCGGGATCGACCGCAGCCAGCCGCGCGCCGACCGCAGCGTCGTCTCCCTCAGCGATCAACGCCCAGGTCTCCACCGAGGCACCGGGCGCAAGATGGAACGGCCCCAGGCGGATGGCCAGCCAGTGGCCCTCGCCCGGCCCGTGCATCACCTGCAAACCGTGGTTGTGCGCCCCGCGCCGCATCGGCTCGTCGAGGCTCTCGGCGAACCACTGGCGGGTGAACGAGCGGTCGAACCAGCGCACGCCATAGGTCGTCGGCAGATCGGGGTAGCGCAGCAGGGTGCTCATCCCGTCCGCTCCGGGCGTGATGGCCGGCACCGGCTGCCAATGCTGCTCGGCCAACTGCGGCGCCTGCGCAGCCAGCGCCAGAACATCGAGGTCGACGCGTTGGCCGTCGCGGTGCGTGAGGATCAGGTCGTGACGGCCCGACCAGGGCAGGGCCAGCCAGCGCCAGGCGGTCCCCTCGACAGCCACCTCGGCGCCATCCACCACCAGCACGGCCCGGCCTGCCGGCACCCGCAGGCGCAGCCACAGGCGGGCGCCGGCCGGGGCGGCGGCGAGACGCCAGGTCGCACCTTCGCCAGCGGCGAACCAGCGGTAACCGCCGCCGACGCAGCCGTCCTCGAGCTGCTCATGCCAGGCCCAGCCGTCACTGACCAGCCGTTCGGTGCCGCGATCGGGCAGGGCGGTGTGCGCGAGGCTGTCGCGCGCATCGCACGACGCACCGCCAGCGGGCAGGACGAGGTGCAAGGGCCGGGCCACCTGCGCAGCGGTGTGGCCGGTCGGACGCGGCGACGGGTACTGGCAGCCGAGCACCAGATGCGTGCACAGGCTGTGACCACGATCGGTGCGGTTCTCCAGACGGATGCGCACCACGCGGCCAGAGCCACCATCGCCAGGTGCGGCGTAGGCGACATCGGCGATCAGCTCGTCACGGCCGAGCAGCTGGTGGCGGAAGGCATGGTACGAGCCATCGGCGGCAGCCAGCCACGGCACATAGCCGCTGTCCCAGGCGATGTTGGGCACCTCGATGCGTCCCTGGTCCCAGCACGGGAACACCGACAGATCCAGACGGCAGCCGCTGGCCGGATCGGGAATGTGCGAGCAGCCGGCGTAGCGCTTGCTGTAAGGGCCCCAGGCGGGGAGGTCGAGATCGTGCTGGTGCATGTCCCCAGCATGCCAGCCGCCGCCGCGCCGTCTGCACCCGGGCGAAGCCTGGATGCATCCGATCGTAACCCTGGCATCCTGTCGCCATGCGGCCCCGCCACGAGCCGGTGACCCCCGACCAGGGCAGCGCCTTCCGCTGCCTGCCGCGCCGGGTCACACGTTACGGCTTCAATCTGCACCAGCACGGGGTTGTCGAACTGCATGCCATCGCCCGCGGCGCCGGCAGCGCTGTATTGGGCGATCGCGTGCTGCCGTGGAAGGCGCCGGCGGCCTTCCTCATCGGTCCGGGCCTGGTCCACACCTGGACCAGCGACCCGCGCCTGGTCCCTCCGCCGCACCATTCCCTGGTGCTGCAGTGGCCGCCCGAACTGCTGCGCCGTCTCGCCGGCGTGCCCGAGGCCGACCAGTTGATGGCGGTGCAGGAGCGCTGCGCCCGCGGTCTGCTGCTCACCGGCGAAGCGGCCGTCGGGGTCGCGCGACTGCTCAGCGGGTTCGACACCCTGCCCGGGCACCAGCGGATCAGCCGCTGGCTGGAGGCACTGGCCGCCTTCGCTGCGGCCCGACCGGTCGCTTCGCCCCGCGCCCCGCTCGGCCAGGATGCAGCACCGCGCCTAGCGGCGGTGTGCGCCTGGCTTGATGAGCATCTCGCTGAGCCGGTCGGCCTGGCCGGCGCGGCGCGCATCGCCGGCATGCACCCGCAGGCCCTGGCCCGCTTCTTCCGCCGCCACACCGGCCACAGTCTGATCGCCTATGTGCACGACCTGCGCATCGGCCGCGCCTGCCACCTGCTGCTCGACCCCGAGCGACGCATCACCGCCTGTGCGCATGCCGTCGGCTTCAACGGCCTGGCGCACTTCAACCGCGTCTTCCGCAAGGTGCAGGGCTGCACGCCGCAGGCCTGGCGGGCGGCCGTCTGGGGGTAGCAGTTCCCGTGCGCGAACCTTCCAGATGGCGCACTAGCACGGAATTGACGGCCCAGGGCAACCACCAGTCATGCCCCGCTTGCGACGGCAGAGGCCGATGCCGACCATGACGGGCATCAGGAGCCAGCCATGGACGCCGCCGCCTTCACCAAGCGCCTCGATTCCTTCACCGTCGAGACCCCGTCGTGGGGCCTTGCCAACAGCGGCACGCGCTTCGGCACCTTCCGCCAACCATGGGCGGCCAAGAGCCTCGACGAGAAACTCGCCGATGCTGGCCAGGTGCAGCAGTACACCGGCATCTGCCCGCGCGTCGCCCTGCACATCCCCTGGGACAAGACTGACGACTGGGCCGCGGTGCAGGCGATGGCCAAGGCCAACGGCGTCGCCATCGGCGCGATCAACCCCAACGTCTTCCAGGACGAGTGCTACCAGTTCGGTTCGATCTGCCACAGCGACGCGGCGGTGCGCCGGCGCGCCGTCGACCACCACATCGAGTGCATCGGGATCACCACGACGACCGGCTCGGACGCGATCGGCCTGTGGTATGCCGACGGCACCAACTACCCCGGCCAGGAGAGCATGCGGGCGCGCAAGGCGCGCATGCTCGACAGCCTCAGGCAGGTCTACGCCAAGCTGCCGCCGGGCATGCGCATGTTGGTGGAGTACAAGCCGTTCGAGCCGTCGTTCTACCACACCGACATCCAGGACTGGGGCTCGTCGTTGCTGCTGTGCCAGAAGCTGGGACCGCAGGCCCAGGTGCTGGTCGACACCGGACATCATCTCCAGGGCACCAACATCGAGCACATCGTCGCCATCCTACTCGACGAGGGGCGGCTCGGCGGCTTCCACTTCAACGACCGCAAGTACGCCGATGACGATCTCACGGTCGGCGCGATCAACCCCTACCAACTCTTCCTCATCTTCGCTGAACTGGTCGCCGGCGAGGAGGACCCCGACGCTACCGTGTCGGCCTGCGCCAAGGCCTGCGCCTACATGTTCGACCAGTGCCCCAACCACAAGCCGACCATCGAGAGCGTCATCCAGTCGGCGGTGGTGGTGCAGGAGACCTGGGCCAAGGCCCTGCTCATCGACCGGGCGGCGCTGAAGCAGTCGCAGGACGCCCACGACCTGACGCAGTGCGAGGAGGTCCTCAAGGACGCCTACAGCACCGACGTCCGTCCGCGCCTGGCGCAGTGGCGCCAGGCCAAGGGCCTTGATCCGCAACCGCTGGCCGCCTTCCGCCGCAGCGGCTACCTGGCCCGGATCACCGCCGAACGGACGAAGAAGCGCGGCGCGGCGGTGACCGCGACAGCGACCGGCTCGTTCGGCTGATCTCAGACTTCCGTCGAGCGTCCGCCGGCATAGCGTGCGTGCGTGCCAATCTACCTGGCCAGCCTAGTCGCCCTGGTCGGCATCGCCATGTATGTGGCGGTGCACTACGCCTGGATCGGACTACGCCACCGCCAGGCGGGCACGCATCGCCTCTTCTCTGCCATTGCCGCTGTACTGGCGGTGTGCGGCCTGACCCACGCCTGCTTCCAACACGATCCGGCGTGGTGCCTGGCGCATGGCTCCGAAGACGTCATCTGGCTATGCGAGATGGGCACCGCCGTGCTCATGCTCGCCTTCGTCGCCCGCTTCACCGGCCAGGACCACCGGCCGTTGCGGCTGATTCTGAGTGCAGCCCTGCTCGCCTGCGCCGGCGCCGCGCTGATCCTGCCCGAAGGCCTGCGCAGCGGGCCGATCAACGGCATCACCACCACGGTGATGCCATGGGGGGAGAGCATCCACCAGCTCAAGGCTCCCTATGGTGCAGCCTATCTGCTCATGCTCAGCCTGGTGGGCGCGGCTTTCGCCTTCTTTGGAACTGCCACCTGGCGCGCCTGGCGGGCCGGGCGCTCGGGCCGGCAGGTCGCCTTGCTGGTGGCGCTGGCGCTCATCCTCGCCGCCGTGGTCAACAGCGCAGTCGCCGATCTCACCGGCTGGCGCACCCTGCCGCTGATCACCCACTCGTTCATCCTCCTCGCCGCGATCATGGGACACACGCTGTCCGCCGAGTTGGCGCGCACCAGCCAACTTGAGGCCCGCCTGCGCCGGGCCGAGCAGTTCGCCGCCGTCGGTCGTCTCGCTGGCGGCGTGGCGCACGATTTCGGCAACGTCCTCACCGGCATCCTCGGCCACGCCGAGCTGCTCGCCGATCAGGTCGCCAATTCGGACCGGGCCCGCGAACAGGCCGCTGCGATCGCCCAAGCGGCCCGGCGCGGCACGGCACTGACCCGGCAGATGCTCGCCTTCGCCCGCGGTTCCCCAGCCAGCGCAACGCCCAGCGGTACCGACGTGCACGAGGTCCTGCGCGAGGTCGCCGGCCTGGTCCGCTCTGGCGCCGCCGGCATAGAGGTCCGCCTCAACCTCGCCGAACAGCCGGCAGCAGTCGCCTGCGACCCGGCCCAACTGCACGCCGCGTTGCTCAATCTGGCGGTCAACGCCCGCGATGCGATGCCGCATGGCGGCGTGCTGCGGCTGTCCGCCACGCACCGCGATCCGCCCATCAGCGCCGCCCTGCGGCATGTCCCCACCCCTGGCCCACTGGTCGAGATCGCGGTCGGCGATAGCGGCCAAGGCATCCCGGCTAGCGTGCTGCCGCGCATCTTCGATCTGCAATATTCCACCAAGGGCGCCCTCGGCACCGGCCTCGGCCTGCCCCAGGTCGACGAACTGGTCAGCTCTGCCGGCGGCTGCCTGCTGGTCGAGACCGCCGCCGGGATCGGCACCACCTTCCGCGTGTGGCTGCCGCTCTGCGACCACGTCGACAGCGGATTGCGCGCCGCCCATGGCAGCCAGGTGCTGCTGGTGGCCGGCAGCACGTCCCTGGACCAGATGCTGTCGGCAGGCCTGGGGCAGCTCGGGTACGACATTGTCCACCTCGGCCAAGAGGGCACCGACGGTCTGCTCGCCGCCGTCATCGACATCGATCATGCCGGCAGCAGCGGACTCGATCAGGTGCGCCGACTGCAGAAAAACCTGCCGCTGGTCGTACTCGCCGACGATCCATTGGCCTGGCCGGACGCACCGTCGACCATGATGCTACCGAAACCAGTCGATCTCGTGGCGCTGGGCCGTGCCCTGCGCCGGGCCTGCGCGCCGGAGACGGCCTAGACCAGCTTCGCCGCCAGCACCTCGTCGCGCGCCTTGGCCTTACGCTCGACCAGACGTTTGGCCAGGGCCGGATCGGACAGGGCGAGCATCTGCACAGCGAGGAAGCCGGCGTTGGCGGCGCCCGGCTTGCCGACCGCGACCGTGGCCACCGGCGTGCCCTTGGGCATCTGCACGATGGCGAGCAGCGAATCGAGGCCAAGCAGGCTGGTCGTGGCGCACGGCACGCCGATCACCGGCAGGATGGTCTTGGCGGCTATCACGCCGGCGAGGTGCGCCGCGCCGCCGGCCCCAGCGATGATCACCTTCAGCCCGCGCTCGATGGCGGTGGCAGAGTATTCGAAGGCGGCATCGGGCGTGCGATGCGCCGACAGGACGCGGGCCTCGCAGGGGACGCCGAATTCGTCGAGGACCTTCTTGGTCTCGATCATGGTCTCCCAGTCGCTGGTCGAACCCATGAGGATGCTGACGAGGGGTGTAGTCATGGGCGGGGAAGCTAGCGGGGACGGACGGCCAGGCCAGCGGCCTGTCGCGGACGGACCAGCTACGGCAGCGGGGTCAGCGCCGTGCGCGCCTGCTCGATGTAGGTCGGGATGCCGAAATTCTGGATCACCTGGTTGAGCCGCTCCTTGGCCGCGGCCAGGGCGGCCTTGCGCTGGCCCTCGGTGGCGCCCGGACTCTTCCAGTCGGCGATATGGTTGTCGACCTGGTTGCGGGCACTGCGCCAGGCCTTGTCGGCAGCGTCCTCGACCTGTGAGCGCAAGGGACGGAAGTCCGCATCCTTGTGCTGCGCCGCCATCGTCTCCAGCTTCGCCAAAGCCTCGCCAAAGCGTTCCTGCTGCACCAAGCCATCGGTCTCGACTGCCGCGAGGCGCAGTGGCGTAGCGACACTCTCCTTGGTGCGCCGGTCGGCCTCGGAAGCGATCGAGGCCAGCCGGAGCTGGGCCTCGGTGACCAGACGGCTGAAGGCCTGGGCATGCGCCGGCGAGGCGCCGGCCTTGGGATCGACCGGGTTCTCGGTGTAGGCAATGACATCGCGCTTGAGCGCGGCAAGATCAGTGGCCGGATCGTTGAGGGTGGAGAACCGCGCCTTCAGCACGGCAAGGTTGGATTCGGCTGCGTTCTCCGCTTCAGTATCGGTGATGCGCTCGCCGAGCTTTTCGACCTCGCCACGCAGCTCGAAAGCGCGGATGGCAAGATCGCGCACCACCGGCTTCTCCCCGGGAGGCATACCCACCGCACCGCCAAGCTGCGGCGTCGCGGTGAGCGCCTTGAGCGCCGCCTCGTAGGCCTGTCGCGCATCAGCGCCACGGCGCTTGGACAGCGAGGACTTGATCTGTTCGAACTGGCGCCCTGCCTCGTCAAGAGCCTGGCTGCCAGCATGGCGGTCCTCCGAGCCATGCGTCGCCCACAGGATGATACCGGTGATGAGCACAGCGGAACCGAGCACGCCGACCCCGACCCACAGCAGGGCCTTCTGCAAGGTGCTGCGATCGATCTTGGCAACCCGGCGCGACGACACCTTGGGCGCCGACGTCGAGGTGGCGGCCGACGCGGTGCGCCGCGAGCTACGCGTGCTGGCACGGGCGCTACGCGAGGCCGGAGCCCGGCCAGAGGCTGCCGCTGGACGCGGCGGAGCGGGGTCCGGGTCCGGTTCCGGGTCGGCCAGCGGTTCGTCGGCCGGCAGCATCTCGTTGGGCAGCGCGACCTCGGTCGACACCTCAGCCGGGGGCGGCGGTGCGTGGTCCTGCGCCGTGTCGTCCTGGTCGAAGCGGTCCATGCCGGGCTGCAGCGCTGAATCCTCGGAGCCATCCAGGGGAATGCCAATCTGGTAGGACGCTTCCTTCTGCGTGGCGGCGGGACGGGCTGGGCGGGGTGGCATGCCGGCCATGGTGCGGTGCGACCCGCCGGCTCAACCCGTCCCACTAGCCAACAGGCCGGCGTGTACCGCTCAGGCGGGCCAGAGCCACAACACCAGGACGCCGGCGACCAGCACCACGGCGAACATCGCGCCCACCAGCACAGCCAAGCGACGACTGCCGAGCATCGCCGCTGCCCCGGCCTTGAACACGGCGTTGGCAAGCAGGCCAATGACCACGGCGCGCCAGGCCACCTGCGGATCGAGTTGCGCCTTCTCGACCAGCCGGGCGGTCGACAAGGCGATGGCGTCCATATCGGTGGCTCCGCTGGCGGCGGCGACGCCGTAGATCGCATTCGGCCCGAGCGTATCGCGGGCCCACGCCACCGCGATCAGCACCACGCCATAGAGCCCGGCGAAGACCAGGGCGGTACCGAGCTGGGCGGGGTTGCTGTGTACGGTAGCTCCCTCGTGTTCGTCGCGGGCGGTCGACCACAGCACCAGCGCCTGCACCACCATCAGCGCCGCCAGCGCCGCCAGCGGCGGCCAGAACACCGCTGCCTGGCCCGGCGCCACCACCACGATGATGCCGATGACGCGCATCGCAGAGACCGCCGAGGCGAGCATGATCGCCATCGCCGCCAGACCGACCCCCTGCCCGGTGGCAGTGCGGCGGGCGTAGCTGACCGTGGTCGCGGTCGAGGAGATCAGTCCGCCAAGCACAGCGCCAAGCAGCGTCCCGGTGCGGCTGCCGAGCAGCTTAAAGGCGATATAGCCGCCCAGGCCGATGGTGACAATGAGCACGACCAGCAGCCAGGCCTCATGCGGATTGAACACCTGGTAGGGACCAAAGGTCCGGTTGGGCAGGATCGGCAGGATCACCAGGGTGATCAGGATGAACTGCATGATCGCGGTAACGTCTTCGCGGCCAAGACTGGCGACAATGCGATGCAGCCGGTCCTTGGCGTGCAGCAACACGGTCAGCACCCCGGCGACCACCGTGCACAGCACCGGATCGCCGAGCACCGCCAGCGCTCCGACGCCGTACATGAGCAGGGCGGCAAACACCGTGGTCAGCTGCGGGCCGTCGACCTGCGCCCCGATCCGCCACACCCCGACCAGGACCGACGCGGTCGCCGCGACCAGGCCGGCTGGCACCAACCACGGACCGAGACTCTGCCCGAGCAGCGCGCACAGCGCCCCGAACAGAGATATCATGGCGAAGGTGCGCAATCCGGCGAGCGGATGGTTGACGCGCTGGCGCTCCAGCCCGACCAGCAGGCCGAGACACAGGGCGATGCCCAGCCGGGTGGCGGCGGTGGTCAGGTCCATGCCTGGATCGTAGCAGACAGCGCGGCCAGCGGCCAGTACCCAACCGCCAGGTCGCTTAGTCCGTGCGCATCGCCTTGGACTTGGTCACCGCGAAGCGTTCCGCCAGCAGCTCACGCTCGCGCGCGCGGTCACCGGCTCGCCGGGCCTCGCCCAGTTCGTGGTCGAGATGGCGCAAGACGTCGGCGTGCTCGGCCTTGCGCATGGCGGCGGCGATCTCAGCGAGACGGGCGGCCGGGTCGGTGACTGCCGGCACCCGGCCTTCCAGTGGCAGGGCCGCCAGACGGTGGACCAGCTCGACCAGAGCCGGCACCGGTGCCACGCCCTCGTCTGCCGTCACTGCGTGGACGTCCGGGCAATCAGCAAGCAGTACTGCCGCCGCCAGGGCGCTCCACGGCTTCGGCCAATGGCGCGGTTCCAGCCGCAGCTCATCGGCTGCCACGGATCGCAAGTCGCTACGATGCAACAGGATGTGCATCGCCTCCTCAAGGTGCGGCGGCAGCGGATCAACCGCGTCGACGTCAGCC
>JBBREK010000064.1:0-18617 GCA_038203025.1 Planctomycetota bacterium
ACTTGGTGCTGTCGACCCTGCATACGATCAATGCGCAGCAGACCATGGAGCGCATCATCAACTTCTTCCCGCCCTACCAGCACGCGCTGGTGCGCATGCAGCTGTCGCTGGTGTTCCAGGCGGTGATCAGTCAGCGCCTGATTCCGCGGAAGGACAGCGCCGGTCGCGTGCCGGGCCTCGAACTCATGATCGCCACCCCGACGATCAAGCAGATGATCGAGGAGGGGCGCACGCCCGACCTCGGCGCCGCCATCCGCGACAGCCAGCACTTCGGCTGCATGACCTTCAACCAGAGCCTGTTCGGCCTCTATGAGCAGGGCCTCATCACTCGCGAGGACGCCCTCGCCAACTCCGACAACCCGGAGGAGATGGAGATGATGTTCCGCGGCATCCAGCGCGGCAACAGCTCGCAGCTGGCGCCGGCGCTGGGCGGCAACAAGCGCGCGTAGTCGGGCCTGGGAGAGACGAGTGGGGTCGGGGCGGCCCCCCGATCGACGTGGGGCTAACAAAATCGCTTCAGTTCCTGCAACGGCCTTCGAGTTGTTAGAGGGCAGCCCCGGCTCGTCGCTGGTTCCGCCGACGAGCTGGAGCTCGTCGGTCCCAGGATCACCCTAGTCCAGCGGCCCGCCGCAGGCGGTCGTTGATCGCTTCGCCCAGGCCGTGCTCGGGCGCCAGTTCGGCGACGATCAGCGTTGGTCCACGGGCATCCAGTTCACGCAATCTGGCGAAGAGGTTGGCCGCCGCCTCGGCGGGGTCCCCGGTGGGCGACAACACGGCTGCATGCGCCGGTGCGCCGGCGCCGCTAAACGCCAGCAGGGCGGCCCCGTCGGGCCATGGCGCACCGGGTTGGCGGAGCTGCAAGGGCGCGCGCGGCGCGTAGTGGCTGGCCAGCAGGCCGGGGGCCTCATGTGGCAGGGCCTCGCTGCGCTCGCTGCGACCGGCCAGGGCCACCGGCTCGGCCAGTAGGGCGGAGAGTTGCTCGCGAGTGACCCCGCCCGGACGCAACACGATGGGTAGCGGATCTGGCCGCAGCACGGTGCTTTCCACGCCAACGCGGCACGGGCCGCCGTCGAGGATGCCGGCGACCACGTCGCCGAGCTGCTCGGCGACATGCGCAGCGGTGGTCGGTGAGATGCGGCCGAAACGATTGGCGCTGGGCGCTGCCAGGGGCACGCCGGCGGCGCGGATCAGGGCCAGGGCGACGGGATGGTCGGGGATGCGCACCGCGACGGTGTCGAGGCCGGCGGTCACCGCATCGGGGATGCAGGGCAGGCGGGGCAGCACCAGGGTCAGCGGGCCGGGCCACAGCGTGGCGAGACGTTCGGCCCGCGGACCGAAGCGCGCCACCGTGCGTGCCATCGCCAGGTCGGCGCAGTGCACGATCAGCGGATCAAAGCGTGGTCGTCCCTTGGCCTCGAACACCCGCAGCACGGCGCGGGCATCAAGGGCATTCGCTGCCAGGCCGTACACCGTCTCGGTCGGCATACCGACCAACTCGCCGCGCAGGATGGCCGCGGCGGCGGCGTCGACATTCATGCAAATTGACGCAGGGCGCGCAGATCGGCTCCGTTGAACACGCGGATGTCGGTGATCTGGTGCCGCACCATCGCCAGCCGTTCGAGGCCCATGCCGAAGGCGAAGCCGGTCCAGCCAGCGAGGGACGGCGAGCCGGCTTCCAGCACCTTGGGGTGGATCATGCCGCAGCCGAGCAGTTCCATCCAGCGCGCCAGGCGGCTGCCCTCGGGTTCCTTGGACAGGCGGATGTCGACCTCGAAGCCGGGCTCGACGAAGGGGAAGTAGCTCGGGCGCATGCGCACCTCGACATCCTCGCGGTGCAGCACGGCGCCGAGCATCGTACGGATGGCGCCAACCAGGTGCGCGACGGTGATGCCGCGGTCGACGACGAAGCCCTCGACCTGGGTGAAGGTGACGTCATGGGTGGCGTCGATGGCATCGTTGCGGAAGACGCGGCCGACCGCCACGCGGCGGAAGGGGGGCGTCAGCAGGCCGGCGCCGACCGCGGCGTAGGTGCGCGACTGTACGCTGCTGGTCTGCGTGCGCAGGAGTTTCCGCTCACCGCCGGCAGTGACCCAGAAGGTGTCCTGATGATCGCGCGCCGGATGGTCGGCGGGAATGTTGAGCCGACCGAAATTATGTTCGTCCAGCTCGACGTGCGGGCCGTCGGCGACCTCGTAGCCCATCGAGCTGAATACCGCCTCGACCTCGCGGGCCATGCGCGAGAGCGGGTGGATCGAGCCGGGCCGGTGCGGACGAGGCGGCAGGGTGACGTCGATCGGTTCGTCGGTCTCGACTGCGGCAACGCGGGACTTGGCTGTCTCCCAGGCGGAGCGCATGGCCTGCTTGGCGGCGTTGAAGGCCGGCCCCAGGGTGCGCTTCTCCGGGCCGGGGGCGGCGGCGAAGGCGGCCTGCAATTCGTTCTCGACCCCGTTGCGCCCGAGGAAGCGGATGCGCGACGCCTCCACCTCGTCCGGGGTCGTGGCGGCGGCGAAGACGGCCTCGGCCTCGGCGGCAGCGGCGGCGAAACGGGCGGTTACGTCCATGGGTAGGCGGAGGCTAGAGGTGTAAGCAATGGGACAAGTTCTGATTCTGTGTCGAATCCCGAAACCCAAAACTACGCCCGCGCGTCAGCGAGGGCGTCAGCGATGATGTCGCGTAGTCCGCGGGTCGGCTCCCAGCCGGTCAGCTGGCGCAGCCTAGTGGTGTCGGGGACGCGGCGGCGCATGTCCTCGAAGCCGGCGGGGTAGGCGCTGGCGTAGGGCACCAGGGCGATGCTGCTGCTGCTGCTGCTGCTGCCGCTGCCGGCAGCTGCCTTGACCGCGTTGGCCAAGGTGCGCATCGATACCTCCTCGGTGCCGCCGACGTTGACCACGCGACCGACGGCGGCGTCGCAACCGGCCAGGGCGACGATGCCGGTGACCGCGTCGGCGACGTGCAGGAAGGTACGGGTCTGCTCGCCGTCGCCGTGCACCTCCAAGGTGCCGCCACGCACCGCCGCCTGGCAGAAGCTCGGCAGGACCATGCCGTAGGCCGACGACTGGCGTGGACCGGTGATGTTGAAGAATCGCATCACCGTGACGCCGAGGCCACGCTCGCGATGCCAGGCCAGAGCAAGGAACTCATCAAGCATCTTGGCGCAGGCATA
This sequence comes from Planctomycetota bacterium, assembly GCA_038203025.1. Lineage (GTDB taxonomy): Bacteria > Planctomycetota > UBA11346 > UBA11346 > UBA11346 > UBA11346. The sequence continues at coordinate 3,164 of JBBREK010000064.1, forward strand.
GCTCCAGCGGTGCAGGCTGGTCGAGCCGAGCACTGCATCGTCGTCTTCGCGGAAGGGGATCTTGTCCTGCTTGCCGTAGACCTCGGAGGTCGAGGCGATGAGCACGCGGCGCGCGCCGGCCTGGGCCGCGGCGCGCAGCACCACCTCGGTACCACGCACGTTGGTGACGATCGAGCCGACCTGGCGCTCAAGGATGCGCTTCACGCCCACGGCGGCGGCCAGGTGGATGACCAACTCTGGCTTAAGCTGGGCGCAGCACTCGTCGACCGCCAGTTCGTCGCAGACCGAGCCATGCACGATTGACAGGCGATCGTGGCCATCGACCGCGCGCAGGTTGTCGAGCGACCCGGTCGAGCAGTCGTCGATCACCGCCACGCGGTCGCCGCGCGCCAACAGCGCCTCGACGAGGTGCGAACCGATAAAGCCGGCACCGCCGGTGACGAGGATGTTCATGGTCCCACGTTCGTCGTTGGGGGTTTACAGTGCGCGGTTCCGCAAGCCGATGCCAAGGTCTGCGGCGGCGCGGAAGCGCCCCACTCCGAACCGCGAACCGCGAACCGCGAACCTGAGTTCACGCCGGCTGCGCCTCATGGATCTCGCAGTCCACCACCAGCGAGCGGTAGGACTTGGTCTGCTCGTCGAGCAGGCGGTTCATCTCGGAGAGGACCAGCTCGACGACGTCGTCGCGCTTGACCACGACACAGGTCGGATGGCGGGTGCGTTCGAGGATGCGGTCGTCACCGATGGTGACGCGCTCGACTTTCGTCCCGAGCGCCTTCAGTGCCTGGATGACCTCGACGCCTTCGGCGTCAGGCATGACCACGCCGTCGGCAGGCTCGGTGCCCTGGCCCATGCGTGCAGCGACCTGTGACAGGTCGCTGAAGATCAGCTCGGGGTGGATGCGCAGGCCATCCTCCATGCAGGCGCACTGCATGCCGGCCAGCTCTTTGAGGCTTTCGGCCTCGGGCAGGTTTACACCGCGCACTTCGCGTTGCCGGCCGATGAAGGCGATGCGGCGGCAGCCCTTCTTGACCAGATGGCGGCCGGCGAGGTAGCCGGCGCGGAAGCTGTTGGCGACGATCGAGCTGGCATTGCTGCGGTTGGGCGCACAGCCGACCACCAGCATCGGCCGGCGCAGGTCGGCGAGCTGCTTGAGGTGCGGCTCGTGGGTCAGGCCGAGGCACAGCAGCAGGCGGCCGGGCCGGCGGATGCGGTCGACATCAGGGCCGTAGGGCGGGTCCTGCGGGGTGATGTGGAAGCGCTCGATCTCAATGCCGTCGGCCTGGCAGCGTTCGGCGATGCGCTTCTCGACCTGGCCGTTGAAGTCGTCCGTCGGATGCTCCTTGGTGCTGCCAACCAGCAGGCTGAGCTTGCGGTTGGGCAGCGAGCGCACGAACAAGCCGACGCCGCGTCGCGCCGTGCACAGACCGCTTTCCATCAGCCGCGAGACCACCTTGCTGATGGTGTTGGGCGAGGCCTGAAAGCGCTTGGCCAGGGTCCGCACCGAGGGCAGGCGGCTCGAGGCGGGATAAGACCCCACCTCGATGTCCTGCCGCATGACGCGGTAGATCTCTTCCTGGCTGGCCTTTTCCTTGTTCATGCAACATGCTCCAGAGTAAGCCGCGCATCACACACGACAGGCCGGCAGAGTCAATCTCAGGCCAGCTCAAGGCCCAGGGAACGCCTGTGGCGACAGCCGCGTGCGCCAGGCCCGGATTCCGAGCGGGGGATCGATCGCGGCGAAGGCGAAGCAGGCCGCGCCGGAACCGGTCATCAGGTGCGGCACACCGCGGGCGGCAAGGTGCGCGAGCAGCCCGCCCACCGCCGGGCACACGCGGCAGGCCGGTGCGGTCAGGCGATTGGCCAACCAGACCGCCGGGTCGTGCATGCGCGCCGCGAACCAGTCGGCGCCCAGCGCCTGGTGCGGGCCACGTTCGTCGTCGGTCAGGGCCTTGTAGACGGCCGGCGTGGCGCAGTGCGCGCCCTCGGGCATGAGCAGGGTGAGTTCCTGGCCGGGCGCGTCGGGCAGGCGGGTGAGCCGCTCGCCGCGCCCGGTGGCGTGGGCGGTGCCGCCGCGGACGAGGAAGCTGATGTCCGAGCCCAGCGTGGCGGCGATCGCCTCTAGCCGCGCCGCGCCCAGTGGCTGCTCAGCGAGTTCGTCGCAGGCACTCAGCACCGCTGCGGCGTCGGCCGAGCCGCCGCCAAGTCCGGCACCAGCCGGGATGCGCTTGACCAAGCTGATGGCGATGCGACCGGGCAGCGGGTTGGCTGTGCGATAGGCCTCGGCGGCCCGCCACGCCAGATTGCTCGCGTCGCAGGGCAGGGCGGGATCATCGCAGGTCAGCGCGACGCCGTCCCCGTCCGCCAGCGACACGGCGACGTCGTCATGCAGTCCGATGGTCTGGAACACCGTCTCGATATCATGGAATCCATCCGTCCGCCTGCCGAGCACTTCGAGAAAGAGATTGATCTTGGCCTGCGCCGCACGCTGTACGCACGGACGCGTCACAGCGCCCTCGTCCACGTTGTGCGGCCGCTCCAATCGGCATCACGACCGCCTTGCACCGCGTCCATGGCCTGGTTGGTCAGTTCATCGGCGCGTTCGTTGCCGGGATCGCCGGCGTGGCCCTTGACCCAGTGCCAGGCGGTACGGTGCAGGGCCATCAGCCGGTCGAGTTCCTGCCACAGATCGGCATTCAGCAGTTCGCCTTCCTTGCGCCGCCAGCCGCGCTTCTTCCAGCCCGGAATCCACTCGCTCGCCGCCTTGATCAGCAGTTGGCTGTCGCTGTGGATCTGCACCGCCAGGCCGGGCTTCTTCAGCGTGCGCAGGACCATGATCGCGGCGGTGATCTCCATGCGGTTGTTGGTTGTGACCGTCTCCCCGCCGCAGCGTTCCAGGCAGTCGCGGCTGGTGGTGTTGACCATAAGCATGCCCCAGCCGCCAGGGCCGGGATTGCCGCGGCAGCCGCCATCGGTCCAGGAGACGATATCGTAGCGGGTTTCGGGTTTCGGGTTTCGGGTTTCGGGGGCGCCGGTCATGGGGCCTCCTCGGCTGAGATGGAGGTGTTGCGGTAGCGGGCGCGGAACGCATCGGCGAAGGGGGCGAAACGCCCGGCGCGGATGGCGGCGCGCAGGCGTGCGGTCAACCGGCGGTAGTAAGCCAGGTTGTGGATCGACAACAGGGTGCCGCCGAGGATCTCGCCGCTCTTGAGCAGGTGCTGAAGGTAGCCGCGCGTGACCCGGTGCGCGGGTCCGGGGGTGGTCTCGTCGATCGGCCGCGGGTCCTCGGCGTGTTCGGCGCGCTTCAGGCGCAGGGGGCCGTCGTCGGTGTAGGCGATGCCATGCCGGCCCATCCGTGTCGGCAGAACGCAGTCGAACTGGTCGATGCCGCGCGCCACCGCCTCGACCAGGTCGAGCGGCGTGCCCACGCCCATGAGGTAGCGTGGCTTGTCGGCGGGCAGGATTGGGACAACGGCGTCGAGCACGGCGTTGCGTTCCGCCAGGCCCTCGCCCACGGCCAGGCCGCCGACGGCGTGGCCTGGCAGGTCGTGGCGCAGCGCGTCGCGGGCGCTGGCGGCGCGTAGGTCGGGATGGATGCCACCCTGGACGATGGCGTAGAGCGCCTGGCTGCCGGCGCCGCCATACGGGCCGTCGGCCCGCCACGCCGCGACCGATCGCGCCAGCCAGGCGGCGGTGCGGTCGCAAGCGCGCTGCACCGTCTCGCGCGGGGCGTCTGAGGGCGGGCATTCGTCGAAGGCCATGATCACGTCAGCGCCCAGTTCGCGTTGGATGCGGAGGCTCTCCTCTGGTGTCAGGCGCAGGGGACTGCCGTCGAGATGGCTGCGGAAGCTGACCCCGTCGTCGTCGACCGTGCGGTTCGCCGCCAGCGAGAACACCTGGTAGCCGCCGCTGTCGGTGAGCATCGGTCCGCGCCAGCTGCAGAAGGCGTGCAGCCCGCCGAGGGCGCGTACCCGCGCCGAGCCCGGTCGCAGCGCCAGGTGATAGGTGTTGGCGAGGAGGAACTCCTGGCCAACCGCCTCGGCGGCATCGGCGGTGACGCCCTTCAATCCGCCGAGCGTCGCCACGGCCATGAACTGCGGCGTGTGCGCGATGCCGTGCGGCGTGCTGATGGTGCCGGCGCGGGCCGGGCCGTCGGTAGCGTTTAGGACAAATTGCATCAGTTTCGAGTTTCGAGTTGCGGGTTTCGCGAGGCGCTGCCGCGCCAAGTCCGGGATTCACGGCCGGCGTGGGCAGACGGCCCCGCAACCCGCAACCCGCAACCCGCAACCCGCCTCGCCCTCACCACAGTCTCCCCAGTCGCGTCCCGACATAGAACCGCTGCACGATGCGCTCGGCGGTATAGCCCTGCCGGGCCATCAGCCAGGCGCTGATCTGGCTCAGGCCGGCGCCGTGGCCCCAGCCGAAGCAGGTGATGTCGTAGAGGAAGTGCCCGCGCTTGGTCGTCGATTCGTACTTCTTCGGGCTGTCCGGACTCCACAGCGTGCTGCGCAGCACGTTCTCGCCGATCAGCCTGCGGAAGGCGTGGGCCGGGATCTCAACCGGTTCGCCCTGGCTGTGATGCACCAGCACGGTGAGGACGCGCTGACTGACTGGGTCGCGGTGTCCGACCTTGATGTCCTTGACGTAGCCGATGGCCCGTCCGCTGGGCGAGAGCAGCTTGCCGAGTTCGCGCTGCAGCTCGCGCGGGTCGATGGTGGCGGTGGACGTCCCATGAGTGGCGCGCAGGCCGAGGTCGGAGACCGCTTCAGCGAACCACGGATCGTCCTGTAGTGGCATCACCGGGGCGAGCGGGATGCGGCCCGACACATCCTTGGCGTCCGGCCAGACCGCTTCGACGCCGCCGATGCGTCCGCCGGAACTGGCGTGGAACAGCGGCAGGAACGGCTGGCCGTTGATCAACGGCACCAGGCCGCAGGTCTCGAACACCGCCCGACGGCACAGGTCGACACCGGTCGCACCGCGATACTCCTGGTCTTCGTCGCCGTCCTGCAGGTCGAACCAGGTCTCCGAGGCGCGTGCCCGGCAGCGTCGCGCCCAGGCATAGCCGCGGCTGACGATGGCCTGGGCCTTGAGCGCCTCGAGCGGCCAGCCGGGGTTCATCTCCTCGCCGACCACGCCCTCGAGGTAGGCCTCGATGGGCAGGCAGTTCAGCGCTGATATTTCCTTCGATCCGGCCCAGCGCAGCTCCAGCGAACCGCGGTAGCGGTTGCGGCCGATGGCGAAGGTGGGGTGCGAGCCGGCGGCCTCGAAGCTGGTCGGGTCGGGGTGAGTCTTGTCGGCGGGATCGTGCGCCGGGTCGGTGGCGATGGGCGAGAGCTGCACCCGGGAGACGGTCCAGTACAGTTCCTTGGCGCCGCGATCGAAGTCGCCGCTGCTGAGGATCAGGCCGGAGTTCAGCTCTGGTTTGACCAGCAGCCGGCCGCCGCGTCGGATGGTGACGCGCAGCTCGGGGTTGTCGGGGGCATCTGGCGAGGAGAGCTCGCAGGGGACCAGGGCTTGGACGTAGAGGGCGTCGAAGGTGCGCGCCCCTTTGGGTGGTGCGCGTTCAAGCAACTGGGGTCGGTTGAGGATGAGGACGCGCAGGCCGGGATCGGGACCCGGCGAGGGCGGCAGCCGCCCGTGGCCGCGGTCACGCTCTTGCTGCACCAGGATCCAGCCGAGGCTGCCGGCAAAGCCGCCCAGCAGGGCGACCAGCAGTGTGGCGCGCACGATCTTCAGCGCCCGGTCTCGTTCCATCGTCGCGGACGGTACGATGACGACGGCCACAGTCCATTGCCCCGGTCCGGTCGTCTGGTCGTCACGCGAAATGCGAGACGGCCGGCCGGCCGGCCGGACGATCGGACCTTCCCTATGACACACCGGCCTTCCGTGCGGAGCGCCCGTCCATGGTCGGGCCGGGCATGCGCAGACTATGCCACGAATGGCCTACGACATGAACCAGCTGCTGGAGATTTGTCTCCAGCAGAACGCCTCCGACATCCACATCTCCTGTGGCCGCCCGCCGTCGTTCCGCATCCACGGATCAGTCAAATCGTTGAAGAGCCCGGCACTGACCGCCGAGGACTGCGTCGGGTTGATGAAGCAGATCACCGCGGAACGCGGCCAGCAGGAACTGGCCGCCGATGGCTCCACCGACTTCGCCATCGGCTACCAGGACAAGGCGCGCTTCCGCGTCTCCGCCTTCAAGGCCAAGGGCAAGATCAGCATGGTGCTGCGCCTCATCCCCTCGCACATCCTCACCTTTGAGGAGTTGGGCATCCCGCTGCACGTCAAGGATCTGATCACCCGCCCACGCGGGCTGATCCTGATCACCGGACCGACCGGTTCGGGCAAAACCACTTCGCTGGCGACGATGATCGACTTCATCAACAAGGAGGAGGAAGGGCACATCATCACCATCGAGGATCCGATCGAGTACTACCACACGCACCATAAGTGCGTGGTCAACCAGCGCGAACTGCACGTCGATGTGCCAAGCTTCTCCGAAGGCTTGCGCCGCGCCATGCGCGAGGACCCGGACGTCATCCTGGTGGGCGAAATGCGCGACCTGGACACGATCGCGGCGGCGATCACTGCCGCCGAGACCGGCCACCTCGTCTTCGGCACCCTGCACACCACCGGTGCCGCGCGCACCATCGACCGCATCATCGACGCCTTCCCGACCAACCAGCAGGAGATGGTGCGTACCCAGCTAGCTGGCAACCTGCTGGCGGTGATCTCGCAGACCCTGGTGCCCAAGGTCGGCGGCAAAGGCCGCGTCGCGGCCTACGAGATCATGATCATGAACCCGGCGATCTCCAACCTGGTGCGCGAGAACAAGAGCTTCCGCATCGACAGCACCATTCAAACCAGTCAGAGCCAGGGCATGATGCTGCTCGATGAGTACCTCTATAAGCTGTACAAGGCGGGGACGATCACCTTCGAGTCGATGATGGAGTACTGCAAGGATCAGAACTACCTGCAGCGGCGCGTGCAGGAGGACGGCGCAAACCCTGGCGGACCAGCAGCCCCGAAGACCTGACGCTGGCGGCACCCGCAACCCGCAACCCGCAACCCGCAACCCGAAACCCGAAACCCGAAACCCGAACGCCATGTTCAAGTCCGGCAGCGTCGATGCCCAGGCCCTTCTCAAGCTCCTCTACCAGTGGGAGGAGGTCGACAAGGCGACGGCGCAGAAGATCTACGGCGAGCACAAGAAGGGGGGCAAGGATCTGGTCCAGGCCTGCCTCGACAACGGCCTGCCCGAGACGGTGGTGCTCGGCGCTGCGGCGCAGCTGCTCGGCATGGGCAAGGTCGACCTGCTCGGCATGACCATCCCGCCGGCACTGATCGACAAGGTGCCGACCGAGTACGCCAACAGCTACCGCATCATTCCGACGCGCATGGAGAACAACGCCCTGGTCGTGGCCACCGCCGACCCAGACAACCTCGCTGCGCTCGATGATCTCAAGTTCGCCCTCGGCGTCTCGCAGGTGAAGGCCGAGTTGACCACTGAGGAGGCGATCGCGCACTCGCTTGAGCAGTACTACGCCTCGGGCAAGAAGAACGAGGCCCAGGCAATGATCGACGAGATGCTCGGCGGTCGCGAGCAGGGCCAGGACTTCGGCGACTCCGGCGCCGAGATCATCGATCCCGGGGCCCTGGCTAATCTCGAGGCGTTGGGTAACGACGTCAGCGCCCAGGCCGAGAGCGCGGCGGTGCGCAACCTGCTCAACCTCGTCCTGCTGACCGGGGTCAAGGCGCAGGCAGCGGACATCCACTTCGAGCCCTTCGAAGACTCCTTTCGGGTGCGCAACCGCATCGACGGCATCCTCTATGAGATGCTGCCGGTGCCCAAGCAGTTGTCGGCCCCGCTGGTTGCGCGCATCAAGGTCATGTCACACCTCGACATCGCCGAGCGGCGCCTGCCCCAGGACGGCAAGATCCCCATCCGCATCGGCGACCGCGAGGTTGACCTGCGCGTCTCGACCCTGCCGACGATGTTCGGCGAGAGCGTGGTTATCCGCATCCTCGATCGCCAGGTGGTCAACCTCGACCTGGAGAAGATCGGCTTTCCGGATGACCAACTGGCCTACTTCAAGGAGATCATCGAGCGTCCGAACGGCATCGTCATCGTCACTGGGCCGACCGGCTCGGGCAAGACGACGACGCTGTATTCGGCGCTGTCGGCAGTGAATTCCGAGGAGGTGAAGATCATCACCACCGAGGATCCGGTCGAATACGAGATCAAGGGGCTGATCCAGGTGCCGGTCGACGACGAGGTCGGCCGCAGCTTCGCCAACTGTCTGCGCGCCATCCTGCGCCAGGACCCGGACATCGTCCTGGTCGGTGAGGCGCGCGACAAGGAGACGGCCCAGATCGCCGTGCAGGCCTCGCTGACCGGTCACCTGGTCTTCACCACCCTGCACACCAACGATGCGCCGACCGCCATCACCCGCCTGATCGACATGGGTGTCGAGCCATTCCTGCTTGCCGCCACCCTGGAGACGGTGTGCGCCCAGCGCCTGGTCCGTACCATCTGTATCAAGTGCAAGGCTCCGTATGAACCCGGCGACGAAGAGCTCATGCAGCTGTCGTTGAAACGCCGCGACGTCCAGGGTCAGCGCTTCTACTACGGCAAGGGCTGCGACCACTGCAAGGGTACCGGCTACAAGGGCCGCACCGCCCTGTTCGAACTGATGGACATCAACGACAGCCTACGCGAGCTCATCCTCGGCAAGGCCTCCGCCACCCAGCTGCGTCTGGCCGCTCAGCGCGCCGGTATGCGCCCCCTGCGAGATTCTGGTGTCCAGAAGGTGTTCGCTGGGTTAACCACCATCGAGGAAGTAGTGCGCGAGACCCTTGCTGTCGAGGAGTAGACGGCTTAGACTTCCGCTCAGCCCCTGGAATAAGCATGCCCAGCTTCTCCTATAAAGCCCACGATCGACGCTCTGGCAAGGAGGTCTCCGGTTCGCTGGAGGCCGGCAGTCAGATGGAGGCGATCGCCAACCTCAAAAAGCAGGGCCTGCTGCCCATCGAGGTCAAAGAAAGCCGTGCCAAATCGGTGAAGACGCCGGCCGGCGGCACCCCAGGCGGCAGTGGTGGGGCCTTCGCCAACCTCATGGGTGGGGGGGTCAAGCCCGCCCAGGTGACCCTGTTCACTCGCCAACTGTCGACCCTGCAGGACGCCGGACTGCCCATCGTGCAGTCCCTGCAGATTCTCACCGACATGCAGCGGCCGGGCTCGTTCCGCAGCATCCTCGGCCAGGTCACCGAGGACGTCCAGGGCGGCACCATGCTGTCCGACGCCATGGCCCGGCATCCCAAGGTGTGGGACAAGCTCTATACCAACCTGGTCAAGGCCGGCGAGGCCGCCGGCGCTCTCGACATCATCCTGCGCCGCCTCTCCGAGTTCCGGGAGAAGGCCCAGAAGCTGAAGAAGAAGATCATCGGCGCCCTGATCTACCCGGTCGCCGTGCTGACTATCGCGGTGGCGATCCTGACCTTCATCATGGTCTTCATCGTGCCGAAGTTCGAGCAGATCTTCCGCGACCTGAACATCCGCCTGCCCGCCCTGACCGTCCTGCTCATCGAGATGAGCAACTTCGTCGCCAACTGGTGGTGGATCATCATCATCGCCCTCGTGTTCTTCTTCGTTGGGGTGAAGATCTTCCGTGGCACTGATACCGGCGGCGCCGTGGTCGACCGGGTGCAGCTGAAGATCCCTGTCCTTGGCAATGTGGTCAAGAAGGGCTCGGTGGCCCGTTTCACCCGTACCCTTGGCACCCTGGTTACCTCGGGCGTCGGCTTCCTCGATGCTCTCGACATCACCAAGAGCGCGACGCCCAACATCGTGGTGCGCAACGCCATCCAGGACGTCCGCGATTCGGTGAAGGAAGGCGAGACGATCAACGAACCCCTGCGCCGTTCGGGCGTGTTCGACGACATCGTCGTCAACATGATCAAGGTTGGCGAAGAGACCGGCGAGCTCGACAAGATGCTGATCAAGATCGCCGACAACTACGACGAGGAGGTCGACTCCGCCGTCGCCGCCATGATGGCCCTGCTCGAACCGGCCCTGATCATCTTCATGGGTGTTGCGGTCGGCTTCATCGTCATCGCCCTGTTCCTGCCGCTGATCTCGATCATCGAACAGCTTAACGCCGGCGGCTAGTTGCCCGGGGGGTCCACCCCCGAGCCCCCGCCGGGGGCCTTCGCCCCCGGATCCCCCGCGCGACACGCCGCGCCTACGCGCGGCGACTCGCCGGGACGGACCAGCGTTCCAGCCTCGCTACGCGCTCTCGACACCTACCACACGGAGACGGCCCGATCGTCCGTCGCTCGCTTGGTCGCTCGGTCCCCGGGATCGCCGGCGTCTCGCCGGCTTGGGGCAATGAGGCCAGGGGCATTGAAGTGATGTCCAGCACCGCTCGATAATTCCCTTTCCCGATGATCCTCGCCATCCTTGCCGTCTCCCAACTCGCCCTCTGGATCCTGACCCGGATCCTGGCGGTTCCCAATGTACTGCGTCTGGTCCTGGGTCCGGTCAACATCATCGGCGTCGGCATACTCACCTCGCAGCGGATGCGCGGCACCCCGATCCCACTCGACGGCTGGCTGGTCTGGGCGGGGCTGGCAGTCTTTGTCGCCTGCCTGCTGGTGTCGATCTGGATCTCGGGCCTGCTGATCAGCGAGGGTCTGAGTGGGCGCCGGTATCGCATGTGGGAGATCCTGAAGGCCATCTCCCTGATCGGCTGACCACGCTGGGGCCTTGCCTTCCGGGGTGGCGACGGCTACTGTACACGACGAAGCCGACTAGGCTTCCCGGTAGTTCACCGGCGCTGAAGCGGTAGCAGGCCGATGTCCGGCCTCCCGCCTGCGCTTGTGGAACCGGTCCCCGGACGAACCCGTTTCGCTCCCTACCAGACAGGTAGCCATCATGGCCACCCACATCCTCATGAACGTGCTCGACGAGCACGAACTCCGCGTCGGCGTCATCCGTGACGGTCGCCTGGAGTCCCTCCTCCACGAACGGCTCGGTGACGGCCAGCACCTCGGCAACATCTACAAGGCCCGGGTCGCCAACGTCGAACCGTCGCTCGATGCAGCCTTCCTCGACATGGGCAGCCAGAAGAACGGCTTCATCCACGTCGAGGAGTTGATCCACGACAAGGGCAAGAACGCCCGCATCGAGAGCGTCCTCAAGAACGGCGACGAGATCATCGTCCAGGTCACCAAGGAGGCGATCAAGGAGAAGGGACCATGCATGAGCATGTACCTCGCCCTGCCCGGCCGCGACCTGGTGATGATGCACTCCGAGCAGGCCAAGGGCGTGTCCAAGCGCATCGAGGACCCGCTGGTCAGGAAGCGCCTGAAGAAGCAGCTCGATGGCTTTGAGGCCCCAGAAGGCTTCGGCTTCATCGTCCGCACCCACGCGGCGCACGCCTCCGAGGCCGACATCAGGCTCGACTTCGAGTTCCTCAAGCGCATGTGGGCGGAGATCGACGCCCTGGGCAAGCGCGTCCGCGCCCCGGCCTGTCTCTACCAGGAGGCCGACGTGGTCGTGCGCACGCTGCGCGACGTCGCCGGGCCGGACACCGAGCAGATCGTCATCGACAACGAGTCGATGTACGACGAGGCCCGGGCCTTCGCCCAGGTGTTCATGCCCGAGCTGTGCGACAAGATCAAGCATCACCGCGAAGAGTTGCCGCTCTACACCTACTACGGCCTTGAGGAACGCTTGGCGGCGATCTACGACCGTAAGGTCGATCTGCCCAGCGGTGGCGCCGTCGTCATCGAGCAGACCGAAGCGCTGGTCTCGATTGACGTCAACTCGGCCAAGAACCGTGAAGCCGCCGACGTCGAGACCACCGCGCTGATGACCAACCTGGAAGCTGCCCAAGGCATCGCCGAGCAGCTGGTGCTGCGCGACCTCGGCGGCCTGATCATCATCGACTTCATCGACATGGAGAAGCGCGAGAACCAGCGCCTGGTGCAGGTCGCCCTGCGCCGGGCCCTGGGTACCGACCGGGCCAAGATCCAGGTCAGCCCGATGTCGCGTTTCGGCCTGGTCGAGATGACGCGCCAGCGCCAGCGCCCCAGCCACAAGCTGGTTGCCTCGGCTGAGTGCCCCTACTGCGCCGGCACCGGCGCGATCAAGACGGGCGAGACCTTCGAGATCGACGTCATGCGCGAGATCCGCCAGATGCTGCACAGCCGGAGCCTGCAGCGCCTGGAAGTGGTGGTGCCTGCCGACCTCGCCACCGGCATCCTCAACAACCGTCGTCGGGAACTTGCCGCGTTGGAAGAACGCACCGACTGCCGCATCGTCTTCAATCCCGACGCCCTGATGAAGGCACGCGAGTTCCGCCTCAACCCGACCTTCCGCAAGGGCGAACGCCGCCGTGACGAGAAGCACCAGCCGGTGCGGCCTTCGCTGCTTGCTCCGCTGATGGTCGAGCAGGCCAAGGCGATCAAGCTGGCCAAGGAGCTGGCGGCGATGAAGGCCGATGATCTTGAGCGCGAGCTGAGCGCCGACCCAGTGCCGGGAGAGAACCGCGAGGCTGCTGCTGCTGCTGCTGCTGCTGCTGCTGCCAGCCAGGCTGGGGAACAGGCCGCCCGCCCGGCCGAGGTGCCGGTTGCGCCGCTGGTCCGTCGGGTTCCGGAGGTGTGGGAGGAGGCCGCCATCCTGCGCCGCCTGCTGTTCTCCGCCAACGCACCGGTCGTGGCTGCCCCGACGGCCCCGACCGGCCAGGGTCAGACGGCTCTTGCCAGCCAGCCGGCCCAAGCTACAAACCCGCCCCGCAACAATAACGGGGGCCGCCGGCGTCATCGCCGTCGCTGAACCCATCTGGAGCACGCCGTGTACGCTGTCATCGCCGATCGTAACCGTCAGTACCGCGCCGCTCCCGGCGACAAGCTTGAGCTCGACCGTCTCGAGGTCGCGCCCGGCACCGAGCTCGAACTGCCTGTCCTGCTGGTCGCCGATGGCGCCTCGGTCAAGGTTGGTTCGCCCTTCGTGGCTGGCGCCACCGCCAAGGTCAAGGTCCTGAACAATAAGCTGGGTGAGAAGATCATCATCGGCAAGTTCAAACGCCGTAAGCACATGACCAACCGTCGCCGCGGCTTCCGCGCGGTCTCGACGATGGTCGAGGTGCTCTCGATCAGCGGGTGATCCGCCCCTCCGGCTCTGGCCGGATGTCTGACTGGCAGGCCGCCGCAGCCCCCCAAGCTGCGACGGCCTTTGTCGTTTACGGAGTTTCCATGTTCATCCGCGTTCTCGCTGCCGCTCTCTTCATCTGCTGCCTGCCGGCTCTCCAGCTGCAAGACCTGGAGCTGGTCTCTCCGGTCGGGGGCCAGCGCTTCGTCGCGGTGGTGCCCGGTGGCCAGCCCGGCGCCGATCCTGGTCCTGCTGACATGGGCGAGGACGTCGATGGCTGCCGGCATGGGTCCGGCCCCTGCGAGTACGACTACTATGTGGTCGTCGATCCTTTCAGTTATTTCGCAGCCCTCGCCTCCGAGTGGGATCAGCGCACCGGCCGGTTCGCCGCCGAGCTACCCCAGGAAGTGATCGACCGGACGCGCAAGGAGTTCAACTCTGAGCGTGAGATCGACTTCAATCATGCCTTCCAGTACGCCATCCAGATGGCCCGGGCCACCGGCCAGGCGCCGCCGGAACGCAACACCTTCGTCGTCCCGCAGAACTCCATTCCGGTCGAGAAGCGCTATCGCCTGGCCTTGGCGGCCTACGAGCGTCGCGGGGCGCGGAGCATTGTCCTCGCCAAGATCGCCATGACCGGGGCCTGGGCCCTGCGCTGCCGCGCCCAGCTGCCGGTGTCGCATCAGTCGCTGGCCGGCGGTTTCGAGGAGGTCAACAGCCGCATCTCCAGAAAGATCAAAGACGGCGAGACCTTCGAAGTCGCTAAATGGGCGAAGATCTACCGCGACATGTTCGAATCCGACGGTTTGACTCGCGAGGGCTACACCGTCTGTGCCACCTCCCTGTTCGGATTCCTGCTGCGCGACGGGGATCTCCAGGGTTGTCAGGAGGTGATCACCAAGGCCGGTGACCGCCTCGGCCGGGACAACAAGCCAGATGTGCTGCGCGGACTCATCCGTGATCGCAAGCGCATGCTTGAAGATCACAACCGGCTGCTCGCCGTCGCTGCCAAGCATTTCACCATGGCCTTGCGCAACGAGGAGATCGTGCGCTCGCGCATCCCCGAGATCCTCCTGGTAGTGGGCGAGTGCTATCGCCGTCTCGGCGTGGCCGAGCGTGCCTGTGACTGGTACCTCGCCCTCGGCCGCCTGCCCGAGACCCAGCCTGCGGCGCGCAAGGCCCTGCGCTTCGAGGGCAAGGTGCGCGCCCTCCCCGCCGACAAGCCCTACCACGTCCAGCTTGGCTGGATCGCCGACGAGCAGATGGACCGGCTGGTCAAGGCCGGCACCCCGCATCCCGGCGAACTCTTCGGTCCGGACCGTGGGCTGCTCATCGCCATCGTTAACGAGGGCCTCGGCACCTCCGCCTACAACGCACCGGGCTGGAAGCCGGGCACCGGCGGCAGCCAGAACGACTGCAGCATCGTCCTCGACCTGGTCGGCAAGGCCATACTTGAGCATGCCTTCCGACTGGGTTCGTGGCCGGCATCCCTGGGCGAACTGTGGGAGCGCGAGGTGGTCCGTGACCGCAACCGGGTCAACCGCTTCAACTGCCCGGTCACCGGCATGCCGCTGCTCTACACCGAGCCGCCTGGCGACCTCTCCGCCATCGCTCCCAGCACCGTCCTGGTCGCCACCTCGGCCCCGGTCGAAACGGCGCAGGGACCGCGTTATGGCGCCTTCTGCGCCAACACCCATGTGGTGTGGACCGAGCAGGCTCCGGCGGTCGGCCAACCGTTGACGGCGCACTGAGCCTCAAGCGATGGGCGATCGGCCGCGAGCATTGCGCGAGATCGTCGGGCATGCCGGCGCCGTGCGCCTGCTGGCCCGGCTGGTCGACCATGGCCGGCTGCCGCACGCGCTGATCCTTGAAGGCCCGGCCGGCTGCGGCCGCCGCTCGCTCGCTCTCGCCCTCGCCACCGCCCTGCTCTGCCCCGAGCGCCAGGCCGGTGATGCCTGCGGCCGTTGCGCCCACTGCGTCCAGGCCATCGCCGGCAATCACCCCGATCTCAGCGAACTGCCGGGCAGCCGCGAGGCGCCCAACGGTCTGCCGGTGGAGGCGGCCCGCGCTGTTGCCGAAGGCGCTTCCAGCAGTCCGCTGCTTGGTGTGGCCAAGGCAATCATCATCCCCGAGGCCGAACGCCTGCGCGGTGCCGCGGCCAACGCCCTGCTCAAGATCCTCGAGGAACCACCGCCGCGCACCACGCTGATCCTCACCGCCACCTCGGCAGCCGGCCTGCTCGGTACCATCCGTTCGCGTGCCCAGGTCTACCGTCTGCAGGCCCTGACCGAGGCG
>JBBREK010000065.1:0-18232 GCA_038203025.1 Planctomycetota bacterium
GGGCGGGATCGAGATCGAGCCGCGCTCCGAGCCGTTGATCTTGATCGACACCTTGATCGAGCGGCCGACCTGGGTCGAGGTATCGATCGACGGCATGGTGAAGGTCGGGCGGAGCAGGCCGCTGCTGATCATGGTGACGGCGGCGACGTTGGTCGAGGAGACGCCGCGGTAGTTGAAGCCGGTGGCGCCGGCTCCGTCCTCCGATAGGCGGCCGATCACGGTCGAGGCGCTGATCGCGTTGGCGCCGGTGTTGAGATCGCCGGTGATCTCGTAAGTGACCGTGTCGGTGGCCTTGACCTGTGGGAAGCTCTGCAGGGTGAAGGCTTGGCCAGCCCCGAAGTTGGCAGCCGGGATGGTGATGGTGCCGGCGCTGCTGCCGTTCACCTTCACCGTCACCAGCAGGCTGCGGCCGGTCTGGGCCGAGAGGTCGCCGGCGAGGGTGAAGGCGGGGCGCAGTGAACCATCGTTGCCCACCGCGCTGCTCGCCAGGGTGGTGGTGCCGGCTCCAGGATGGACGGCGCCGGCGGTGGTCAGCGGCGCGCCGAGTGGGGTGCTCAGGGTCTCCGGCGCGGAGAGCGGCAGCTTGTCGTCCTCGCCGATGAAGATGCTGAAGCCTTCGCCAGGCTCCAGGGCCTTGGCGGTGAGATTGCCGTTCTCCAGCTGCACCGCACCGAAGGTGCGCGTGCCATGCGTGAGTACCTGGTTGATCTTGCCGATCAGCGTGGTGACGTCGTCCTTCCACGGGTCGACCTGGATCTTGCCGCCGTAGACTTCGCCATCCGGCTTGGTGCCGAAGACCGACAGGTCGGTGAGCATAGCCGTGCTGTAGGTGTAGTTGCCGGCGGCGATGGCCGGAGGGGCGTTGGCCGGCACGGTGTCGTCGGAGGCGACGACGCTGATGACATCGTCGGCGTTGACCTTGACTGTCGAGTTGATGGTGAAGGTCCGGGCCGCCGCGCTGGCGCCGGTGAGATCCGAATTGACTATGGCCTGCCCGATGACCACGCCGGCCCGGCGGATCGACAGGGCCATCTCGTTGCCGGCGACACTGTAGTTGGCGGCCGGGACCACAACCTTGGTGCTGATCGTGCCGCCAGTGGTGACGGCGCCGGCCGGACGCAATTCGACCGGCGCGGCCGGGCCGACCGGCACCGTGCCGAGGCCGCTGAGAGCCTGACCGGGATCGGCGCCGTCGCCGCGGAAGATGGTCAGATCCTTGAGCAGGTTGTTCTCGTTGGCCGGGCTGAACGACGAGCGGTCGGCCGAGGCGGCGACCAACGGCAGCACGCTGGTCAGCTCGGACCCACGCAGCGAACCGCTGTTGGCGCTGAGGTTGCCTTGGAAGGAAACCTCGCGGGTGGCGGTGGCGTTGATCGAGCGGTACTGGGTCAGCGAGATTGCACCCTGCACGCCGCCCTGGATGCCGTTGACCCGCAGGCCGCTGGCCAGATCGACGAGATCGTCGCTCTGGTCGAAGCCGAAGTTGCCGACGCGGCTGTAGTAGGTGCCTTCCTGCGGGTTGATCTTGGTCACCTTGAAGAAGCCGTTGCCCTGGATCGCCAGGTCGAGGGTGCGGCCGGTCGAGAGCAGCGCACCCTGGCGCATGTCGACGTCGACCGATCCGTTCGCCACGCCGAGACCGACCTGGCGCGGGTTGGTGCCGCCGGTCTGCGAGCTGGGCGCCCCGCCCGCGCTCTGCGTCTGGTTCATCGCCGTCGCGAAGGAGATGCGGCTGCCCTTGAAGCCCGGAGTCGAGACGTTGGCCAGGTTGTTGGCCGTGACGTCGAGGATCGACTGGTGGTTGGTGAGTCCCGAGACACCGGCGAAGAGGGAACGCATCATGACTGAATCTCCTGGGGCGGCTGAGCGAGGTTGTCGGTGGGTCTACGCGAAGGGTGTGCCAGATCAGGCGAGGGCATCGACGGCCGAGCGGCTGATCCGGCCGCCGAGCTGCGGCGCGGCGCGCACAGGCGCTGGCATCGCTGCCGGTTCCACGCCGTCGATGGCGAAGACCGGCTCGTCCTCGCGGCGGCGGCGGGCCTGGCCGTTGCGCGACGCGTCGCGGCGTTCGTGGCGGGCTTGGCCGTCGCTCCACGCCTGGCGCTGATCGCTGCGGTCGACAGTGATGTCGAGCGTCGGATGGTCGCCACGCACCTCGGCACGGATGTGCGGCAGGGCGCGATCGAGGGCCTGGCGCACGCCCTCGTCGTCGGCCATCAGCCGGGCGGTGACCATGCCGTCACGCGAGAGGAATTCGATACGTACGGTACCGAGCTCGGGCGGGGTCAGGCGCATGACCATGCAGGTGCCGCCGTCGGGGAGATGCTGCACGATGGCCCGCGAGACCTGCTGCGCGACCGCGCGGTCGAGCGGATTCGGATCCTGACGCGCCTGGGCCGGGGCTTCGGTGCGCTGGATGGCGGTGAACACCGATGGTTCCGGGCGTGTCGGCGTCGCCTGTTGGACCTGGGTAGGGTCGTTGCCGAGGACCATCGGCCGCTCGATTGCACGCGGTGCATCCGCCTTCGCCGGAGCGGGGACTGCGACTGCGACGGCATCCGTCTGGGCGGACGCCGACGTGCGTAGCGTCACGGTGTCGTCGTGCGTGGCTGACATCGGCGCGGCGACGGCGTCCGGAGCTGGGATAGCAGGGGTCGACCCCGCCGCCTTGCCATTCTGGCGAGGAACCGCTGGGGCAGCGACCACGGCGGCACCGGTTTGGACAGCCACCTGGGCGAGCGCCGCGCTCGGTGACGCCGGCAAGGGAGTCGCCTGGGGATCGTCTAAGGGCTTGGTTGCATCATCCGCCTCGGCGGCAGCCATCGGAGAGGCCTTGGACATCGGGACGATTCGAGGGTTGGAGCGCGATTCCGACCGAGAATCTCCGGCTGCCATAGCCAGCGGGATCGCCGGGACCGAAGTCGACGGATCGGCGAGGGCTGCGGACAAGGTAGCCGATACATCGGATGCCGTCGCGGTCGCCGACGTGGCGGTCTGCGGAGCCGGCCCGGGCACGGCCTGCACCTCGGCTGCCGCAGCCGCGTCAGCCAACTGCGGAGAAACGACCGGCGAAGCGGCGGGCACGGTTACCACAGGAATGCCGGGAGCCAGCGCCTCGATCTGGGCAGCCTGTGCAGGCACGACCGGCGTGCTGGCCGGCGCTACCACCGTCGTCGCTGCGATTGGCTGGTTCGTTGCCATGACCGCCTGAACCAGCGCGAGCACTTGGTCCGGCATGGTCAATGCGGGGGGTGTCGGAAGTCCGGGAGTGGCATCAACTGCAGCGGCTGACATGTCTGCCGGGAGCGGCAGCGCGCCGGATGAACTGAGAGCGGCAAGCAGGGCCAGCAGTTCGTCGTCGGCCGCGTGCCGGTCATCGCCAGATGACAGCGGCACCAGTGCCTGCTTCAGGCTCGCCAGCATCTCGTCAGTCAGGGTCGTCACCTGCATCGACGGTGCCGTTTGCACGTCGGTTGCGGAGGTCGCAGTCACTCCGGTCGGCGGGGCGAGGAGCAGGGCGAAACGGCTGATTCCTTCGCCGATCAGGACCGACGCACCGGTCTGTCCCGTGGGATCGCCGGCCGAATCACCGGCCAGAGCAAACAGCTGATCGAGTCCGCTACTCTCGGCCGGCGTAGCGGAGCTAGTGGCGGGCAGGATGGTGACGGCGGGGGCGGCGATGGGCAGCATGCGTCAGGCTCAACGCACGCGCCGGGCCAATTCCACACGCCACCCTCTGCATACCGACAAGCGATGGCGCACCGCGTGTTGGGCCATAGGCTTACAACATGCCCGATCCGCGTTTCGACATCATCCGCGAACCCGATGGCACGCTGCTGGTCAAGCTCGGTGCCCGCGGCACCGTCGATGTCGACCTGTCATCAGGCTGGTCGGCGCATGTCGTGGCCGAGATCGATAAGCAGCGCCCACCACGCATCGTCATCGATTCGGGCCAGTCGGCGGCCGTGGCCTCGGCGTTCTTCTCCGGCGTCATCCGCATTCGCGACCGCAGCGGCCTGCCACGCAACCAACTGGTGCTGCGCTGCGGCTCCGACCGCATGCGCGAGGCGGCGCGCCTGCTTGGCATGGATCAGCTGATCACGCTCGAGCGGTAGACCGACCGCGCCGCGTCGTTCAGGGCCTGATCACAGCCGTCTCTCACGCATCTGCCATCGTCCGCCGCCAATCGCCGGGGCTGGAGCCGCAGCGCTGGCGGAAGATCTGGCTGAAGTGGCCCTGGCTGCGGAATCCGGCCAGGGCGGCGACGCTGGCGATGGTCTGGCCGGATTCGGTCAGCAATTCGCGGGCCAGGGTCAGGCGGCGGTCGATGAGCAGGTCGCGCGGGGTCCGGCCAGTGCTACGGCGCACCAGCACCGTCAGCCAGTCGGGATCGAGCCCGATATCGCGGGCGAGCTGCGCGACGGTGAGCCCAGGGTCGTCGGCGCGTTGCTCAATCGCCCGTAGGACGTGACGTACCGCCGCAGGCTGGGGGTTGGGCTGCTTGGGCTCGGCGGTGAGCAGGGTCGCCAGCAACGCCAGCGCCGCCTGCATCAGAGCCTCGGCCTCGGCCTGGGCGTACGGCCCGCTGCCCGAGGAGGCCTCCACCGCCGCATCGAGACGCCGGGCAAGCCGGTCGGCGAGCGGGTGGGGTAGGCGGACGAGAGCGGTGGCGGCGACGTCGTTGCGCTCTGCGCGGACGTCGAAGACACGCAGTTGGCCGCCGCCGGTGATGAGCAGAACGCAGAGGTAGTCCCGCGTACCGGGGAGGGCTTGCTCATCGTGCTGCACGCCGCGTGGGATGAGCAGGGAGGCGCCAGGCACCAGCCGGTGGCGGCCATGCGGGACGATCACATCGCACTCGCCGCGTAACCCGAGGAACCATTTATGGCTGGCCGCGATGTTTCTTCTGCCACTACGGCGCCAGCTGGCGGCCGCCGGCACGATGCAGGTCGAGACGCGCTGGTGCAGGAGCGCTTCGACGGCGTGCAACGCCGTGGTGCGCAGCCGGGTCGCATCTGGCCCGCGTGAAGCAAGGGTAAGCATCATAAACCACGGAAACCTTATCATCTGGTCCATAGCTCGCAACCATCCCAAGACGAGGTTGAACCGAGATCCCGCCCACGCCGAGGTCCGACCCTTCGCCGATCCGCCATGGCGACGGCTACCAAGTCTACGCCATCGTCATGGAGGAGGCCGGCCTCCGCCGCCTGTGCTGCTGGACGCACGGCAAGCGCGGCTTCAAACTCTTCGAGGACGACGACCCGGCGGCCAGGATCATCGCCGACGCCATCCAGGTCCTCTACCGCATCGAGCACAATGCCGACCGGGCGATTGCCAGCGCCCATGCCTCGGGCGAGGCCGCCATCGCGCTCTCAACCTCGTCGTTGCTGAGCAGGTAGGAGCCCTGGTAGCCATCATGCTCGCCGCGGGTGATGCGCACCGCCGGGGTGCAACCGGATGAGCCCAACAGCAGGCATACCAGCCAGACACAGGCTGCCAGCCTGGCTGCGCGTTGTGTGTACCCCATCAAGGCTTCGCCGCCTCACGCAACTCGATGGCGACGGTGCCGGGCTGGGCCTCGTATTGGACGGCTCCGTGTTCCACCGATACGATAGTCGTCCGCTTGCCTTGGGTCACCCTGCAGGAGGCCCAAGCCGACGGGACCGTGGTCCGTAAGGTGAGCAGACACGAATAAAGGGTGGGATCGGCGCGCGTAGTCAGTTCCACAAGAATGCCATCGGCTGTCACCTTGGCAGATGCCGTGGCCTGCGCCTGCACTGTCTCATGGACGTGGATAGCTAGGTGCCAGGTGCTCCATAGGGCCTCCTTCCGCGCCGCGATCCGTTCGACGAAAGCAGTGAACACCGGCATCGATACGCTGTGGTGGTCGCCGTCCACCCCGTGAAAGCAGATCTTCAATGCTTCTCCTTTACGAATCAGATCGTCGATCCATGAGTCCAATTGGGCCGTCGTCTGGCCAGTATACATGAGCAGTTTGTTGTCCCGGCTGACCAGATCATGCTGTTCGAGTAGGGCTATTGTCGTCTCCGGCGAGACAGCCCACGCCGAAGCGGGTCCGGGGCGAGCAAAGGACAGCAAGCGGGTACCGGCAAGCGGGCGTAGCAGCGCGACGCAGGCGGCGATGTCGGCCGGTGCCGATGCCTCAGTGGCACGGTGGTTGAGGGTATGCACGCCCAATTCAAATCCGGCCTGCGGCAGGTCGCGTTGCCAGAAGGTACTGGTGCGGAAGCCGTTGCGGTCGGGATTGACATAGAACGTCGCACTCAGGCCATGTTTGATCAGCAGGGGCACGGCATTCGCCTGCTGGCTGGGCAGGTTGTCGTCGAACATCAAGGCTAGGGCGGCCTGACGCCCGCCTGGCCAGCGAAGGATCTCCGTTGTCCCGGCATCGGCTGTCATGGCAAAGGCTCTGACGTGGGTGACCAAGAATAGGCAGAAGACGAGGGCAAGCAGGCGCAGCATGTCGACTCCGTGGCAGGGCGTGAGTGCGGCAAGTCCGAGTCTAACGGCGGCGGCGGTTGAGCGCGAGAGGATCGTCGGTAGGTTTTTCGTGGATATTTATGATCGGCCGTGCCGTATCCAGCCAGGCGGCTATAGCCCTGCGCGGAGTCCTCCTCGGATGCGTCGCACGCCACCTGCGCAGTCGCCGGAGCGGTGAGGCGGAGATCGTGCCTGTGGCGAGCAGCTGGCGCACTGCAGCGGGCATTGTCGGACGCCGTCCCAAATGGTTCTTCAGCCTGAAGGGCGGTTGTGAATTCCGCGTACCGTCCGGCCCGGTCACCCTTGCCGCCAAGCGGTTCATCCTGGTGCCACGGGGAATGCAGCATATCGAGCGGCCGATCCCGTCCGCAGGGAACTACCGCAGTGTGCTGGTGATAGCGGGCAACGGTGAGCTGCGCATGCTCGAGGTGCGGAAAGTGGCAGGTACGGTCGGGGCAATCGCCATTCTGCGTCAGCGGTATTCGCAGACCGACCGCCTCGAACGTCGATCGGATGCCGTCATAGAGGTTCAGGGCCAAACCAGCCGCTGGGCCCGATTATTCCAGGCCGCGCTGGCGCTGCTCGCTAACATGCTTGAAACAGCAGCCGCGCAGCGGGTATGTCTATGATTCTGATCACAACCAGCAGTTCGATGAGGGTGAAGGCGCGGTGCCGGATCATGGCTGACCGATAGTGCAGGTGCTGATCTGGATAGGTTGGCGACCATCGGCTCGGCGCAACTGCAGCTCCAGCACACCCTTCCTGGTCGGATCAATCTGGGCATCGAGCAGCACGGGCTGCAGCGGGGAGACCTCCTGCGAATGAACGGTTCGCACCCCACTGTCATCGCTCAGCAGCAGTTCGCAGGTTCCACGGTCGAACACGCCGAAGCTGCCATGAATACGGCCGTCCGGGGTGACAGCCAGTGGTGCCACCACGATCCCGCTGCGCTGCAGCGAGCGGATCGGACCAGCGGTACGGCAGGCGGCGAACTGTAAGGGGAAGTCGAAGGGCTGGCCAGGATCGAGCGTCACCTCCGGTGACATCAGTTCCATCTCCAGCGCCTGCAGACCCGGTTGGAGATTGACCGCCACCGTCGATCCGCCCTCGGGGTGGACGATCTGCTGCGCAGGTTCGACAGGGAAGAACGCTACGACGGTGCTGCCATCGCTCGCATCCCGCCAAGCGATCCAGCCGCCATCGCTATCGCCGCTGATCTTCCCAGTCCGCCCGAGGGGTCGTGCCACCACCAACCCTGCCTCCGGATCGGCGGACCACTGGGGATCCGCGTAGTCGCCGGCCTGCACCATGCGGTTGCCTGGCCCGAAGCGGCTCGGAGCCGAGGACCTGAATGGCCAGCACACCTGCGCCGACTCGGGCGCAGGCAGGTGGATGAGACCCCATACGCACCAGCGCTGCGGATAGGTGGCGAGGTTGGTCATCCGCACAAGGACGTCGAGCCGGCCTGAATCCGGGACGAGGCGATAGTGGTAGAAGAACTGCATGCCGAGGCTTCGCCACAGCGGGTGGCGTTCAGCTGAACCGTGCAGGTCGAGAGTGCCGTCGGTGCCGATCCCGGCGATGTATGGCCCCCGGTCGATCCACGGTGGTGGTGGCCAGCCCTGGATCGGACAGTCGGCTCGCTTGAGGTGGGCCTGCGGGCCGGGCCAGCAGCGGAATCCTCCGGGCTCACGATAGCGGTACATGCTATCTCCCCCAGGTCCGGTCTCGCCGGTGGCGGTGATGGCGGAAGGATCGGACCACAGCAGCTCGCGCCCTGCAAGCGATAGGCCGAGCAGGCGGCCACCGGCAGCGGAGGCGACCACGGCGCGCACGACCCCGTTGCTCACCACATACGCGGGCACGCCGCGCACCTCACTGGCGACAAACCCAGCACCCTGCTCGCCAGCGTCCGCACGGCAGCAGACGGCCAGCAGAAAGACGAACGGTAACAACACAGGCCTGGGGCCCCATCGCGCAGCGATGGGGCGGGCGCCGAGTGGCGGTGGGCGGATAGCATGGGCGAAGCCCATCCGCCCACGGTTTCGAAGCCGAGCGATGAAACCGAGCCGCGACAAAGCCCGCGGGGGCAGGCCCGCAGGACCGCGGGGGCAGCGCCCCTGAGATGCCACGACGAAAGTCAGAACGGGTTGCATTACGAATGGTAGGAGTCGATGGCACGTCTGCCATGGGAAGACCGGTCGGAAATCCGTGTTTATGTTCAATAAGGCCTGTCAGGCTGGCTCACGGAAATGCGGAATTCGCGCAGGTCCGCAACCAGTCAGTGGGACGAGGCCGTATGCGACTCTCGTCGCCGCTCGGGATGCGCTGCTTTGACCGGCCACTCCCCGCACGTCTCGGAACGAGGCCCCTATATTGGCTCTTCACGATCAAGAACCACTACGGCGCGGACTATGCGGTCTTCACCACGGATATCATGGGATGAACAGGGATTACCAACGGAAGTATCTCTGGCCAGACACCTGCGGCAGCGCATAATTAGGCGAAATGGCATCCAGATTCGACACGCCGCGAGTCTCATGCTACCCAGGCCGCAGCATCAGCCGGGAAGGCCACGTTGGTCGGCCGTGGCTCGCTCTTGGGCTGGCGGTGGCGGTGCTGGCGGTGGCGGTGCTGGCGGTGGTCTGGCTGTGGTCCGCGGACGGTGGCGATCCGCTCGTGAACCGCATTCCGCATGCCTATCTGCCCGAGGATGTCTGCACCAGCGATCCCGCCGAGGTCATCCTCTGGCAGGGGGCGGCGCAGGGTCCACCTCTGATCCAGTTGCCTGACGGTCGGCGCGCCTGGCCAGCGTACTACTTTCCATCGCAGCCCGGACTCATCTTCCCCCTGATCTTCGGCGAGCGGGGCGAGCGCAGCACCGTGGCGCTGCCACCGTCCGGCCGACGGCCGACGGCCCGCGAGTTGGAGGAAGCGGCACCCTGGCTGACGCCCGAGGCCCAGGCCTTGTATGACGAGTTCGCTCGCCGCACTCGGGGGGAGGAACCGCAATGACCTATCGTGCCTTCACCCTCATCGAACTGCTCGTCGTCATATCCATCATCGGCGTGCTGGTGGCGCTGCTGCTGCCAGGTGTCGTGTTGGTGCGGGATTCAGCCAGGGCCACCCAGTGCGCCTCCAACCTGCGCCAGATCGGTCTCGGGCTGACGGTGTATATCGACCAGAACGGCGGGCAGATCCCGTTCGTGGAATGCACCAAATCGCAGCGCCCAGCAGAATGGCCCGCAGAACTGTACGTCAGCAACGATCTGATGTGGTGCGACAACACTGTGCTCGGCGAGGTGCTGCCGGAGGAGGTTCGCGTGACCGCCGGCACCATTTTTGGCACCAAACGCACCGTGCTGACCTGCCCCAGCAACGTCCGGCCCACGGCGAACAACCGCTATCGGTCGTCCTACGGCATCAACAGCGCGATCGCGGGCAGGGTGATGAATCCCTCGCAGTGGACCAGCATCAGGCGTGTGCAGCAGCTCAGCGGCAAGTCCATTGTGCCCATCGTCACCGACACCGCCGGCGATCCGGCCTGGCGTGTCGCGGTCAACGCCAACGGCACAGTGCAGACGACCGACGGGGCAATGCCCGGCGAGGCGACGAGTTGGTCCACGCCGCCAAACCCCAGCTACTGGTATGGCGCGCACCGCAAGGGTACAAACCTCCTGTTTCTCGACGGCCATGTCCGTCCGTCGCCCAGCCCAGCGGTCGAGGCCATCGCCCGCACCATCCTGCTGCGCTGAGCCCATTCCAGCGCGGGGTCCAGAGCATGATATCCGCCACGACCACTCCACCGCCGTTGGTGGTCTCCAAATTCAGGACACTCACGTATTGGCACATCGTGCCGTGGGTGGGCATCGAGGAGAGGTCAGGGTGGAGTTGGGCACGGCGCCGAAGTGGTAGCGCATACCAGGCGCTAGCCAGAAAAGGTTGCCCGGATGCAGATCACGTTCCGGTCCGGGTTGGCTCAGACGTCCCGATCCTTGCAGATCAGATTACACACGAGCTCGTCATTCTGGGAGACGACCTGAGCGGCACGGAAGGGCCGACGGGCGATCTGGGCGGTGGTGACAATGCACCTGCCACTCTCGGGATCCGCCAGCACCGCTCGTCAGGGATTGTCGCGCTGGATCATGGGCTTCGGTTCCGTCCGGGAGCTGCCGAAACAGCGCAATTGCCGTGCGAGCAGTGCCATTGTCACGGATCCGATCGTTTGATGATGCCCCTGTGCCATGCCCGGTGCACTACCCCACCCACCGCGGGGAGCTACTCCCGGCGGCCGGCACGGAGACTGCGATAATGCAACACAGACCGAACATCCTCTTTTTGATGAGCGATGAGCACCGCTTCGATACCGCCGGCTTTGCCGGCAACCAGGTGGTACGAACACCGAACCTCGACAACCTGGCGGCTGGCGGGATCCGCTTCGACAACGCCTACACCCCCTCGCCGGTCTGCATCCCAGCCCGACAGTGCCTCATGTCGGGGCAGTTGCCGAAGACGTGCGGCTGTGAGGGCTGGATCGACCTCGCTCCCGGTTACCGCACCTTTGCCAGCGACTTCTCACGCCATGCCTATAACACCGTCGCCTGCGGTAAGCTGCACCATATCGGCAAGGACATGCTGCAGGGCTGGACCAAGCGCATCAATCCTGACGCAGACCTGGCCCAGGAGCACATTGATGGTCTCCTCGCTGACGAGGTGCGCCGCTACACCCCTGCGCCAGGAACGGGAAAATGGTCCAACCAGCGTGAGGTCGAGGAGGCCCGCCCCGGCGATGGGCCCTACCAGTCCTTCGACCGCCAGACCATCACCGGGACCCTCGTTTTCCTTGAGCACTACTTCCGCGACCACATGTACAACCGGCCGCAGGCGCACCGGCCATTGTTGCTCAAGGTCAGTCTGAAGCAGCCGCATTATCCCTTCTTCTGCCCTGAGGAGTTGTTTTCGTACTACCTTGATCGCGTCCCTTTCTTCCACGAGCGGCCCTGCGACCACCCAGTGCTGTCGCAGAGCCAGTGTTGTCATCCGGTGGATGTGTCCCCTGCCTTGATCAGGCGAGCGACCGCGGCCTATTACAGCATGATCGAGACGGTTGATTCGCACCTCGGCGCGATCCTCGGTCAGCTGGCCGAAGTAGGCCAAGATCTCGACGACTGGATCGTGGTCTACACCTCCGACCACGGTGACATGATGGGCCAGCACGGGATCTGGGAGAAGACGCGGTTCTACGAAGGCAGCGTGCGCGTCCCGCTGCTCGTGCGCTACCCCCGGCGCTTCCAGGGTGGCAGCACGGTGACAGCGAACGTCAGCCTGTGCGACCTCTACGCCACCCTGTGCGACCTGGCGGGCCTCCCGATCCCGGAGGGGCTGGACAGCCGTAGCACGGTGGGACTCATGTCGGGAAGCGAAGCAGGATGGGACAACGAGGTGGTCTCCCAGTTCGAGCGGACGCACGTCATGATCAAGCGCAACGCCCTTAAATACCAGTATTACGGCAGCCACGGCCCCGAGGTGCTGTTCGATCTCGCCCGCGACCCCGGCGAGACCACTGATGTCAGCCTGCAGCCTGGCTACGCCGAGATGATGCGCGGGTTTCGGGCGCGGCTGGCACGGCTGGGGCATGGGCCGGAGGCAGAACTGAACTACCGCAATGCCGGCTACCGCAGCCGGACCGCCGACCACGCACAGGGCTGACGGCCCGCAAACTGCCCCCGCGGCCCGGCGGTCGGAGCGATGGGGTCCAGCGTCGTGCGCCTCGCGAGGAAACGGGCACCGAGGTCCATGGCTTGATCGCTTCGCTCGTCGGCGAAGTCGCACAGCTCGCGCGCCGCGGCGGCCAGCCGATTGTCGCGGTCACGGTGCTTGGATACCGACGCGCGGCTGGCGGTAAGGATCAGGGACCGGGTGCGTTTCCCTAGATGGACATGCTGCCGCAAGGGCGTGCTGTCGATGATCTCGGCCGGCACCGGGTCAGCAGCAGATAGGCCATGCTGATGCCCCAGTTGTAGTCCTGGGTCTTCTGCGCTTCGAACACCTGGATGTCGCTGCGCATGTTCTCGGGGAAGCCCGGTTCGCGCAGCCAGACAGCGAGCAGGCGGCGCACCGCTTCGTCGGCGGCCTCGGCGTAGCCGCGTTCGCGCAACATCTCGACCAGCCAATAGGCGATGTGCGGCCAGGCCTTGCCACGCCAGTAGCCCTCGGGGTCGTAGGTGTGTTCGTCATAGGCGACCGAGGGGAACGGCACCGGGCCGAAGAACTGGCGGGGGTCGAGCAGGACGTCTTCGATCAGCTCGCGCGCCGTCTCGGCCGGCACGTCCATGCCTGCCCACAGTGGCCAGAACATATAGAAGGTGCGCACCCGGGTGTGGCGACCGGTGGCGTGGTCAAAGTCCCAGAAGCGGCGTTCGGCGGGCACGTAGCAATGGCGGAACAGCGCCTCCTGCCGCGCAGCGGCGGCAGCGCGGTGACGGGCGGCGGTGGCGGGATCGCCATGCGCATCGTGCAGCCGGGCCAGGGCGATGGCATCGCGATAGAGGAACGCGTTGAGCTGCACCGAGGCGATCGGCGGCAGCCAGCCGATCCTGCCATCGGGGTTGTGCTGGTCGAAGAGCGGCGAGTTGTCGGCGGTCTGCCCAGCCCAGGTCCACTCCGCCAGACCGTCGCCATCGCGGTCGCCCATGGTCGTCCAGTAGCGGTGGTTGGCCTCCAGGGTGGGGAGCAGTTCGCGGGCGAAGGCGACATCGTCCGGCCGACAGGCGAGGTAGCGCTCCAGCGCCCAGGTCCCGACCGGTGCCTGCGGTGCGCCAACGACATTGCGACCGGGGACGTGGTAGTCGTAGCTGTGCTCCGGGCACTGGCCGGTGCGTGGATCCTGACGCGCGAAGGCGGCGCGTATCGCCCCCTTGGCCGCCTCCGGCGCGACATCGGCCAGCGCCGCGGCGGTGAACAGGCTATCCCAGAAGAACACCCGGGTGAAGCCGCTGTTGCTGGCGACGCAGGTCGAGGCGATCCAGTCGCGGAACTCCTCGCCGGCCCCGCCGGTGGCCTGGAAGCCGCTGCGCAGCAAGGCCCAGCGCGCGCGCCACGCCTTGCGCTGCGAGGCCGGGCCGGCGGTGCGCGGCGGGCGATCGAGGCCGACCCGGGCGAGGAAGTCGCGGCGCGCGCGCTCGACCTCGGCGTCGAAGGCGATCGTCGCCGGGTCGGCTTCCGGCCAGGCCGGGTCGCGGTCGGCGTGGGTAGCGACGGTCTGCTCGATGGTGAACAGCGTTTCGCGGCTGGCCCCAGGAGGCAGTCGCCACATCCCCCCGTCGAAGACGTAGTGCAGGGGCGAGCGGGCGCTGCGCGCCGGGCCGCCGGCATCACGATCCAGCCAGAGCGGCAGCGGCCCGACACTGGGGCGCAGGCCATCGGCTGGCCGGCAGCGTACGCGCAGGCGTGGCTGCGGCAGGATCGCGGTCGGATCGGCGAGGCCGCCGAGCACCTGGTGTGGGCCGGGCTCACACCACGCCTCGCGCAGCGGATGGTCGAGCAGGCCATGCCGACGCTCCTCGTCGCGGCCGGGACGGCGATGCTGGTCGCCATTGACCTGTCCGATCCACTGCGGCTGCACCTCCACAGGCTGATCGCTGCGGTTGGTCAGCACGAAGCGCACCAGCAGGGTGCGCGCATCGCGGTACACGCAGGTGCAGGTGACGTCGATCGCGCCCCGCGCCACCGGCAGCGCGGCAGTCTGAACCACCTGCCAGGGCAGATGGTCGGTGCTCGTCGCCACCACCGGCACCGGCACCCCGGCCTCAACCAGATGCAGGCGCAGGGCTGAGGTACTGACCTGGTTGGTGAAGGCGGCCGAGCGGGTCTGCAGCATGCCCGGGCCCAGGCCTCGACCGACCTCAAAGACCGTGCCGAACTGGGCGTAGCGGTCGAGGAAGGGGAAGAAGAAGTCGCCGCATGGCATGAGCCCTACGAACAGGGCCTCAGGATCCGTGCAGGCGGCTGGCATGGGTGGGGGAGTGGCGGTGGTGGATAGCATGATCAGTGTATTTTGCCAGGTCGGACTAGGTTCTAGCAGGCAGCTTCACGT
This sequence comes from Planctomycetota bacterium, assembly GCA_038203025.1. Classification (GTDB taxonomy): domain Bacteria; phylum Planctomycetota; class UBA11346; order UBA11346; family UBA11346; genus UBA11346. The sequence goes on from JBBREK010000065.1 coordinate 14,597, forward strand.
TCACGGTGAGGCGATTCTGAGCATCTTCTCTCCTGCGTCCGACGGCACCGAGAGTCGACCATCCCAGTCCTGGGCGACGGCGGTGATGCGCACCTCAGAGCCCTGTGGCAGGCGATATGCGGCTGGGTCGAAAGGCAGCGTAAAGCCGCTCGCCCGATCAAAACTGTCGCCGATCAGGCGCCAATCGGCAAAGTAACGCACGCGATAAGTGTCCACGCCGGTCTTGACGTGGAGTCTGGTACTGCGTCCAGCCACCAGGCCCCCCTCAGGGACCTCCAAGGTCACCTGCGGTGTTTGATAAGCGACGCGTTGACCACCGGGATCGATCAGATATCCGGCGGCAAAGACCCACCAGACCAGGTTTTCGGTAATGGTGAACTCGCTCGCCGCCACCGACCAGCGACTATACATACGCTGTTCTCCCAGTGGCCAGCTACCGATGCCAGGCACGGCGGACGTGCGCGCCCAATCCTCGCTGGCACTGCTGTGGGCCGGCAAGTCGAATCCCGCATCGCGCAAGCCCGGCGCGCAATATCCCGGCAGAATCGGATCGTCGTAGGCCGGGTGATTGAAGGACAGCAGATACCACGAGTCGATGTGGAAGACCGAGTCCTCGTGGCGATGGCCAAGGCCGCTGATCCGCGAACGTCCGTCCTGGTTGCCGCCGAGCATGTAGGCCAAGGCGGCATGCATCTCATCGATGTACTTCCGCTCGCCTGTGACATGATACGCGACCGCCTGCATCAGGGTCCGTGGCTGACCGATCATGCCACGGGTCCACCCTTGCTCGGGATCGATGCCACCGAAGCGGTAGCCTCGGGAGGCATAGCTGTTGGTCATGCGGTCCGTGCGGGCGATCCAGCTCTCGTTCAACTGCCGGTAGAAGTCAGGGTCGTGATCCTTGTGGCGCCCGGCGGCTTCCAGGTACAGGCCCCCAGCCAGCATCCACTCGCTCGGCGAGCGCCACGTGCTGCCGATCCCAGGATGGTTCTGCCAACGGGCACTCTCGATGGTCTGCCAGGCCTCACGATAGATCCCCTCCCAGCGCTGCTCGCCAGTGGCCGCGTACAATGCTGCGGCGGCCAGGGCGCGGTACACCGGTGTTTGAGCGTCGCGCGGTCGGGTCGTCTCTTCAGCCCATCGGAAGGATTCGTGCGCCTCCTTGAGCCATTCCTGGCTTTCCGGATGGGCGGGCTGGCCGCTGCGTTGGGCCAGGTGGTCCAGGGTGTAGGCCAGATAGGCGGCACAGGCGGCGTATCCGTACGTCCCATTGGGCATCTCATTGCCCACCGCCTGCATGCGTGGGTCGGTCCAGGACGGCCCGGCGCCGTGCCCGGCTTCGATCCCGACGTATCCGGGAAGCCCGCCGGTACCCAGGCCCTGATCCATCAGGGCGCGCCGCGTGCGGCGAGCGAAATCGATCAGCCAGCGCGCCTCATCCAGCAGATCCGGCAGGCCGTTGCCGGCCTCCTCGATCCATGGGGTGTTGGGCGCGAGACGGTAGCGATTGCCCACATCACCGTCCTGGAAGTTGTCGGGCTTCAGATTGAACAATAGCAGCATGGCCATGGGGACTTTGTAGTGGCCGACGTAATGGTCCCAGTCGGCCGCATCTGCATACCAGCCCCAGATGCCGCGAACGGGACGATCGAAGCCCGGCGGATCCGTTTTCTGCTTGGGATTGGTGTAGGAGTTGTAATTTAGGTTGATCTTGAACGGCAAATCGTCGGGATGTTGGCCCCGCGGCATGTGCGTGCTGAATTCGGGAACATCCCGTTCGATGCCCGTGCGCTGGAAGAACAACGCCCGACTGGCGGCCTGATAGACCGGGCGATAGGCGTCGACCGAGACGCGGAACGGAAAGGAGCGGCCGATCCCGTCCACGACCAGCACATAGCGCCCAGGCCGCTGCAAGGCAGTGAAATCGACCTCGTAGACATCTGCGCCACTCCAATTGCCCAACTGACGCGGCCCATCCAGACGATCCTTGGGCTGCTGCAGACGCAGGCCCTGGCCCTGCAAGGCGAGGTCACCGGTTGCCACGTCGACCAGCCGCCATTTGGCGCTGGCATGTGACGACAGATTCAATGCCCCCAGGGGATGCTCTGAACTGGCGAACGTCCCCATCCACTGCGACAGGAAGGCGAACTTTGGTGCATCCGGCGTGAAGCCGACCTGGCTGACCTGGATGGTCGGCGAACGCAGGGCCGCGACATCGAAGACGAACGCGGCTGTTCCGGCGTTACCTGCCAGGTGCCGGAGGTCGAAGTGGTAGGAACAGCCAGGCTTGAGGGGATGCGGCAGTTCGGCGTAGACTAGGTACTCGCGCAGATATGGGGGATCCCGGTCCGGGCCCATGTACCCATCGCCTTTGCCTTTGTAGCCGACGCGCAGCGGAGCAAGTCCCGCGGCGAATGCCGGATCGTCGGGACTCTCGACCCGGTAGGCGTCCAGGCGCTCCAGGGCCTGAGGCTGGATGACTTTCTCATAGAACGCGCGGGATTTGCGTCCGCTAACATAGCTGCCGTCCTCGCCCACCTGCGGATAGACCACGTGCCCGTCGCGGAGATGGAAGGCCACGATCCGATCGGTGATCGGCATCACCCCCAGGAGGTCGCCGAACTGACGTTCCGCGACAACCTCAGCGGCGACGTCGCCAGTGCGCGGCCCGGGGTCGGCCGCCCCAAGCGCGGACAGCGACAGCCCGAGCACGGCGCAGACCAGCAGCCAGCTCGGCATCCTGCTCGACGGGCGGTGGGCCGCCACCGACAGCGGTATGCCGCCTTCAAACAGGGCCAGGGGGTCCGTGCGGACGATTGGCAACGGCGAGTGAGTGGTGGTGGAGGATATCATATGAGACTCTGCCTTCCTGTTGCTGCACGTGCGGAGATGCGGATGCTACACGTGGTAGCAGGCTGGGTTCCATCAGGAGAGCCGCTCACATTGCGGGGCTTGTTGGCTTTCCGGTATTCGGGTCAGGGGCCTTCGCCGGGTCGGACCAAACCCCAGCAGGCCTCCTCCTCGCCGAGGCTCTGCACGCGACCGTCGACGAACAGCCAGTTGGCCCGGCCGCGATGCCGCACCGGATCGCCACCCACGTACCTGGAGCTGGGAATGGCTCCGGTATCGAAGGGCATGAACCACGGCGGCTGATCGCTCCAGGCGACGGTCGGGTATCGCTTGACGTGGAGCATGCTGCCGTCCGCATCGCCGACGACGATGCGCAGGCTGGACTTGGTGATGCGCGAGCGTTGAAATAGATTTCCGGTTAGGTGGTCGGATTTCCACAGGGTGTTGGGCGAGTAGAGCCGATCGAACTTACCGTAGCCGATGGCCGTGGTGGTGTTCCCCGACCCCGTAGGGACAGAGCCCACCGAACCGGCACGAGGACACTGCCAGAGGATCTTCCCGCCCGCATAACTTGAACCGTCATCGTAGTAATCGCGCAGCGTATCCGCCCAGATGATGTTCGACGGCGTGTGAAGTGTAGACGTCGCCACCATCTGGCCGTCCCAGTCGCTGATGTAGCCCTCCATCGCCAGGCCGATCTGCCGCAACGCGTTCAGGCAGCGTACGCTCTTCGCCAGGTCCCGGACGATGCTGATCGCTGGCAGCAGCAGCGCCGCCAGCACCGCG
>JBBREK010000066.1:0-18223 GCA_038203025.1 Planctomycetota bacterium
AGCGGCACGCGGCAGATCACCGTTACCCTGAATGCCAACGGTTCGCTCGCGCAACTGCAGGACCTGGTCCGCCTGCTGCGCTACAGCCACGCGCAGAATCCGGTCAATCAACTGACCCGGACGCTGCGCGTCACGGTTATCGAACCGGACACCGACGGCGGGGTCGACGAGGCACCATCCGTCTCCGCAACCTGCTACGTCGCCCCGGTCAACCGCCCGCCGGTGGTGACGCTGCGGCCGATCGAGCTGGAACCTCTGCGTAGCCTGCCCTTGGACCTGAGTCTGGTCGACAGTGACGGGTTGGCGGCATTGACCGTGACGGTGGTCGCCCCTCTGCCCGTGGCCGGTCGGATCGAACCGACGTCGTGCCGGGGTGACGTCGCGGTGGGCGGTGGCCTGATTTACATCCACACCGCCAGCGATCTCAGCGACGACCACGTCACCCTGTCGGTCACTGACGGCCGCAGCGCCGCAGTCATCGCCAGCACCACGATCGCCATCCGCATGCGCCCCGATCGACTGAGTATCATCAGCGATCCGTTGCTGGAAGTGGTGCGCGGTCTGACCACGGGCGCCGTCATCACCACGGTACCGGCGACCTCGACCTTGAGTCTGGTGCCGTATGGTGCCCCCCTGCCCGGTCTCCCGGCCGGCGTCTCGATCAGCCATGGGCAACTGCTCTTCGACTGGACCGCCATACCCGCCTCCGCCACCTGGCTGCCCTTCGCCATCAACGCGTCAACCACCGACAGCACCATTCCGGTCGAGCGCCGGACTGCCTGCCAGCGCATGCTGGTGCGGATCCGCGATCCGCTGGTGGCCGGAGCTGCGAACTGATGACTCGCGGCCTGCTCATCCTGTCGCTCGCCCTGCTGACCTCCTGCGGCGGCGGCCAGGCGCCATCCGGCGACCTTGCCGCGGATGTAGTGGTCTCGTCCGGTACCTGGGTGGTGCTGGATATCGCCTCTGGATCGGTCGAACCGGTCGACGGCACCGTCGATACGGCCGCGTCGACGTGGCGCGGATCGCGGATGCTGTTCCGCCAGATTCCGCCCGGCGAGGCCGCCATCGGCCGCGCGATCGCCGATCTCGCCGCCGAGGCCGACGAGCATCCGCAGCGCCGCCAGACCCTGCCACGGGTGTGGATCGCGGCCAACGAGTTGACCCAGCAACAGTGGCTGGCGCTGACCGGCTCGCGGCCATGGCTGACCATGCTGCCAGTGGCCGATCCGCGCCCCTACCTCGGCGACGACCTCCCCGCGTTCGGAATCAGCCCGCGTCTGGCCGAGAACGCCCTGACCCGGCCGCTGCGCAACGGCTGGCTGCTCGACCTGCCCGAAGCCGACGAGTGGGAGCGCGCCTGCCTCGCCGGGGGCGACAGCAAGTTCGCCTGGGGCGACGACTTCGACGGGGCGACTGCCTGGGCGATCTGCGACGCCGACCGGCCCCAGCCCGTCTGTGCCCGGCAGGCCAACGCCTGGGACCTGCACGACATGCACGGCAACGTCTGGGAACTGGTGCGCGACGGTCTTGGCTGGCAGGTGCGCGGCGGCGCTTGGGACCAGCCGGTAGTGACCGCCCGGGCGAGCAACCACCTGGCGGTCCAGGCCGACACGCGCGGCTGGAATGTCGGTCTGCGACCGGTACTGCGGCGATGAGGATCGTCGCCATCATCCTGCTGGCAGCGACAGCCATGCCGGCGGCCGAGGTCGCCCGACGCGACGTGCTGCTGGCGGTCGAGGTCGGGGACGGGGGTTTCACCTATGATCTCGGCACCGCTATCGGCTCGTTCACCGGCGAGGACGCCTTCGACCGTATCGGCATCCTGCGCCTGGGTGGACGCTGGGCGGTGACCGGGGCCGGCAGCCGGCTGGCGCCGCTGGTCGGCGCCGATCTCGAACTGCTTGACGCACCACTGTCCGACGGCGGCCTGAGCGGCCGCGGCCTGGCCCTGACCGCCGGCGGCACCTGGGCGGCCGGCGAAACGCTGGCCCTCGACCTGGAGGGCTTCGCCGCGCTGCATCAGGTGGCCATCGATCTGCCCGGACCAGGCCTGAGCGGCGACGGCACCCTGCAGCGCTACGGCCTGCGCACCCGTCTGGGCTGGAGCTTCACCCGGCACTGGAGTCTGGCGATCGAGGGTGGCTGGTCGACGTGGTCGGCCGACCTCAGCGGCGACGTAGACCGCACCCTGACCCTGGACGGTAGCGGCTTGACCGCCGGCCTGGCACTAGCCTGGCGGCCCTCGGCGCGACCAGGGGGCGTTGAGTGAGATTCCTGCCGTTGCTCTGCGCGATCAGCCTCTGCGCCGGTGTCGAACTGCCGACCATCGTCCGCGCCACGCCCACGGCGGTGCAGACCTACGATCTCGGCGCCACCGCGCCGTGGATGCCGGTGCTGTGGGACACCTGCACTCTGACCTTGCCGACCGACACCAGTGCCGTGCGTCTGTGCGCCTGGCTGACTACCGGCACCGGCCTGGGCGTCGACAGCAGCGATCTGATCGGTCTGCGCGACGGACACCGCCTCACCGTCGCGGGCACCACCTTCACCGTCGCCGGCATCACCGGCACCTGGAACGGGGTGCGGAACAGCACCAGCCAGCTGACCGCCAGCATCAACCACGCGGTCGCCGCCGCCGACCTGCTGCTGCTGTGCCGCCAACTGTACTACGCCAACCTGGGCGGCGAACGCAGTCTGGTCCGCCGTCGGATCGAGGTGTCGGTCGGGGCCAAGGTCTCCGGCACCTGGTATTACAGCCTCGCCATGCATCTCGACCTCGACATCACCAGCGTCGATCAGCCACCCAAGCTGCGTCTGGACGCCCTGACCGTGCCGCAAGGCGGATCCGTGGCCTTGACCCAGCTCGGCTGGTACGATGGCCGACAACTGGTCGACGCGTTGTCGTGGCACCTGGGCACCCCGTCCCCCGAACTGTGGATCAGCGGCCTGGATGGCGGTACCCGGGTCGACGTCACCGCTGCGTTGCAGTACAACCAACATGACCTGTCGTGGTTCGACGCGGCGCAGCTGCGTATAGAAACCCGGGCGGGTCTTGGGACGTTCACCTGCCCGCTGATCGTCACCGATGGTGCCGCCAGTGCGCCCGCGTCCTGCCCGATCACGGTATCCTCGGCCAGCGGCGAGCTGGAGATCCTCGGCGATCTGCCCTTCGTCTACACGAACCCGACCGAGGTCCGTCTGCTCGCCTCACGGCCGGATGTCCAGTATCAGGGATGTCGGACCCACCCATCGATCGGTGGAGACGGGGCGGTCACCGCGCCATTCACTGTATTCATCGACGGTGCTGAGATCCGACTCGTCCTCGACCACTTCCCGGACAACGCCAGCGAGGTCCTCGGCCGTGCCGTATTCGCAGCTGGCGACTCAAACGACTTCCAACTGCCCTATCGCATTCAGCGCGTCCCGCATCGGGCGAACTGATGCGGCTGATTCCCGTCATCCTCGTACCCATGCTGCTCGCCGGCTGCACCGCCGGCAGCGGTGAGCTGACCAGCGATGCGACGCTGGCCCAGGCCGACTGGATCGAGGTCGAGCTGGCCACCGGGGCAGTGCGGCCGGTGGACGAACCCGATGCGCGAGCCCTGGCGCAGTCGCGCTGGCGCGACGGATACCTGCTGTTCCGCCGTATCCCTGCGGCGACGGCCAGTGGGGATCCCGCCCTGCTGCCAGCCGGCGGCGAGGCCGAGGACGCCGTCGGCGCGACCAGCGACGGCCGAGCCTTCCTCGCCGTGTTCGAACTGACCACGGCCCAGTGGGCAGCGCTCACCGGGACCACCGGCGGCGACTACCTGCCGGTCGCCGGTCTGGCACCGGACGAAGTGACCACCGTCCTCGCCGGCGTGCGGCTCGATCATCTGCGACTGACTCTCCCCGATGCCGATCTCTGGGCGGTGGGCTGCAACGCCGGACGCCACGCCCTCTACGCCTGGGGCGACGGGCAGACCGAGACCGCAGCCGCCACCTACGCCGTGCACTTCCCGCGCGTCGATGCCGCGCCGACCGGTCCAAGCGCCGTTGGCAGCCTGCTGCCCAACGCCTACGGCCTGTTCGACACGCACGGCAACGTCTGGGAGATGGTGCAGCGCGGCGACGGCCATGAGGCCCGTGGCGGGGCCTGGGATTCGCCGGTGATGCAATGCCGCACCGCCAACCTCGTCACGCTGCCGCGCGAAGCACGGGTGCCGAACGTCGGAGTCCGCTTGGCGCTCAGGCCCTGATCGGGCACCAACGGTCGAGCAGCGGCCGCAGGGCCTCGGCCGTCACCGGCCTGGCCAGGCTGCCATCGTAACCCTCCGGCAACGGTGCTCCTGAAGGCAGCAGGGCGATGATCGGCACTGGCCGGCTGGCTGAGGCGGCAGCGCGCAGGGTAGAGCGCACCTTGTCCGCTCCACCGGGCAACTCGACATCGACCAGCAAGAGGGCGCAGGGCGAGGTGACCGCCTGGTTGACGGCTTCGACGGCGTCCTCGGCCTGATCCACGTCCTCGACGCCCTGCCCGCGCAGCATCAGGCTGGTGACGGTACGGTTGGTGCGTCGGCCCTCGGCGACCAGGACGCGTCCGTGACGACGGGCGCGGTGTACCGCGGGAAGCAGATCCGACGGATGCAGCACCCGCGCGAGCTCCAAGGACACGGTGAAGGTGCTGCCGACACCAGGTTCGCTGGTCAGGGTGATCGCACCGCCCATGAGTTCGACCAGACGGCGGCTGATAGCCAATCCCAGACCAGTGCCACCGGCCCGCCTGGTCATGGTGCTGTCGATCTGCACGAAGGGATGGAAGAGTTCATCCTGCCGTCCAAGCGGGATGCCGATGCCGGTGTCCTGTACCGCGATGCTGAGATGGGCCCGGTCGTCTTTCGCCGGTTGCACCAGGATGCGCACCGTGATGCCGCCATTATCGCAGAACTTCACCGCATTGCCCAGCAGATTGCCAATGACCTGACGCAGGCGCAGCGGATCGGCCAGCAGCCAATGCTGACCCGGAGGCTCGCAGGCGAGGTCCAGGGTCAGGCCCTTGGCCTCGGCGCTGGGCCGGAACAGGGCGGCCACGTCGGCAACCACCGCCACGATGTCGCAGGGATGCGGCTCGATGCGCATCGCCTGAGCCTCCATCTTGGTCAGGTCGAGGATGTCGCCGAGCAGTTGCAGCAGGGCCTCGCCCGAACGATGCATCACTTCAATCAGTTCGCGCCGACGCGTATTCGTCTCGTCCTCCAGCAGCAGACTGGTCATGCCAAGCATGCCGTTGAGCGGGGTACGGATCTCATGGCTCATGTTGGCGAGGAAGGCGGTCTTGGCCGCCGCGGCCGCTTCGGCACGCTCACGCGCGTGGCGCAGCTCGGCCTCTATGCGCTGGTGCTCGCTGAGATCGCGCAGCAGGCAGACCAGCCACGGCGGACCGTTGGCATGCGGTACCGGCCGCACGTCGGCGAGCAGCCAGGAAGCGCCCGGCTTGCCCGGCCCGGCGAGCTCGCAGGAACCGCCCTCGGCCAGCATCTTGCGCAGGGCCTCGGGATCGGCGGCGGCGAGCAGCCAGCCGAGCGGCTTGCCAACGGCCTTGCCCGAGTCGACCCCAAGGTGGTGCGCGCAGGCGGCGTTGGCCCACACCACCGAGCGATCGGGTCCGGCAAGCAGCACGGCGTGGCCGGTGGCGTGGGCAACTTCTGCAAGCAGTCCCAGGTCGCGACGCGCCCGACCCAGACGGCCGACCACGACGTGCAGGCCAGTGGCGAGGACCAGGCCGGCCAGGGCGCTGGCGATGGAGGCGAGGATCACCTGGCGCCGGCTGCGCGCTAGGGTGGCATAGACCTGCAACAGGGTCAGGTCGGCGCCGATCGCCCAGGTTCGCCCACCCGGATCAGTGAGGCCGAGGTAGGCGCCGCGGAAATCGCCATACTCGTCGGTGTAGGTCGCGTAGTGCAGCCCCTGCCCCTCGCTAATCGCCTGCCGGGCGGCGTCGGCAGCCCCGGAATAGATGCGGCCAAACCAGGTGTCTGGGCCGTCCCCGAGTTCATCATCGAAGTCGTTGGTCCACAGCTGCTTCACGTCGTCGCCGTCGAGGTACATGCCGTACAGGTAGGCCAGGCCCGAGGTGCGGCAGAGGTCGTTGGCCCGGGCCATGTAGGCGCGGTCCTCGGCCAACGGGATGGCGCCCGGATCCTCGACCCGGGCGCGCAGTTCGTGCGGGAAGGCCGCCACCGCCATGGTCACGCCGATGCGCAGCTGGGCGTCGATCTGCTCGCGGACCAGCCGTTCGTTCGAACGCTCGAAATGCCAACCGGCGAACAGCACGCCGGTCAAGTAGACGGCGAACAGCCCCCACAGCGCCGGCATCAGGCGGCGCGGATCTCGACCAGCGTGGAGGACACGGTTCACTGGCCCCAGCATAGGACGCCCGGCGCCGGCGTCCATGATCGGCTGGACCTGCTGTCCCGGCCCGGAGGCTGCCGCCATGCCAGATCCGGCCGCCCTTCACTGGGTCCACGACCTCGATCCCTTCCTCTTGCGCATCAGCGGCGAGATCGGCCTGCGCTGGTACGGTCTCAGTTATCTTGCGGGCATCGTCGGCGGCTGGTGGCTGCTGCTGCGCTGGGCCAAGGCCGGCCGCCTGCCCATGAAGTCGCAGGAGGTCGGCGACTTCGTGGTCACCATCGCCATCGGCATCGTCGTGGGCGGACGACTAGGCTACGCGGCGATCTACGAACCGGGTCTGTTCACCTCGTTCACCACTTCGCCGCCGTGGTGGCGGCTGCTGGCAGTGCAGGAGGGCGGCATGGCCAGCCACGGCGGCATCGCCGGTGTGGCGCTGGCGGCGTGGTGGTGGTCGTGGCGTCGGCGACAGCATCTGCTGGTGCTGGGCGATGCCCTGGCGGCGGTGGCCCCGTTCGGCATCGCCTGCGGGCGACTGGCCAACTTCATCAACGGTGAGCTGTGGGGCCGGCCCTGGGATGGGCCGTGGGCGGTAATCTTCCCCGGCGCCGAGCCGCTGCCGCCCCCTGGCGTCGATCGCCTGACCTGGCTAGCCGAACACGGCTCGCCGCGCCATCCCAGTCAGCTCTACGCCATGGGCCTGGAAGGACTGTTTATCCTCGCCATTCTCATCCCGCTGCATGCCCGGCATCGTCGACCCGGTCTGACCTTCGGGCTGTTCTGCATCCTCTACGGCCTCGGCCGCTTCATCGACGAGTTCTTCCGCGAACCGGACAAGGGACAGCCGGGTTACGACGGCATCCCCGGCATCCTCGGTTTCATGAGCAAGGGCCAGGCCTGGACGCTGCCGTTGTTCATTCTCGGCGGCTGGCTGCTGTGGCGGGCGCTGCGCAAAGCGCCGCTGCCGGATGCATATCAGGACCGTGGGCTTCAGCCCGCGTCGGATTAGCCAGCGGTCCTGGTCAGGCGCGACCGGAATAGGCCCGCACCCAGGCGTACAGCGCATCACCAGGGCAGATCGTCGGCTTGATGTCGCGATGGCCGTAGACGCGCCTGGTCGGCACGCTGTAGCGCGTCCGCTGGTCGTCGAGGAAGGCCTTCAGCACCTGCAGCATCCTGGAGTTGGGCAGATGGTGCTGGTAGTCGCCGATCATCGAGATGCCGAGGTTGTGGGCATTGTCTCCGCAATGCGCACCCTGGTACTTCACCGGACGGCCCTCGTAGACCTTCCCGTCCTTGCCGACCAGATAATGGTAGCCGATGGCGGCCCAGCGCCGCTCGGGGCCGCGATGGTAGTTCTCGATCTTGCGCACCACGTCGACATCACTGCGGTCATGCATACCGGCGTGCTCGTCGGTATGATGGATGGTGATGCGGGTAACCCCGCCCATGAGGACGTGGTTCGGACCGATCGGTTCCTTGGTCCAGGCGCTGCGCGGCACGATCTCGTAGCTGTCGTCGACTACTTCGGGCCTGGGCTGCGTTTGCGGCCGTGTCGGTTGCGGCCGCTGCACTGGCGGCCGGTAGGTCAGCGGCTCGGACGGCACGAGACGCACATCCGGCATCCACAACCGGTCCCCGATCGTCAGATCGACCGAGCGCAGGTTGTTGACCGAAGCGATGCGCTCGATGGTCAGTCCAGTGCGACGCGACAGCGAGGACAGGGTGTCGCCAGGCACGACGCCGTACCAGACGCCGACGCCGTTGCCGGCCTGTCCCGTGCTGCCACCGCGCACACAGGCCGCGACCGCCATGGCCAAGCCGCCGAAGAGCAGGCCGCGCCGGCTGATGGCAGCCAGACGCTGCACCGCCTGCTGATCAGCCGCTTTGGAACCGTCGTCGCCTGCGCTGGACATGGATCCGTGCAGCCTGTCGTCCAGGGGGCGCGCCGCAATGCCCTTGCGGAAAGCCCTGTTCACGATCATGGTCGTGCGTCATGGGACTGATGCGCCGCGTGGTGACGGTCTCGGGCTGGACGCTGGTCAGCCGTATGCTCGGTCTGGTACGCGACCGGCTGTGGGCCGGAGCCCAGGGCGGCTCGCTGATGCTCGACTGCTTCCTGGTCGCCTTCCAGCTGCCCAACCTGCTGCGCAACCTGTTCGGCGAAGGCGCCCTGGCCGCCGCGGTCATCCCGCGCTACGTCCAGGAACGCGACCGCGACGCAGCCGCCGCCGAGCTGTTCGCCGGCCTCATCCTCACCCGGCTGGCCCTGTTCCTGTCCGCCGTGGCCATCCTCGGCATGGCCGCCGCGGTCGCCGCGCTGGAACTGGGCGCCGGCCGGGTCGCCATCGTCGCCGCCCTGACCATCCCGCAGGTCCCCTACCTGATCTTCATCTGCGTTGCTGCGATCATGAGCGGCGTGCTCAACGGTCGGCGCCACTTCTGGGTCCCGGCCTTCGCCCCGGTACTGCTCAACCTCTCACTGATCGCCACGGTCGGGCTGGGCCTCGACGACGAGTGCTGGTACCTGCCTTACGCCGTGCTTGGCGGCGGCATCGCCAGCATGCTGCTGCACCTGTGGGCCCTGCGACGCAATGGCGGCGTGCCCCCCTGCGCCGTGCGCACCCTCGACAGCGCCATGCGCGAGCGTCTGCGCGAGCTGGCCAAGGCCTACCTGCCGACCGTGCTGGCGAGCGGGGTCTACCAGATCAACGCCTGGCTCGACTCGATCATCGCCATGACCTTCGTCGCCGGCAACGGCGCCGTCGCCATCCTCTACTTCGCCAACCGCCTGCTGCAGTTCCCCATGGCTCTGATCGGCCACGGCATCACCACCGCCGCCTACCCTGAGTTGGCCGCCGGCGCTGCCAAGGGCTGGAGCCACACCGGCGAGGGTCTGCGCGAGGCCGTGCGCCTGCTGTCCTACTGGCTGCTGCCAGCGGCGGTCGGCCTGCTCGCCACCGCCGAGCCGGTGACCCGCGCCATCTACCAGGTCGGCAGCTTCGATGCCCAGCTGGTCGCGCGCACCGTCCTGGCGGTGCAGTTCTACGCCGCTGCGCTCATCCCCATGGCCCTCTCGCGTCTGCTCATGCGCGCCTTCCATGCCCACCGCGACCAGGCCACGCCGGTGCGGGTGTCGCTGGCCATCGTCGGTGCCAACCTGGCGCTGAACCTCGTGCTGGTGCGGACGCCACTCGCCGAGGCGGGCATCGCCCTGTCGGCCGCCTGCACCGCCACGTTCGGCTGCGTCGCCTACCTGCGCATCCTCGGCCAGCGCGGGGTGCACGACATGATCGACTGGCGCGGCCTGGCACGGCCGTTGTGCGCCGCCCTGGCCATGGGCGCGGCGGTCGCGGCCCTACTGCACTGGTGGCCGCAGCCAGCTGGCCGGGCCAGCGGCTACGCTGCCCTGCGGCTGGCGGTAGCCGTGGCGCTGGGCGGCGTCGTCTACCTGGGACTGGCCGGCACGCGCTGGTTACGGAAGTCGACATGATCATGTTCTCCACCGCGTTCGTCGTTCGTCGTTCGACGTTCGGCGTTCCGCACGGCAAGCAGGCGTCACAACGATTCCCAGGACAAGCCAACGACGAACGACGAACGTCGAACGTCGAACCGTGGCAATCGACATGATCCTGCGCTTCCTCCTTGCCCAGGCGCTGGCCTTCGGCGCCGTCCTGTTGCTCGCCCGCCTGCAACTGGCCGTGCCGGCCTGGGGTTGGGTGGCGATCGACGCGGGGTTGGCCGCCGCTCTCACCGCCGCGTTCCGCCTACCCTGGTGGTGGTGGCCGATGGCGGCGGTGCTGCCCTTCGCCGTGGTCGCGGCCAGCGGCACGGCCGTGCCCTGGTGGGCCTGGGCGATTGGGCTGGCAGTGTTATTTCTGATCTATGGTGGTGGCGTGGCCACCCGCGTGCCGCTGTACCTCAGCAACCGGGCCGCCGCCCAGGCCCTGGCCGGCCTGCTGCCGGCGACGCCGGGCGTAGGCGCCTGCGACCTGGGCGCCGGACTCGGTGGTCCGGTGCTGCGTCTGGCACGCATCCGTCCCGATGCCCACGTCGTCGGCGTCGAGGCCTCGCCCCTGCCGTGGCTGATCTGCCGCCTGCGTGCCATGAGCCAGCGCCAGGTGCGCATGCGCTTCGGCAACCTCTTCGACCACCCGCTGGGCGGCTACGCCCTGGTCTACGCCTTCCTCTCGCCGGCGCCGATGCCGCGGCTGTGGGACAAGGTCCGGGCCGAGATGGCCCCCGGCAGCCTGTTCGTCAGCAACACCTTCGCCGTCCCCGGCGTCGAGCCCGACCAGGTGATCGTCCTACCTGGCCGATCTGACGCCCGCCTGCTGGTCTACCGCGTACCGGGACCCGCCACCCACGCCTGAGGGTGCACTCGACGCCGACGATGAGCGCGACATGATGGTGCCCGATGTCCGGACCGGATTACCAGTCGACGCTGCCCGAGGACACCCGCAACAGCGCTAGCGGAGGTGTGTCCGGTTTCGTCGCCGGCGAGCAAGTCTGCGGCCGCTTCGTCGTCGATGGCGTGCTCGGCCGGGGCGCCTCCGGCGAAGTACTGTCGGTCCACGACCTGTCGCTGGACCGCACGGTGGCGATGAAGGTGCTGCGCGGGGCCGGCGGGCCGATCATCGCCCGCTTCATGCGCGAGGCACGTATGACCGCGCGCATCGACCATCCCAACGTCCCGCCGGTGCACATCCTGGAGTTCCTCCCCGACGGTGGGGTGCTGTTCACCATGCGTCGGCTCGACGGTGCTTCGCTCGGCGAGGCCCTGCGTCAGCGTGCTGCTGGTGACGCCCCCAAGGCCATCGCCTCGATCAACAACATCGTCCAGATCATGCAGCGGGTGTGCGACGCCCTGGCCCGGGCGCACGGGCTCGGCATCGTCCATCGCGACGTCAAGCCGGATAACATCATGCTCGGCGCGCACGGCGACATCGCCCTGGTCGACTGGGGCGAATGCCGGCTGCTCAGCGAACCCGACGGCGGACCAGCCGGCAGCACAGTCGGCACACCGGCCTACATGGCTCCCGAGCAGGCGCGCGGCGAGCCGGCCGACCAGCGCAGCGACCTCTATGCCCTGGGCGCCACGCTGTACCACGCCCTGACTGGCCGCATGCCAAGCTGGGATGCCGATCCAGAGCGGTTCTGGGAGAAAAAACGGCGCGGCGAACTCGACCCCCTGCCGCCAGAGGTCGAAGCTGCGACTCCGCGCCACCTCCTGGCCATCGCCCGCCGCGCCCTCGCTGCGACGCCTGATGACCGCTACGCCACGGCGCTGGATCTCGCCGCCGATCTCGACCGCTTCCAGGCCGGTCTGGCGGTGGAGGCCTACCGCGAGAACAGCTTCGAACGCCTGGGACGTTGGCTGCACCGGCATCGTGTACCGATCACCGCCGGCGCCCTACTGCTGCTCTGCGTCGGGATCGGCACCTTCCTGGTCTGGCGCGAACGGCAGCGCACCCTGGCCGGCTGGGGCGAACCGGTGCTGGTGGAGGAGTTCGATGACGGCTGGCAGGAACGCTGGCAGGATCTGAACGACGGCAGTTGGCGCAGCGTCAACAGCGAACTGATATCGCAGGCGGCAGGCGCGAACTATCTGCTCCTGCGACAGCCTCTGACCGGGGCGGTCGCCATCGAGTACGACGCACGCTTCCTGCCCGATGCTCGGCCTGGCGACCTGTCGGTGATATGGACAGAATCGCCGCAGGCACTGTCCTTCGACATCGATGGAATCGGAACCGACGGATCACGCTGCTACTTCATCCAGGCCGGAGCCTTCGATAATCATTTCTGCTCGATCAACCGACGCGCAGTCGGCCGCCTCGACAAGGCGGCATTCCACCTCGCTCCGGCCCACACCTATCATATCCGCGTTGAGCTCGACGGGCGCAACCTACGTATGCTGATCGATGGCCGGATGATCACCGCGTCAGAAGAGACGCTGCCGATTGGTACCGGATATATCGGCCTGCATGGCTACTACCCAGGCAAGGCGTTCTCGCAGGTCCGCGTCTACCAACGCCAGATCGCCGAATTGCTACCGGCGACGGCCGTCGGTGACGCCTTCCTCGACCAAGGGCAATACGCCCTCGCTGCCCAGGCCTACCGACGTGCCGCGATCTCGCTGCCGGGCACGGCCGTGGCCGAGGAGGCGATCTACCGACAGGGCCTGTCCTGCCGGCTGGCAGGCGATGCCGAGGGCAGCGCCCAGGCCTGGGATGGACTCACCTCGCCGGAATTGCGCCGTCGCGTCGAACTGCACGGGCTCGACGATCGCTTCCTCGCCGGTGAGCATCTCGCCGCCTGCACCGGTCTGACGAAGCTGCGCCGTGACCACGACGACCTGCGCTTCCTTGCCCGCAGCGTCTGGCAGTCGTGGTCGGAGTTGGCCGAGCACCAGGCCTGGGAGAAGTCCCGCCCTGCCGAGATGGCGGCGCTGATCGAGACCAGACGACAGGCACTTGCGGGTGACCACGGACTCGATGATCGTGAGGCTGCCCTGCTGCTCCGCCTGGGGCGGCATGCCGAGGTGGCACGGATGTTCCCCGACGAAGTGCAGCAGCACGTGCAGGCCCTCGAGCGACTCGGCCGTCACGCCGAGAACGCAGCCAAACTGGGCGTATTATGGGGTCGGGACAGTGTGGCGCTGTGGTCGAGGGGTGAACTGGCGATACTAATGGACGAAGCCCACCTCCAGAAGCAGCATGGGATGCGGGCCTGCTGCGCCTCTGGCCGGGCGGGTGAGATGCTGAAACGCTTCCCGACTGACGAGCGCCTGCTGGTGCATGCCCTCGATCCCGCCGAAGTTCTGCTGTGCAACCCGACCCCGGGCGCCCTGGCCTCGGCGTTGGCCGGCCTCGGCCGCTGGGACGAGGCCCGGGCGGTTGTGGATTCCCACAGCGAAGGCCAACTTGCGCTGCTCCGGGATGCCCGCAACCGGCTCGAGATCGGTCCCAACGCGGACGCCCAGTCCCAGGCCTGGGCGATGGTCGTTGATACCGCCGTCGGCGATGCGGACCGATTGGCGCAGCAGCGCGCCGAACTCGCCCGCTGGTGGCCAGATTGGAACCGCTGGCGAACCTGGCTGATCATCGAGCCGTCGGTGTTGCCGCTGACGGAACGTCAGTCCCTGCTGCGCGACCGTCTCGCCGGGGTCTGGCAGCATGACCAGCATCAGGCTGTGCAGCGCGCCTGGCACGTCGCCGGCTATGCCCTGGGACATCTCGATGATGCAGCGATGCAAGCCATGCCGACCTCCGCCGAAGCGCCGCTGTGGACCGCCATCGGCCGGGCCCTGCGCGCCGATCTCGCCGGTGACGAGGCAGCGGCCCGCGCCGCCTGGGCCGACTACCGTGCGCTGCCCTGGCGGCAGCGGCTGAACGACGACCTGGTCCCCGACCCGGGTCTCGAACGTCTGGCCCGCTTCAGGACGGACGGGGACTGACCGCCAGTTCGTCAGCGAGGCGGAACCTGGTGGTCGGGGCCGGCGGCAGGGCGCGCAGGAAATAACGCCCGTAGGACGCGGTGGCGACGCGATGGTCGAGAATGACCACCGTGCCGCTATCGGTCCGGTTGCGGATCAGACGGCCGAAGCCCTGCTTCAGACGTAAGATGGCCTCTGGCACCTGGCGCTCGACAAAGGGGTTGCCGCCGCGCCGACGCACCTCGTTGAGCCGCGCCTCGGTGACCGGATGGTTGGGCACCTCGAAGGGCAGCTTGGCGATGACCACGTGACGCAGGGCGTTGCCCGGCACGTCGACGCCCTCCCAGAAGCTGCTGGTGCCAAAGAGCACGGCGTCGCCGGTGCGCTTGAACAACTCGATCATCTGACTGCGCGTCATGCCGTCGCCGTGCTTGAGCACGAATCGCCGCAGCCGATCAAGCTGCGGCCGCACCCGATCATGCACGGCGTTGAGCTGCCGATAGCTGGTGAACAACACGAAGAGCCCGCCTTCGGCCTCTAGCACGTAGCGGCCCAGCCACTGCGCCATGGCGTCGGCGAAAGCCTCGGAGTTGGGATCCAGCGGGCTTTCGTTGACCAGGATGCGCGCCTGGCTGGCGTAATCGAAGGGGCTGTCGAGCCGCTTGGCCAGACCACCTTCCAGACCGAGGCGACGGCGCAGGAAGAGGAATCGTTCGGAGTCATCGGCGGCCAGGGTGGCGCTGGTCAGGACCACGGTGCGCATGCGATCGAAGAGTTGCTCCTTGAGCATGTCGGCGACCGACAGCGGCCGTGCCGACAACGACGGCCCGCGCCGTTCCTTGGGCACGGTGGCATAGCACACCAGTCCGCTGTCCTCGCCGGCAAGCACCCGGCGCAGGCTGCCGGCCATCTCCAGGGCGCGGGTCGCCTGGGCGGTCAGCTCGGTCGATTCGTTGTCGTCGTCAGCGCGGGTTTTGAGCTGTTCGAGGGCCTGGGCCAGGGCGTCGAGGGCCGGCGACAGCGGGTTCTCGACCGGATGCGCAGCGCCGATGCGCACCGTCTCCTCGCTGCGGCCGGCGGCGAAGTTGGCGACGTTGAACCACAGATCCTCGTTGGCCCGGCGCACGCCCTCGACGGCACCACGCGCAGCCTCGCGGCGCGGATCGGCGAGCAGGCCCTTACCGCGTCCGCTCCACAGCGTGTCGAGATACCAGCGCACCTGCGCGGCGCTGACCTCGGTGCCAAGATGATCGGTGGCGACATCCTCCAGCGCGTGCGCCTCGTCGAACACCACCACCTGATGCGGCGGCAGGATGCCGCCGGCCTCCTCGCGCAGACCGAGGTCGCTGAAGTAGAGGTGGTGGTTGACCACCAGCAGCTGGGCCCCCTCCATGCGCTGCCTGGCGGCGTAGAAGAAGCACGAGCCGAATTCCGGGCACTTGCGCCCAAGACAGTTGGTGCGGTCGCTCTGCACCTGACGCCAGACGCTGGCCTGCGGTTCCCAGCCGAGCTCTTCGCGGTCGCCGACCTCGGCCTCGTTGTGCGCCCACTCCGCCACCTGCCGCAGGGCCTGCGTTTCTTCGCGGGTCTCGAACAGCGCCTGTTGCCCGTCGTAAGCCAGACCCAGGCGGCGGATCGAGACGTAGTTCTGCCGACCCTTGACCAGCACCGCTTTCAGCTCGGGAAAGATCTGCTGCAGCAGTGGGATGTCCTTGCGCACCAGCTGCTCTTGCAGCGCGATGGTGGCGGTCGAGATCACCACCTTGGTGTTGTTGGCCAAGGCGTGCTGAATCACCGGCACCAGGTAGGCGAAGCTCTTGCCGACCCCGGTCGGCGCCTCGCAGATGACATGACTGGGCGCAGCCAGTCCCTGGGCCACCAGCTCGGCCATCGCCACCTGCTGGGTACGGCTCTCCCAGCCCGGCAACAAGCGGGACAACTCTCCCCCTGGTCCCAGGACGTCAGCGACCGTGGCACGCGGCATGGTGTGTTTATAGACCCATAATGGCCATTGCAAATGCCTCCGGCCGATCGCCCTAAGCCGGCCTCAGGCTTCGCCTGCCGCGGGACCTTGAGGCATTGAGGCCGCGTAACATTAGGTTTACCCGTGGTCTCCCGTTTATCCTAGAAATCGCAGTTCGTCGTTGCGACCGCGCTGGTTGCGCTCGGGGACACCCGTCACCATCCAGGTGACACTGATTTGGTCCGTTTTCTCGTCGTATGTCTATGCGGAACAACGACCGACGAACTCTACTGCGGCGTCTAGGTTTCGTAAACACCATCAACACACACAATCCAGGTCCTTACCACCGCGAACCGCGAACTGCAAACTGCGAACTGCGATTTCTCGGCTCCATGGATGTCAGCGCAGCAGAGGCGGAGGAGGTATCATGCCGGTCCGGTTGTCGCCACCAGCCGAGGCGCCACCAACACACGCTGTGGTTTAGCCGACAAGCGACCGGCAGCACGATCGAGCAGCAGGCGGATCATGGTCGCGCCAGCTGCCCGGTTGTCCTTGTCGACGCTGACCAGCGGGCCGTAAGGTTCGTAGGCGCGCTCCCAGGCCTCGCCGGCGTAACCGTCGTAGCCAGCGATGTCGAGGTCGACGCCGGGTGATCGCCCGAGTTGGCGCAGGGCAGCAGCGCAGGGATAGACCGCTGAATCGGTAAGAGCGAGGATGGCGTCAGGGGCGCCGGCCCCGAGGCAGCCCGCGCCGAGAACCGGCAGCAGCGCCTCGACCCGGGCGGCGAAGCGTTCGGCCGCGGGGTCGCCGCGATCGTCGTTGCATCCGGCGATGGCGGCCGGTGGTGGCAGACCCGCGTCGCGGCAGGCCTGCTCGACGCCGCGACGGCGCTCCTGTTGCCAGCTGCTGGTGTCGGCCGCGCTCCACAGGCAGGCGAGTCGGCGCCGCCCGCGCGCCAGCAGGTGGCTGGCGATGGCATAGCCACCAGCAGCGTGGTCGAACACCACCCGATCGAAGCGTTGCTGCCAGGGTTCATCGCCCAGCACGACCACTGGGATGCCGGCCGCCGGCAGTCCGCGTAGACGCTCGACCAGAGCGCGGTCCATGGACGGATACGGTCCGAGCACCAGGCCGAGCGGGCGGTCGCGGCGGACGCTGTCCGCATCGATGCGGCTTGGCGACAGCACCAGCACGTCGCGTTCGGCAGCCTGCGCGTGTTGCAGGGCGGCACTGTCGACGGCAGCCAGATAGGATCCAGCGTAGGTCGGGCTGACGATGTGCGACAGCAGGATGATGGCGCCGGAGAGGCGCCCGGGTGGCAGGCCAGCGTGGCCGATGGCGATCCGTCCACCGCGTCCCCGGCTGGCCACGAGACCTTCGGCCTGGACGGTCTCCAATGCGACGCGCACGGTGCGGCGCGAGACGCCGATCTCCTCGACCATATCGAGTTCGCCGCTGATGCGTGTGCCAGGCGGCCAACGCCCGGCTGACAGCCAACTGCGCAGCTGGGCGATGGCACGTTCGCGTGGGCGGAGCGGCTTCTTTCTCGGTGTAACCACGTCCTCTCCCTTACGCTTCTCTTGTATCGACCTTGTCCCAGTTAGCCAGTCTGACCGGCCTCCTGGCGTACCTCCGCAAGCAAGCGCCCGGTGCGCTCCAGGGCCTCCTGGGCATGCGGCACGACCTCGGCGCGGGCCAGCACCGGCAGCAGCGGCAGGACCTCGCGGCCTTCGAGTAGCAGGAGGGCATCAAGGGCGACCACGCGTGCCGTCGAGCCCCAGAAGCCACGACCCCAGCGCTGCTCGCGTGGCGCGTAGTCGGCAGCGGCTTCGTGCTGCAGCAGCGCGATCAGCGCCGGCACTGCCGCGCGATCACCCAGCGCGGCGCAGGTCGCGGCCGCTTCGGCGCGCAGGTGGGTGGCCTCGCGCAGTCGCGGATCGGAGGGGTGGTGCGGTTCGGGCGAGTCCCAGGCCAGCAGCGCCAGGACCGCCGGCAGGGCGCGGATGTCCTGCGCCGCGCGGATGCGGTTCAGCCCGGCAATGCGCGCCGTCTGGTCACCGTGCTGGATCGTGACGGCGAGATCCTCGGCTGGGGCGGACCAGGCCGGGAGGTCGAGATGGTCGCGGCCAGAGGTGTCGAGGCCGTTAAGTGTGGCGCCGATGCCAGCGTCGCCGTCCCACGCCACGCGCTGCCGGCCGCGGCAGCGGGCCCACACGCACAGCCCATTGCCTCGACGTAGGCACAGCCAGCGGTCCGGGGCGCTGAGGCAGGCAAAGCCGCCATACGCGAGACCATGCACGGCCAGGCCATCGGCGTCGAGTGCGACCGTCACCGGTGCATCGCACCACAGCCGGGTGCCGTCAGGTCCGCTCAGCCGGCGCACGCCGACCAGGCTCAAGGCCCCGTCGGCATGCAGCACGGCCAGGGTCGCG
>JBBREK010000067.1:0-18149 GCA_038203025.1 Planctomycetota bacterium
CGCTCGCTGACCGGCGTCGGGCAGTCGAGCATCTCGTCACGGCCACGCTGCGTCTTGGGATAGGCGATGACGTCGCGGATGCTTTCGGCGTCGGTCATCAGCATGATCAACCGGTCGAGGCCGAAGGCCATGCCGCCGTGCGGGGGGGCGCCGAACGAGAGGGCATGCAGCAGGAAGCCGAACTTCTTCTGTGCGTCCTCGTCGGAGATGCCCAGGGCCTTGAACACTGCGCCCTGCGTCGCCGCGTCGTGGATACGGATCGAGCCGCCGCCGATCTCGTTGCCGTTGAGCACCATGTCGTAGCTCTTCGACAGCACCTTGCCTGGATCGGTGCCCAGCAGCGCGACGTGCTCGGCGTAGGGCGAGGTGAAGGGGTGGTGGTTGGCGACGAAGGCCTGCGATTCCTCGCTCCACTCGTAGAGCGGCGCGCTGTGGATCCACAGGAACTGCCAGTCATCCCACTTGGCCAGCTTGAGCAGGTTGCGGCCCAGTTCGTTGCGCACCGCGCCCAGCACGGTGCACACCATCTTCTCGCTGTCGGCGCCGAAGAAGAGCACGTCGCCGGCCTCGACCGCGAGGCGGCGGCCGAGTTCGGCGCGGGCCTCGACGGTGATGTTCTTGGCTGCCGGACCCTGCCAGTCCTCAGCCTTGGACGGATCAGCGCCGATCTTGATCCAGGCCAGGCCCTTGGCGCCAAGTCCCTTGGCGAACTCGGTCAGGGTGTCGAGGGCACGGCGCGACAGCAGTTCGTTGGCCTTTTTGGCGTTGAGCGCGCGGACCACACCCTTGCCCTCGATCGCCTTCTGGAAGACGGTGAATCCCGAGGTCGGCGCCCAGTCGCTGAGTTCGACGATCTTCATGCCGAAGCGCAGGTCGGGCTTGTCGCTGCCGTAGTCGGCCATCGCCTCGGCCCAGGTCATGCGACGGAAGGGGGTCGGCAGGTCGACGCCGAGAACCTCTTTCCACACGGCGCGGGCCATGCCCTCGCCGATGCCCATGATGTCCTCCATGTCGATGAAGGACATTTCGACGTCGATTTGCGTGAACTCGGGCTGGCGGTCGTTGCGCAGGTCCTCGTCGCGGAAGCACTTGGCGATCTGCACGTAACGGTCGTAGCCGGCCACCATGAGCAGTTGCTTGAACAGCTGCGGGCTCTCGGCCAGGGCGTAGAACTGACCCTGATGCAGGCGCGACGGCACCAGGAAGTTACGCGCGCCACCGGGGGTGTACTTGCACAGCGCGGGCGTCTCGACCTCGACGAAGGCGTTGGCGTCGAAGAAGCGGCGCACGCATTGCGTGGTCTGGTGGCGCATGATCAGGTTGCGCTGCATGGTCGGACGACGCAGGTCGAGGAAGCGGCTCTTCAGGCGCACCTCCTCGCCGACCTTGGCGTGCTCGTCGATCTCGAAGGGGGGGGTCTGGGCCTGGTTGAGTACGGTCAGGGTCTTGGCGAAGACCTCGATGGTGCCGGTGGCCAGGTTCTTGTTGGTATTCTTCTCGCCGCGCGAGCGCACCTCGCCGGTGACCTGGACCACCCATTCCCCACGCAACTTGTCGGCCAGGGCCTTGCCCTCGGCGCCGCACAGGTCCTGGTCGAAGACCACCTGGGTCAGGCCGTGGCGGTCGCGCAGGTCAATGAAGATGACGCCGCCGTGGTCGCGGTTGTTCTGGACCCAGCCGCACAGGGTGATGGTGGATCCGACGTCAGAGGCCCGGAGTTGGCCGCAGGTATGGGTGCGCATCATAGGAGGGGCGGGACGATAAGGCGGAAGGCGGAAGGCGGAAGGCGGAAGAATTGCCGAGGCACCGGGGTCTTGCGTAATGAAAATCCGGGCCGTCCGACACACTGCCAACATGCGCTGGATCGCCATCTTCCTGTTGATCGCTGGGCTCACGGCTGGTGAATCGCTCACGCGTAACGGGGTCACGGTGACCGTGCGGGTTGAGCAGGATGCCGGCGGACCGGTGATCGCCGCGACCTTTACGCCCGAATCGCGGACGCCGGCCCTGCATCTGTACGCCAAGGATCTGCCGCTGGACGGAGCCGGCTATCCGACCCGGCTGGTCCTGGCCCCGGGGGCCCCGGTGCAGGCCCGCGGACCGGTCAGCGACGACCAGCCGGTGCATGACATGCAGGGGCTGCCGGTCTACCCCGACAGTGCCGCCGTCACCCTGCGTCTGCCGGTGACCGCACCCCCGGGAGATGGCCCGATCGCCGTGCCGGTGCTGGTCAGCTTCATGGCCTGCACCGTCCAGAGTTGCCTGATCCCATTGATCGATGCGCCGCTGAGCGTGGCCATCGACGGTTCTGGAGCTGCGGCCGTGCCACCGGTCGGTCCAAGCCTCGAGGAACTGCGCGCGGTGGTCCGCGCCGAGGTCGGGGCTGCCGAGAGCCGGTTGCGCGCCGCTTTGCACGAGGACGGCCAGGGCATCCGCTGGCGCCGGCCCGGCACGCCCGCCGAGGCCGAGGCGCTGATCCGCGAAGCGCATGCCGCCGGCACGGCGGTGCTGCTCGACTTCACCGGCCCGTCCTGCGTCAATTGCCAACTCATGGCCAAGACCGTGCTGCGTCTGCCGGCGGTGGTGCGGGCGTGGAACGTGCAGGTGCCGGTCGAGATCAACACCGATCCGCCGCATGACGATCTGGCCGCCTGGCAGCAGGAACGCTTCAAGACCCAGAACCGGCCCTTGTACGTCCGTCTGGCCCCGGATGGCAGCGAAGCACGTTGGGATCGGGTGTTCGACCCGACGGATGCCGCCACGCTGGCCCGCTTCCAGGATTTCGTCGAACACGGCGGCGCGGGCGACAGCACCGGCACCGGGGCCGGCTGGGGTGAATTCCTCCTGCTCGCCGTCCTGGGTGGCCTGTTCACCCTGGTGATGCCCTGCACCTACCCGATGATTCCGTTTACCGTCAACGTGTTCACCAAGCAGGCAGCCAACGGCGCCCGTCTGGCGCCATTGGCCGCATTCTACGCCCTCGGCATCATTGGCTGCTTCATCGGCGTCGGCGTGGTGGTGACCGGCGTCTTCGGCGCCTCGCTGACCACCCTGGCCGGGCATCCGCTGACCAACCTGGTGATCGGCCTGCTCTTCGTCGGCCTTGGCCTGTCGCTGCTGGGCGCATTCTTTCTTCAGCCGCCGGCCTGGCTGCAGGGGCTGACCGGCGGCAGCCGCGGCGGCTATCTCGGCTCGCTGCTCATGGGCCTGACCTTCGCGATCACCGCCTTCACCTGCACTGCCCCGTTTGCCGGTGCGGTGCTGGCGGCCGGCGTCAGCCATGGCGACTGGGGTGCGGCTGTGCTCGGCATGGCGGTCTACAGTGGCACCATCGCCCTGCCGTTCTTCCTCCTCGCACTGGCCCCAGGCATGCTCAAGCGCCTGCCGCGCGCCGGCGCGTGGATGAACGAGTTCAAGGTCGTCGGCGGCCTGGTCGAGATCGCCGCGGCGCTGAAATTCCTGGCTATCTGCGACTACGCCTGGGGCTGGGGCCTGATCGGCCGCAGCTTCACCCTGGTGGCCTGGAGCACCATCGCCCTGGCCATCGCCGCCTACGCCATGGGCTGGTGGCGGCATGAGGGCGACGAGCGCATTGAGCACGTCGGACTCGGACGCCTGGTTGCCGCCCTGGTCTTCACCGGTCTCGGCCTGTGGCTGGCCAGCGGCCTGGCCGGGGCAAATCTCGGCCTGATTGAAAGCTTCTTCCCCGGCGACGCCGCGCCCTGATCAGCGGCGACGGCGCAGGCCGAGAACCAGCAGGGCTATCACCAGCAGACCGACGGGTGCTCCGGCGCCGCAACTGCCGCTGCCCGAGGTCGAGGATGAGCCGCTGCTGCCACCCGCGGTGGCGGTGCCGTGGATCGTCCAGACGCTGGGGTCCTCGTTGGCGTCGCTGTTGGCCATCGACACCTGCAGCGACCAGTCGGCGTTGCTGGCCGGGGTCACCTGTATACGGAAGGATGTGTTATTGCTCGGCGCTACCGGCGAAATCGGGCTGAATACCGGTGTGACCATGCAATTGACCATGTTGCTATATGTAGGCGTGCTGCAGGTGAGCGGTGCCGAGCCGTTGTTGACCACCAGATAGGTCAGTTCCACCGGGCTGTTTGCGGTCCCGCCTGGGGCAGCATCCAGGCCTCCATTGATGATCACCCCGCCATTGCGACTGATGGTGATCTCCGAACCGCTGGGGTCTGCCGTCCCCGAGAGCAGCCAGTCATAGGTGCCCTCATCGCTGTCGTTGCAGGTGAATTGAATGTTGACCGCCCAGGCGGCCGGTTCTCCCAGATTCGATGGAGGCTGTACCGAGACGGTCAGCGTGGTCGACTCGCCAGGTGCAAGCGTGGCGGCAAGGCTGCTGATCGTCGCCAGGCAACCAGCGGTCGTCGGCGTCGCGGTCGGAGCCGACAGGGTCAGATTGGCACTGCCTTCGTTGCGGATGGTGTAGGCCACCGTCTCCCAAATACCGCGGACTGTTCCGGAAAGGGTATCGCCACCACCATCAGGAATGGCCGTTGTGCCCTTGAGCAGGTTCACTTCTGGCGCGGCCGCTGTCGCGGCAGTCCCGCTGACCGTCCAGTTTGTCGTCGCCTCGTCGCTGTCGTTGGTCGGAAACGAGATGGTGAAGAACCAAGCGGCTGCCGCTGTCGTCGAAACCTGCAACCCCAGCGTAGTCGAGGCGTTGGCATTGACACTGCTGGATGGCGTGGTGGAGATGGTTGCCGTGCAATTGCTCTGGCCACCCAGGGTAACCGTGCCAACGGTCAGGGGCAGGGCGCCGGTGTTGGCGATGACATAGGTTACAGCCAAGTCTGGTGCCGGCGATATGACGGCACCGAATACGATGTCTGTCGATCCGTCGACGATCTCGACGCCACCATGCAGAACGGTGATTTCGGGCGCCCCAGCCGCGGTCAGTCCGGCCAGGGGGAAGATCACGGACAGAAGCGCGACGAGGAGGCGATGCATGGAGGATCTCCGGAGGCGGTCAGCCTGACTACCCCGGCGGCAGATCAACTCAGGTAGATACCGGTCTCAACGCACCAGTCCGCGTTCTTTCATCCATACGGCGTAGGCACGGTCTTCGATGAGAATATGGCTGGCCAGCCAGTCCTTGAGGAACTGCATGACCTCGGCCGACAGCACGACGCGACCATCCATATATTGGTTATGGAAGTCGAGTACCCGTTTGACGAAGGCGTGGTGCTGCATGCGGTGGTCGGGGAAAGTCGGGTAGCCCTTGGCCGTCAGCAACTGCTCTTCGCTTTCGAAATGCACCTTGGTGTAGCTGATCAACTGGTGGATGGTGCACTGGATCACCTCGCGGTCGCGGCTGGCAAGCATGGCGTCATGCAACTCGTTGATGGCATCCACCAGCGTCAGGTGCTGGCGGTCCATGGCCGGGATGCCGAGTTCGTAGGTGGGCGACCAGATGAAGAGAGGCATGTCAGGCGAGGGCCGATCCAAGGGTGAGGTCGAGGGAGAAGAGCTTATCCAGGCGGAGGATGCGGAAGACCGCCCTGATGTTCTCGCGCAGGTTGGCCACCCGGACCTCGCTACCCTGGGGTAGGGCGCGCTGACGCAGGGCGACGATCTGGGCAATGTTCACCGAGTTGATGAAGGTCACATTGGTGAAGTCGAGGATCACCCGTCGCTTGCCGTCGCCCAGCCAGGGTTCCAGCAGCTTCCACAGTGCAACGCAGTCGTCTGGGTCGACGGCGACGATAACCGCGTTTCCCTGTTCGATGGCCTGCATGTAGCCTCCGCTGGTCAGGAACATGCGTCGGCGCAGACCGGGCGCAAGCTGTCAGGGGGCACAGTTTGCCGGTTGTCGAGTGCGGCCGGGGCTGCCACGATCTGCCGCGTGCTGCCATCCCCACGCCGCCTGATCCCGCTCCTTGCCGCCAGCTTCGCCGGCGCCGCC
The DNA here is from genome assembly GCA_038203025.1 of Planctomycetota bacterium. Classification (GTDB taxonomy): domain Bacteria; phylum Planctomycetota; class UBA11346; order UBA11346; family UBA11346; genus UBA11346. The sequence goes on from JBBREK010000067.1 coordinate 5,924, forward strand.
ATCGACAACCTGTTCCGCTTCGCCGCGGGGGCGGCACTGACCGCCTTGGCCATGCGTCAGGCCAGTTCGACGGCCGCTGCCGATACCCACGCCGGCACCTTGACCAATCTGGCCTTGGCGTTGTTCATCCTGCCGACGGTGCTGCTGGCGCCGTTGGCCGGCGACCTCGGCGACCGCTTCGGCAAGCATAAGATCATGCGTTGGACGCGGCTAGGCGACATCCTCGTCTGCCTGCTCGGTGTGGCTGGCCTGTGGACCGGGCACGTCTGGCTGATCCTCGGCGCCCTGCTCCTACTCGGCTGCTCCACGGCCTTCTATTCTCCTGTGAAGTACAGCGCCCTGCCCGAACTGGTCGAACCCGAGCGCTTACCGACCGCCAACGCCTGGATCATGGGGGTCACCATCGTGGCGATCCTCACCGGCACCGCCCTCTCCGGCGCCTCCGACCCAGCCAAGCTGGCCGAGATGGGCGTCACCCTACACCCGGGCACCATCGTTCTGTGGATCGCCATGATCCTGTGCGCGATCGGCTTGATCGGGGCCTTCACCGTGCCCGCCCTGCCGGCCGCCAACCCACGTCAGCCGATCCGGGCCTGGGCCTTCCCCGATCAGGTCCGGGCCCTTGGGCTGCCCGGTGTGCTGGTTCCGGCCCTCAGCCTGGCCGGTTTCTGGGCCATCGGCGCTGCCGCGACAGCGCTGCTGCAGCCCATGGCCCAGAGTGTCTGGGGGGCCGGTGCGTCCGTGCAGGCCTATCTCGGACTGTCGATCGCCGGTGGCATCATTATCGGCTGCGGTCTGGCCCCGGTGCTGGCCGCATCGGCCTTCCCAGGCGGACTGCCGATCATCGGCGCCGTCCTCGCCGGCGGCAGCCTGTTCGGCGCCGGCCTGCTGGGGCATCTGATCGGACCCGGAGGGGGGACGGACAGCAGTCTCTATGCCTATGCCGGATTGCTGGCGTTGACCGGTGTCGGCACCGGGTTGTGGGATGTGCCGATGCAGACCCTGCTGCAGGTGCGTGCTCCGCTGGCACAGCGCAACCAGGTGATGGCGGCGGCAAATGTGGTCTCAAATTTTGCCATGATGGCCGCGGCCGGACTGAATCTCGCGCTGCTCAACCTGATCGGACTGTCGTCCTCGCAGACCATGGCGGCCATCGGCGGCATCGGCCTGGCCTTGGCTCTGGGGGCCATCTGGTTGTATCGCGGTCAGGTGGTGTGCTGGCTGGCCTCGCTCGTCATCCGTCTGTTGTTCCGCGTCGAGGTCACCGGCGCCGAGCATCTCCCCGCCACCGGCGGTTGCCTGGTGGCGAGCAACCACCTCAGCCTGGCTGACGGGGTGATTCTCGCCGCCATCCTGCCACGCCGAGCCAAGTTCATGGTCTTCAAGACCTACTGCGACATGCCCATCATCGGGCGCGGCCTGCACGCCTGGGGCGTCATCCCAGTCGATGCGCACATGGGTGCGCGGGCCCTGATCGCAGCGGTCGAGACCGCGACGGCCGAGGCCAAGTCCGGTGGTGTGGTCGGCATCTTCCCCGAAGGCAAGCTGACCCGCAGCGGCGTGCTTGACAGCTTCAAGCCCGGCATTGAGCGCATCGCCCAGGGTGCGCAGGTGCCGGTGGTGCCGTGTGCTATCAGCGGTCTGTGGCGCTCACCGTGGTCCTTCGCGGTGCGTAAATCCTGGTGGCGGCTGCTGCGCATCCCGGTGCAGGTGACGTTGGGTGCCCCGTTGCCGCCGACGACCCCGGCCAGCGAGATGCGCCAGGCGGTCAACCGGCTGATGAGCGACCTCGCGATCATGCGTACCGACCGCGATCACCGCACCCTGGGCTCGATCGCCCTGGCCCGCTGCAAGTGGAAGGGGCATGAACCGGCCATGGTCGATGCCGGTGGGGCCCTGCCGCGCTGGCAGCTGGCAGCCCTGGCCACCGCCCTGCGTCCGCGCCTGCACCTGGGCCGCGACGAGCGCAACGTCGGCGTGCTGCTACCGCCCGGACGCGGCGGCGCGATCGTCAACCTCTGCCTGGCGCTGGCTGGACGCACCTCGGTCAATCTCAACCACACCGCTGGACCGGCGCAGTTGAAGCGCATGTGCGAGATGGCCGGCGTTCGCACGGTGATCTCAGCGGCGCCGTACCTCAAGCGCATCGGCGATCCCGGCCTGACCTGCCGCATGGTCATGGTCGAGGATGAACTCCAGGCCATCCCCAAGCTAAGCGTGCTGTGGCAGTTCGCCCTGACCCTGCTGCAGCCGGCCGGCTGGCGCGATAGCGGCAAGGCCGGCGATGTCGCAGCCCTGGTGTTCAGCAGCGGTTCCACCGGTGACCCCAAGGGCGTGCAACTGACCCACGCCGAGATCCTGGCCAACTGCGATTCGATCTGCCTGGCCCTCGACCTGGGTCCGGGCAACGTCGTCCTGACGCCGCTGCCGCTGTTCCACTCCTTCGGTCTGGTGCCAGGCATGTGGCTGGGCCTGGCCAGCGGCTTCACCATCGCCGCCCATCCGGATCCGACCGACGCCAAGGGTCTGGCAGCGCTCGCCGAGAAGGTTGGGGCCACCTTTACCATCACCACTGCCACCTTCGTGCGCGGCTGGATGCGGCGCATCGAGGCCGACAAGTTCAAGACCTTGCGTTTCGCCGTCGCCGCCGCTGAGAAGTGCCCGAAAGAGCTACGCGACGCCTTCAAGGCCAAGTACGGCAGCGACCTGCTAGAGGGTTATGGCTGCACCGAACTCGCTCCCACCGTCAGCTTCAACATGCCGACGGTGACGCTGCACGGCGAGACCGAGGTCCGCAGCCGCGACGGCACGGTCGGCCGAGCCCTGCCGGGCCAGCACGTCTTCGCCACTAACCGCGAGACCCGGGCAATCCTCCCCACCGGTGCAGAGGGTCTGCTGGTCGTGCGCACGCCTTCGCGCATGCTTGGCTATCTCGGGCGCGACGACCTGACGGAAAAGGCCTTCATCCACGGCGGTTACGACACCGGCGACATCGGCGTGGTCGATGCCGAGGGCTTCATCCGCATCACCGGACGCCTGGCTCGCTTCGCCAAGATCGGCGGCGAAATGGTGCCCCTCGACACGGTCGAGGCGGCGGTGCAGGCCCCGCATGCCGACCGCTGCGAGATCGCCGTCGCCGCCGTCCCCGACCCCGACCGTGGTGAACGCCTGATCGTCCTGGTCGCTGGCGAGAACCCGCCGACCGCCGACGAGATCGTCGCCGGTGCTGCCGAACTGGCCGCGCTGTGGCGACCCAAGGCCAAGGATGTGCACCGCGTCGACGCCCTGCCCCGCCTGGGCACCGGCAAACGTGATCTGGCCGGAGTCAAGCGGATGGCGGCGGAGAAGGCAGCGGAATAGGGCCTGCGCCTGGCGCGATCAACTGCGCAGTACCTGCTTGGCACGGTCGCGTGAGGCTCCCAGACTTTGGGCCAGACTGTGCAGCTCGGCTGCCGATCGCACCATCTCCTCGATGCGCTCTGACGAGCCCTGCGTTGCATTGAAGACTGCGCGGATGGCCTCGGCGATGCCGTCGCTGCGTTTGGCTGCCACACCGGCGCTGCGGGAGATGTCGGCGGTCAGCGTCTGCTGCCGGCCGACGGCGGTGCTCAATGCCGCCTGCGCCTCGTCGAGGGCCCCGATCACATCAGCGATACGGGCGATGTCGGCAGCTGCACCCCGGGCCTGCTGCTGCATCGCACCGATCTGGGTGGTGATGGTATTGGTGGCCTGCCCCGTCTGCGCCGCCAACGCCTTGACCTCGCTGGCGACCACGGCGAAACCCCGACCGGCATCCCCGGCCCGGGCCGCCTCGATGGTTGCGTTCAGGGCCAGCAGGTTGGTCTGTTCGGCGATGGACCGGATCATCTCGACGATCTCGCCGACCTTCGTCGTGCTGGTGGCCAGGCGTTCAATCGATTCCCGGCCCGCCTCGCCCAACCGCACCGCCTCGCGGCTGGTGCCCGCGATGGATTCGACGCTGCTGGCGATGGAATCGATCGAGTGCCGGATCTCACCGGCCACCGTCGCGACCTGGCCCACGTCCTTGGCGATGCCAGTCGCAGACTCGTCCGCGTTTCCCGCCTGCGTGCTGGCCGTGGCGGCTTGGCCGCCCAGCGTCCGACTGATGTCGTCAAGATCGTGCGATACAACTCCGACCCGGCTCGCCTGATCAGCAAGTCCGGTGAGCAGTTCCCGCATGACGCCCATCGACTGTTCGAGGCTAGCAATGGTGGCATCGAGCGCTTCGGCAAGCTCGCCAATCTCGTCGCTACCGTGGTACCCACTGCGCCGATCCAGCTGCCCTCCGGCCACCGCACGCAACGTGTCACGCATGCGCCGTATCGGTCTGACCAGGATCGCGGCCAGCACCGCTGCAACCACCAGCGCGACCAGGGCGATGGTGCCAGAGACCGTGGCCACACGGCGGAGGTTGCCCGCTCCTTCCTCCTGCAGGGCCTTGGCGATGGCCTCCTGCTGGGCGGCGAACGCCTCGCGTTGCGCCTCTGATATGGCGTCGAGCCGGCCACCCACTGCAGCCTCGGCTGTCTTCGCCGAGGCATCACTCAGCATGACCACGGCAATGCCCAGTTTCGATCCGTCCTGCATGGCGTCGGTGCGCGCGGTGATCGCTCCCGATTCCGTACTACGGGCCAGGGCTTCACTGAGGGAGGCGGGCAGGCCGGCTCCGCGGGAGACGAACCAGGTCGAGAGGGGGGTCGTGCCGTCTGCTTTCAGGACGCAGGCCGCCAACACGTCCGCATCCTGTCCGACCAGGGCGCAGTATTCGTCGAGCGTGTCCGTCGCCATGGTCAGGATCGGGGTCTTGGCCAATTCTGCGAGCAGTTGGGCTCGTGTCTCCGCCTTGACCAGCAGGCTCGCCCGGATGGCGGTGAGCAACTCTTCACGGACGCTGGCGAACCCGGTCTCTGCGGCTGCCGCCGTACGGCCGTTGGCCGCCTGGGCGCGATCCGACACCGCCTGCTCCATGGCCAGTTGCCCCCGCCGCATGAGCAGCAGCGACGAACCGGTCAGGGCCAACCCCAGCATGGCCAGGGCCAGCACTACCTTGGTGCGCAAGCCGACGCGCATGGCTACTTCGCCAGCGGCACGAAGTCGCAGGACTCGACGACCGCCTGGCCTTCAGTCGAGCACATGTACGCGATGAAATCCTTGAGCACGCCCTGCGGCTCGCCCTTGACCAGCAGCAGGCACGGCCGGGTTACAGTGTAGGTTCCGGCCTGGATGTTGGCGGGTGTGGGTTCGATGCCGTCGAGGGAAAGCATCTTCACCGCCGCGCCTTTACTCTCCATCGCCTTGGCGATGCCGTAGGGGGCGTAAGTGATGGATCCGGGCGAGGTGATCACCTTGGCCAGGCCCTTGGGATGGTCATCGGTGATCAGGGCCTGGGCGGCTCCCCACTCGGTTGCCCCCTTGGCACGGTGCTGCATGCGCTTGGCGGCGCCATCACCAACCTCCTGGTATTCCAGTCCGAATTGTACCCCGAAGAACGAGGATGAAGCGAAGCTCTTCATGCGTACTACCGGCAGGATGGCGGCGTCGGCCCCGCCCAGATCCTTCCAATTGGCTATCTCACCGCTGAACAGACCTACGACCTGCGCCTTGGTGATGTTGGTAACCGGGTTCGAGGCGTTGACCACCAGGACCAGTCCGTCGATGGCCACCGGGATGGTGCGCAGGTCGGGGTTCGCCTCCTGCTGCGTCTTGCTAAGTCCCTTGACCAGGGCGCCAAGTTGCGCCTCGCCCGAGATCACGGCCTGAATGCTGATATCGGAGGTCGAGCCGGCGCCCGCGATGCTGGCTCCTGGGTGGGCCGCCGCGAAGACCTTGGCGCAGGCATCAACGATCGGCTTGACTGCGACCGAACCGCGGAACACGACCTTGTCCTCGGCTGCCACGAGGGCGCCAGCGAGGCAAAGCAGCAAGAGGGGATAGCGCATGGGAATCTCCGTGGGGAGACACTGTAGCGCCTATACCCCTGCCTTGGCAAGCCCCAGAAGCCATCTGTACGCCTGACAGGCCTGTCGGGTTTTCCGGACGCTTCTGGCACTGGCGATTTCAATCCCTCCTCCATGCTGCCATCGTGAGGCGTAACCTGTCTGCATCTGTCACATCGCCCGACGGGCTATGGTGTCCGGCGGGTCGCGTAACCCATCGACCTGATAGGCCCTTGCCGGACCAGCCTGCCGTCACGATGGATGACTCCCCCAACACACATCACGCCCCATGATCTTCCTCCCATTTCGTCCCGATGCCTCGTGGCGCCATCCTCCCGTTGGTACCATCGCGATGATGCTGTCGCTCCTTCTCATCCACATTGCCTGGGGACGTGGCGATCCTGAAGGGCTGACACCGTATCTCCTCAACTTTTAGGTCTTTGATCCCAGCCAATGGTTGACCTCGGCATTTCTCCATGCCGATTGGATGCACCTGATCGGCAACCTGGTCTTCCTCTACGTCTTCGGGGCAATCACCGAGGACTTTCTCGGCGGCTGGTTTGTCCCGGTCTATCTGCTGCTGTCCCTGGCCAGCGGGGCACTGGAGCAAGGCCTGGGCATGCTCGGCGGCCACCAGGGTCTGGCACTCGGCGCCAGTTCGACGATCTACGGTCTGATCGCTTTGGCGGTGCTGTGGGCGCCCCAGACACGGGTCTCGACCTTCATCTGGTTCATCCTCTACCGGCCGATGGTCGTCCAGATCCGCGTACTGTGGCTGGCCGGCGGCTTCATGGCGATACAGATCTTCAGCGTCTGGCTGGGTGGCGGCAAGCCGAGTTCGGAATTCCTGCACGCCTGCGGCATCGCCGTCGGCCTGCCGTTGGGGCTCCTGTGCCTGCACAAGCGTTGGGTTGATACCCAGGGGGGCGATCTGCTCGCGCCAGAGCGGCCGCGTAGCCTGGCCGGCGCTGTCACTCCGGCCGGGGTGCCGTGGGACGAGCAGGCGGAACGTCTGTCCACCGCGGTGTCCGCGGGTGATCGTCGGGCGGCCCTGGCGGCCTACGATGTCCTGCGTCGTGAGCATCCCGCACGGCTGCCCGAACCACGGGTGATGGAACGGCTCGTCACGCTGTGTGAGGAGGGGCTGGATTTCCATCGCGCTGCCGCCATCGCCGAACGCGCGGTCACGGCTGGTGCGGCCAGCGATGTCTTGCGCCTGCGCCTTGCCCGCATCCACGGACAGCACCTCGGCGATGCCGAGGCCGGCTTGGCGCAGTTGGAACAGGTCAACGTCGTGGGCCTCCCCGACAACGACTTGGCCGAGCATGCGCGACTGACCACCAGGCTGGAACGCCGTCAGCGGGTCGTCCGGCAGTCGGGCACCACCCGGATGTCGCGCACGATGCCGGTGCTGGCCATCATGCTCTGCCTGTCAGGTGTATCGGGCGCTGAGGATACGGACGGGGAGCAGGCCCCAGACCCATTCGCGGTGATCACGGAACAACCTGTGGTCGAGGAGGCCCGTCCGGCGCTGCCGGTTGCCGATCCGCAATCGGCCACCGGCAGGATCGTGTTTTCGGACAGTGCCAGCATAGACCTCCCGGAGGATTCCGTCTATCTGCCCTGGGCAGGACTGCGGTCCTTCCTGGCGACCACACTGCTCGACAGCGAAGAGGAGACGCCAGCGGGCATGATCCTCACCGAGGAGCAATTCGCCGGTCTAGGCGAAGATCGCGCCCTGGCAGGATCCGCGGAAGAGTGGGAGCAGCGGACCTTCCGCTTCCTCGTGTCCGGAGCGCCGGTCGAGGTCTTCTGGGAGGATGGGTGGATCGACACCTCTGCGGGGCTACCGACCGCGGATCAACTGCTGTCCGATTGGCAGGTCCATGCCCGGCTCATCAACCGCCGTCAGTCCGGCCTCGAACTGGGCATCGATGGCTGGGGAAAGTCCCCGGCTTTCGAGGCCACGAGCGGCGTGCTCAGTTGGTCACTCCAGACCAGTTGGCGGCCGAAAGGTCCACCAGGGGCATTCGGCATGCCGGCGCACGTCGCGACCGTCTTCCACGTCTGCCATCTCGGGGCACGTGGCACTCTGCGTCTGGTCTGCGTAGGTCAGCCGGGAGACGCCTCCATCGACGAGAAGCTCCAGCGGATCTCTGGCTGCATGCGCTGGGAGCAGGGCGGCGGCTTCGCCAGTAAGCAGCCCGACCGGGTTGGCGAGCGTGTCGGCGGCTTCCGCCGCGTGATGCTGCCCCAGGTCGTCTTCGGCGACCCCACCCAGGATCAACTGGTCTACCGCAACCGCGGACTTGGTTATGCTTGGCTGCTGGTGCTCCTTCCGGTCGGCATCATTGCCGTGGTATTCCTACGGCGAATCCGGTCGGCCAGCCGACCGGTGGTGGCGACGACCTCAAACACGCCAGGGCGCTGCCCAACCTGCGGCACGCCGGTGACGAGCGGCACATCGCGCTGTCTCGGCTGCGGCAAGAGTCTAGTGCGGTGATACCCGGATTGTTGTGCGTCGGGCGTATCCTCCATTCGAACAACGAGCGGTGGCAATGCCGGTTTACCCGTTCCGGCCATACCTATCCTGAAGGCCATGCTCCGCCTCCTGGCGATGGCCGTCATTCTCTCTGGTTGCATGGTGTCTGCTGCTGGCAGTGGCACTGACGGCAATGTGTCGTGGGCGTTCACCATCAATAATACGCTGCCGGCGTCGGCCGTTCCGCCTGGTGGCGGCGGCGGGCTACTGGTGGTCGTGACCTATGGGAATGGCACGAGTGCCACCTATCTGGTCCCGCCCGGCGGGTCGGTGACCGTGCCGGCCAACGGCAGCGCCGCCGTGGTCAGCGGCGGCGGTGCGATCCGCTCGGTCGGACCGGGCGGGGAGTTGTTCTGGACCAGCACAGGCTGGTCCGCCAGCCCGCCGGCTCCTGCCGGCGGGGGCTGAGCCGCCTACAGCGAGGCGCGCAGGCCCTTGAGCGAGCGCAGCACGTAACTGGTGGTCAGCACCGGCATGCCTTCGGCCCAGCGGTCCTGATCGTTGACCCACTGCGCCGTATCGCCTTCGATCTTGGCGCGGGTGCTGATCGCGTCGAACAGGTCGCGACGCCAGTCTACCGTGCTGCCGTCCTTCAGCTCCATCGGGCCGGCGTGCAGCTTCTCGAAGGTCTTGGCGACGACGCGATAGTAGTAGTAGAGGCCCTGTTGGTCGGCGGTCGGCTTCTTCTCGGAGTTGGCCATGCCAGGGTTGCGGTCGAAGGTCCAGTTGGCCTTGACCCAGCCGAGGGCGGCGGCGACGCGCGGGTCCTCGGGCTTGAGATCAAGGATGACGTACGAGGAGATCAGCGCGTAGGTCATGCCGCCGTAGGGTTCGAGCTTGGGCGGGTGTTCGCCCGGCTTGGGCACTTCGCGGTTCCAGCTGCCGTTCGCCTTGCTTTCATCTGGGCTGTAGACCGCCCCGCCTGAATCACGGGCCCAGGGCAGCTTGTTGACGCTGCTGAGGTCCTGGCAGCGCTCAAGGAACTTGATCGCCTCCTGCATGTGCGGGTCGCTGGAGGGTACGCCCGAGGCGCTGAGGGCGGCGATCGCCCAGCTGGTGTTTGACAGGTCCTCGAACCCGGGCCCCTTCGAGCCGTAGCCCATGCCGCCCTTGCTCGGGCTCTTGGGGTCGGTGTTCTGTAGGCTGAAGACGTAGTTCTGGGCCGCCGTGATGGCGGCAGCGTCGCCGCCGCCGGTGGCCGTCCACAGCATCAGGGCGATGGAGGTGTTGTAGTTGCCCAGGCCTTCGGCCGGGTCGTAGACGCCGCCGTCTGGTTGGCGGTAGCCGTTGACGAAGGCCAGCGTCTTGGCCATGCGCGGGTCGGTGGCCGGAATGGCCTTGGGTACGGTGGCCAGGGCCTCGGCCGCCAGGCCGGAGATCCCAAGGATGAACTTCTGTCCCTGCATGAAGGCCCCATTGGGCTGGGCCTGGGAAAGCAGGAATTTCTGCGCCTTGTCGATCAGCGCATCGACCTCGGCGGCACTTGGCGGGGTCGGGTCGGCCGCGAAAAGAGAGGTGGTAGCGACCAGGGTGGCGACGAGGGAGGCGCGCAGCATGTTATAGTACTCCTGTGGTGACACAGGGATAACGCAGGCGGAGGCGGCGTCGATGGGGCTGGTCTGTGCAGGCCGTGGTCAGCCGGACTGATAACTGCCGCTCAGGCGATCAGGCTGAGCAAGCCACCTGCGGCGTCGGGTTTGATGCCATACGCACCGGCAACTGGCGAAGACCTGCTCGGTACGTCGGAATTCGACGTGGGTTCTACTGTTTTTTGTTCTGCATCCTGCGACGTGGAGTCATCAGGCTGCACGCGCTGCGCTTCGCTAAGCTGCCGTTGGGCCTCGGCCATGGTCGCCTGGGCGGCGGCAGCAACGGCAAGATCCTGGGATGAGGGCTGGGCCGGCGCTTGGGCGGCGGCGATGACCTGGCGCATCTTGGCGATGGTCGCCAAGGGGTCGCGTTCGCTTCCGGTATCAATCGAGACTTCGCCGCCGACCGCATATTGCCTGCCGTCAGGGCCGGTCTGGTAGCTGAGCGACATGCCCCCCGCAAGCGATCCGCCGACCGCCTTGTGAGCGGCCTCATGGGCCCGAACCTCGCGATCACGGGCCTGCAGCTCGCTGATGGCCCGTACCTGATCGGCCGAGAGCGGCTTGCCGTTGACGCCGCGGGGACGCGAGGCACCGCCGGCGGGCTGGGATGCCCGGTCGGTCTTGTTTTGGTCCTTGTCCTGGTCCTGGTCTGAGGGGGGCGCCCCGGGACTGCGCCGTTGATCGGCACTGCGAGGGCCACCCAGGTAGCCATCCGTGCTGGTTGCGGCTGAGGATCCGACGCCGGTGATCACGCCAGGAGTCTACCCAGGAACACGCCTCAGGTGAAGCGGCGTCTTGGCGGATGCGTCCGGACATGGTGTTGCGTCTACGCCAGTCGTCACGATCCTGCCACGGATGTCCTGGATCGATCGTATCGTCGGTCTGCTCAGCCTCGATCTCGGGATCGACCTTGGCACCGCCAACACCCTGGTCGCGGTCAAAGGCCGCGGGGTGGTGATCAGCGAGCCTTCGGTGGTCGCGGTCAAGAAGGGTACCAAGCAGGTGATCGACGGCCCGACCGGCGAAGCGGTAGGTGACCAGGCCAAGATCATGCTGGGCAAGAACCCCGGCAACATCGACGTGATCAAGCCGCTCAAGGACGGGGTCATCGCCGACCTCGAAATCACCGAGCACATGCTGCGCTACTTCATCCGCAAGGCCTCGGGCGGCCGGCGGTTGGTCCCGCCGCGCGTGGTCGTGGCCGTGCCCAGCGGCATCAATGAGGTCGAGAAGGGGGCGGTCACCAACAGCACGCGCAAGGCCGGCGCCCGCGAGGTCTTCCTGCTGCCGGAGCCGCTGGCGGCGGCGCTCGGCGCCGGCCTGCCGGTGGCCGATCCGGTCGGATCGATGATCGTCGACATCGGCGGCGGCACTACCGAGGTGGCGGTGATCTCGATGATCGGCATCGTCACCAGCGAGAGCGTGCGCTGCGCCGGCGACGAGATCGATCAGGCCATTATCAAGTACCTGAAAAGCCAGTATTCCGTGGTGATCGGCGAGAATACCGCCGAACAGGTCAAGTTGATCATCGGCGCCGCCGTCGCCCCTGCCGAAGAGTTGCGCATGCCGATCAAGGGGCGCGATCTGCGCACCGGCCTGCCGCACCAGATGGAGGTCAGCTCCACCGAGATCGCCGAGGCGATCCGGCCGCAGGTGCAGACCATCCTCGGCGCCATCAAGATGGTGCTGGAGCGCACCGCGCCTGAACTGGCCTCCGACCTGATCGAGCACGGCATCACCATGGCCGGCGGCACCAGCCAGCTGCGCGGCCTCGCCGACCTCATCGCCCGCGAGACCCGCCTGCCGGTGTTCGTTGCCAACGACCCGATGACCTGTGTCGCGCGCGGTTGCGCGGCGCTGCTCGACGACCTGGATTCGCTTAAGCAGATACTCGAAGCGGGCGTGCAGCAGTAGCCCGGGGGGCCGCTGGCCCCCCGAGCCCCCCGCCCAGGGCCTTGCCCTGGACCCGCTCGACACGCCGCGCATACGCGCGTCGATTTGGCTCCTCTATCGCTGTAGACAGGCTCGCTGGGCGCGCGCGGCTGGTCCACCCAGGCTCATCCTTATCCCCCGCCGCGCGCTTCGGCGCTCGCTCACCGCTAGTAGCCCGGGGGGCCGCTGGCCCCCCGAGCCCC
>JBBREK010000068.1:0-18123 GCA_038203025.1 Planctomycetota bacterium
CGACCACGACGCCGAAGGGCATGCGCGATGGCAGCGAGCGGCGCTTGCCGGCCATGGTCAGGCTGCTCTGCGGACTGCAGAAGCCGTCATTCGAGAGCGAGGTCGGCACCGCCACGTAGGGTAGCTTGGCGAGGAAGGCGACATACTTGGCGACATCGAGGGCCTTGCCGCCACCGCAACCGATCACCACCTCGGTGCCGGCGGGCAGGGTGCCGAAAATAGCGGTGGCGGATTCGAACGAGGCGTCGGCGACCGGGAGGATCGGGCTGACCGTCAGCGTGCGGCCAACGAAGGCGGCGTGTAGGCGCTGCATCAGTGGAGCTATGAGGTCGGCGCTGTGGAGCACGGCGACGCGGGCGAAGCCCTGGCGCTCGGCATAGATGCCAAGGCGGTCGAGGGCGCCCGGCTTCACCCGGACCAGGGTGGGCAAGAAGACTTGGCGGGTGTTCATGCGCACTCTAGCAGGCGGTCGGCGATCGCGGACCAACAGGCATAGGGCTGGAAGGCCTCGCCCTCCCTGGCCAGCTTCTCGGCCAGGAAGCCGCGGGCGAAGCGCCGTCCGGGCGGCACCAGCAGCGCCGGTCCGTGATCGGGTGGGCCGTCGCCGGCGAAAGCGACGCAGGGATGGCGCTGCAGCGCCTCGCGTACCACCGCCGCCTTGCCGATGCCGATCGCGGGGTCAAAGAACGGTGAGCTGCGCGGCAGTTCCATCACCAGGCCGCGGCCGGGGACCAGCGAGCCGGGATTGGCGTGCACCGTTGCCCGCACCCCGGCGGTCGCGAGATGACGCTCAATGTACCAGCCGCAGCCGGCCGAGGCGATGACCACTTCCCAGCCGGCGGCCTGCAGGCGCGCTACCGCCGGGCCGAGCGCTGGATCGAGTCCCATGGTGGTTATCAGGCGTGCGAGTTCGTCGGCGCCGCAATCGATCCGGGCGAAGAAGCGGTTGAGGGCCTCGAAGTGGGTCAAGCGCCCGGCGAGGTAGTCCTGCCACGGATCCTCAAGGCTTTCGGCCCACCAGCGCGCCCGGACCAGGCCATAGAAATCGCGCTCGGTCATGGTGCCGTCGAAATCGCTGACCAGGATGCCGGTGGTGGTCATGACCGTATGCTTAGCACAGGATGGGAACGGTCAATTCCACGGGCGGCGATGGCCACGCCGGCCAACGGCTCAAGCAGAATTTCGCCGGCCGGGCGTTCTATCCCCGACACGCTCCTAGCTAACAGGCTGTGGCATTGGTGAATTGTGCCCATTCCGGTGGTGCATGAGTGGACTTCAACTCTGCCGTCATTCTGCGGTTACTGGCATGCCATCGATTGCCCAGCTGCCCTGCTGTCGACTCTTGCCCGGCATGAGCGATGCCTATCGGGAGATCCCGTTCAATTACACCTCGGCTGACGACCGCCAGGTGGTACTGCTGCTGCTCGGAGCGGACGTCTGGTTGGCGCTGGAACGCCTTCGCGCCCGCCGCGTCACCGGGCGTAGCGCCCGGCTGCTCATGCGCCTGATCGGCGACCTCTTCGTGCTACGCCGCAATCCCTATCTCTATCAGGATCTCGTCGACGCCGACGCGCGTCGCAACGGCTATGTCCGTGACGCCCGGGCCGATCTGGCGATCATCACCACCGGCGCCGCCGGCGACGCCGATGTGACGGCGGTCGTCGCCGCCTTGACGCAAGCACTCGCGGTTCTGGAGCGCGAGATCGCCAACACCCCGGCCCGCCAGCGCCGCCTGCGCCGTCACCTCGCCCCCATCGTCGGCGAGCGCAATCTCGCCTTCGATCCGTTCAGCCTGGTCACCCACGCCACCGACGCCACCGACTGGCGGCTGCACCTGCCGGTGGCGGTGATCACCCCCGAGCGCGAGGAGGACGTCGCGCCCCTGCTGGCGGAATGCGCCCGGCTCGGCCTGCGTACCATTCCGCGCGGTGGCGGCACTGGCCTGACCGGCGGCGCGGTGCCGCTGCGCACCGGCATCGCGATGATCAACACGGAAAAGCTGAACCGCATCCACGGCATCACTGCGCGCACCTATGCCACGCGCCGCGGACCGGTGGCGGCGGCGGCGATCCGCCTCGGCGCCGGGGTCATCACCGAGGCGGCGATGCATGAGGCCGCGCAGCACGGCTGGGTCTTCGCCACCGATCCCACCAGCGCCTGGGCCTCGACCATCGGCGGCAACATCGCCGAGAACGCTGGCGGCAAGACCGCGGTGCAGTGGGGCACGGCCGTGGACAACCTGCTGTCCTGGACCATGGCCATGCCCGACGGTTCGGTGCTGACCATCGGACGCGTCGATCATCCCCTGGCGCGCATCCTGCCTGATGACGAGGCGGTCTTCGCCGTCACCGACGCGCAGGGACGCGAACTGCGACGCATCGCCATCCCCGGCCATGAGCTGCGCCGCCGCGGCCTGGGCAAGGACATCACCAACAAGGCCCTGCGCGGCCTCCCCGGGCTGCAGAAGGAGGGCACCGACGGCGTCATCACCGGGGCCGAGTTCGTCCTCCACCGCGCCTATCCCCTGGCGCGCACCTTCTGCGTGGAGTTCTACGGCGCCTCGATGGACGAGGCCGGCGCCGTGATCCTCGCCCTGGCGCGCGAGTTCACCGACCAGGGCGCCGAGGTGCTCACGGCTCTCGAGCATTTCGACGAGCAGTACGTCAAGGCCATCGGCTACCGCAACAAGGCGCCGCGCGCCGAGGTACCCAAGGCGGTGCTGCTCATTGACCTCAACGGCCACGACGAACAGGAGATGGAGCGTGGCAGTACCGGCCTGCGCAACCTGCTCGCGCCGTACAGTAACACCTGCCTGTTCCAGGCCGGCAATGCTGAGGAGGCCAGGCATTTCTGGGCCGACCGCAAGAAGATGGGCGCCATCGCCCGCCGCACCAATGCCTTCAAACTCAACGAAGACATCGTTTTGCCGCTCGACCAGCTAGTTGCCTTCACCCGCCGGGTCGAGGCGTTCAACCTCGCCGAGGAACGGGTCAACCAGCGTGAGACGGTAGCCGCCCTCCTCGCCCTGACCAACCAGGGCGAGGACGGGCTGGCGCCCAAGCGCGAGTTGGCCCACCGCTTGGCGGACGAGATGGCCACGGCCATCGACACGGCTGAGCCCCGGGCCCTTGGCGAGGGGATCCTGGCCAGCCGCTTCGCCGCCGAGTTGGCGCGCCTGTTCGCGGGCTATGACGAACTGCTCACCGCGATCGCAGCCGAGGGTGCGCGCTGGCGGGCCCGCCTGGTGGTGGTCGCCACCCACATGCATGCCGGCGACGGTAATGTGCATGTGAATATCCCAGTGTTCTCCAATGACCGCTGGATGATGCAGCGCGCCATCGCCGCCGCCGAGGCGATGATGGACTGGGCGGTGGAGCACGGCGGCGTGGTCAGCGGCGAACACGGCATCGGCATCACCAAGTACCATCATCTCGAACCCGAGCGGGTGCGCGAACTCGCCAGCTGGCGCGACCAGATCGACCCGCAGCGCTTGATCAATCCCGGCAAACTCGAGGATGGCAGCATCCTTGCGTGTGTGTTCACCCCGTCCTTCAATCTGCTGGAGTTGGAGGCGCGCATCCTCCAGCACGGATCCCTGGAGCAGTTGGCGGAGAAGATCAGCCCGTGCATCCGCTGCGGCCGCTGCAAACCCGACTGCTGCATGTTCTCACCGGCGCAGGGCCTGTTCTACCATCCGCGCAACAAGAACCTCGCCCTCGGCGCCCTGATCGAGGCCATCCTCTACGAAGTGCAGCGCCGCCGCTCGGCCTGCTTCGAGCCGCTGCGCTGGCTGCGTGAGATCGCCGATCACTGCACCATCTGCCACAAGTGCCTGAAGCCCTGCCCGGTCGAGATCGACACCGGCGTTGTGACCGTGCTCGAGCGCGAGGTCCTGGCGGCGCATGGCGTGGCGCGCAAGCCGTTGGTCACCCGATTGACCCTCGACTATCTCGAAAGTCGTTCGCCGACCTACAATACCATCTTCCGCACCGGCATGTTGCGCCTGGGCGGCCTCGGCCAGCGCACGGCGTCGGCGGTGGCCAATGCCATCATCCCCGAGCGCAGCCGAGCCTGGGAGGTCTACCCGCTGCCGTTGCTCAAAGCCCCGTTGCATCCGTCGAGCAGCGACGAGTTGTTCGACATCCTGCCCGAGGTCGGACCCAACCAGTGCCTGGTCCTCTACCCGGCCGAACCGCGCGCGACGGTGTTCTACTTCCCCGGTTGTGGTTCCGAACGTCTATTCTCGGACATCGGCAAGGCGGCGCTGTGGCTGCTCGGCACCGTCGGCGCTACCGTCGTCCTGCCGCCGCCGCGGCTGTGCTGCGGCTATCCGCACCACGCCAATGCCAGCCCCGCGGCCGGGCGCATCGAACTGCGCGACGCCGTGATCCTCGGCCAGATCCAGCGTATGATGAGCCACCTGACCTTCGATGCCGGCGTTGTCACCTGCGGCACCTGCCGCGAAGCCCTGCATCATCTTGGCGCCCAGGACATCTTCTCGGTACCGTTCCAGGATGTCGCGGCCTTCGTCCGTTCTCGCGGTCTGGTGGTGCCAGCCGGCGCCGACTGTCTGTACCACGCCCCCTGCCACGATTCGCTCGCCGGCGAGGGCTTGCGCACGATTGCCGCGCTTGGTCGCCAAGCCACCGTGGTGCCGGCCTGCTGCTCGGAGGCTGGCACCCTGGCCCTCAGTCGGCCGGACATCGCCGGCGCGCTGCGCGAGCGCAAGGGTGCCGCCCTGCGCGCCGCGCATGGCCCCGGCACCATCGACATCCTCACCAACTGCCCGAGCTGCATCCAGGGTCTGGGCCGCAACGCAGCCAAGACCGAGGTGCGTCCCAAGCACGTGGCAGTGGATCTGGCCGAACGTGCCGGCGGCCCCGACTGGGCCAAGGGCCTCGCCGCCATTTTCCCGCGCATCGAGCAAGTCGCGTTCTGAGCCGTGGTTGGCTTTGACGCCTGCACTGCCGCACTGCGTCCTTGCGGGCGGTATCGAGGGCCGGATCCTCCCGCGTACCTATGTCCGAGGATGACCTGCTTCGCCTGATCAGCCACGGTGCGTCCGCCTGGCGCATCGCTCTGGCGCGCTGGATCGAGTCGCCGCGCATCAGCAACGCGGTGATCGGCGTGATCCTACTCAATGCGCTCGTCCTCGGCGCTGAGGCCACGCCCTGGGGCCATGGGCCGGTGCGACCGTGGCTGGTCGCCATCGACTACACCTGCCTGACGGTGTTCGTGGTGGAACTGCTGCTCAAGGCGGTGGCGTACCGGCTGGCCATGTTGCGCAGCGGCTGGAACGTCTTCGATCTCCTCGTCGTTGGTATCGCCCTGGTGCCGGCGGCCGGTCCGGCGTCGGTTCTGCGCAGCCTGCGCGTGCTGCGGGTATTCCGCTTGCTCACGGCGGTGCCGGCGATGCGCAAGGTGGTGACGGCCTTCCTGCACGCCATCCCCGGGCTTGGCTCGGTCATAGTGCTGATGGCGGTGTTCTTCTTCGTCGCCGCCGTGATGGCGACGGGCTTCTTCGGCGAGGCGTTTCCCGCCTGGTTCGGCCATCTCGGCCTCTCGGCCTACACCCTGTTCCAGATCATGACCCTGGAAAGCTGGTCGATGGGTATCGTCCGGCCGGTGATGGAGGCCTACCCATTGGCGTGGGCGTTCTTCGTGCCCTTCATCATCCTCGCCACCTTTACCATCCTCAATCTGTTCATCGGCATCATCGTCTCGACCATGCAGGATCTGGACAACCGGCCTGAGCCGCTGACCCTGTCCGGCAAGGACGCGCAGGCCGTCATCGCCCGACTCGAACAGGACCTAGCCGAGCTTCGCCGTCTGGTCGAACGTCACGGGTAGGGCCTGTTGAGTTGATGGTGCCACGATTTGGTGGAGTCGTGGTTTAACCAGCGAGACAAAGAGAGACAAAGCGGACATAAGGTGACCAGTCGCATGCCAGCGGTCCCAGGTCAGGTTTCAGCGCATTGACAGGCCAGCGGGTCTTGCTCTGGTGCTGCTATGCCCGTGGTCTTCGCCCTGCTGGCCGTGGTCGTTGGCCTGATCCTGCTGACTGTTGGCGCCGACCGCTTGATCGGCGCTGCCGTGGCCATCGCCCGCCGCTTCCGCCTGCCTGAAGCGGTGATCGGCGCCACCTTCGTCGCCGGCGGTACCAGCATGCCGGAACTGGTCGCCAGCCTCGGCGGAGCTCTTGGCGGCCAGTATGGCTTGGCGGTGGGCAACGTGGTCGGCTCGAACAGCTTCAACATCGGGGTTATACTTGGGCTGGTCGCGCTGATTACGCCAATGCAGGTGGCGCCGGCCATCGCCCGCTTCGACTGGCCGTTCATGGCCGTGACCAGTATCGCCTGCTGCGCCATCGCCGCCGGTCTCAGCGTCTTCTCGTTGTGGGCCTGCTGCATCTTCCTGGTGGTATGGCTGGGCTATGTCGTCTATGCGGTGCGCAGTGGGCCCGGCTTGGATGAGGCGACCGAGGAGTCCGTCGCCACCATGACTCCATCGATGATGGTACTGTGGCTGGTCGTTGGGATTGCCCTGCTCACAGGCGGCGGCTGGCTGCTGGTCTGGGGCTCGGTCGAACTGGCCCGTGCCGCTGGCATCAGCGATGCGATCATCGGCCTGACCATCGTCGCCGCCGGCACCAGCGCCCCCGAACTGGTCACCAGCCTGATGGCAGCCAAGCGTGGCCAGCACCAGATCGCGGTCGCCAACATCGTCGGCTCGAACACGTTCAACATCCTGCTCATACTCGGCATCACCGGGCTGTTCGGCACGCTGCCGGTGGCCAACGAGATCGTGCACCGCGATCTGTGGTGGATGCTTGGCTTCTCGCTGCTGATGCCGGTGGCCTGGGGCCTGCGTCGGCGGGTGATCGGCCGGCTCGGCGGAGGTCTGATGCTTGCCGCCTACCTCGTTTATGTCGGAGTGCTCATCCGCGCTGTCCTCGCGCAGAGCAGTTGACCAGTCGTGGGTTTCGCCCTCGCGGTCGTCTTGTTGCCCCTGCTTGCCGCCCTGGTTGCGGTTCCATCTGCTCGGCTGTCGGAGCGCTTCGCCATCATCCTTACCGCCTGCGCTCTGGCCGGCTCTGCCGCCTGCGCTCTGGCCCTGGCACCCGCCGCCCTGTCCGTGCCGGTCGAGGTGCTGCTGCCGTGGGCGGCGCCACTGGGACCCGACCTGGCGCTGCGCGCTGACGCCCTCGGCGTCATCCTCGCCACCCTGGTCGGCGGGGTCGGGGCCTGCGTGGCGGTGTACATCGGCGGCTACCTGCACGGCCAGGCCGGACTCGGCAGACTGCTCGCCACCCTGCTGACCTTTGCCGCGGCTATGCAACTCCTCGCCCTGGCCGATGATCCCTGGCTGGTCTTTGTCGCCTGGGAGTTGACCAGCGTGTGCAGCTACCTGCTGGTGCTGCACACGCGCACCCCTGAGGCGCTCAAGGCTGGTACCACCGCCCTGCTCGTCACCGGCCTGGGCGGCCTGGTCCTGCTCGCCGGCCTGCTGCTGGTCCAGCAGGCCTCCGGCGTGACCCGGCTCAGCGAACTCGGCGCGGCGCGCGACGTCCTGCTGGCCTCGCCACTGGGTACCGCCGCCCTGGTCTGCGTCGTCATCGGCTGCGCCACCAAGAGCGCGTTGTTCCCCTTCCACTTCTGGCTACCGGGGGCGATGGCGGCGCCGACCCCGGTGTCGGCCTATCTGCACGCCGCCACCATGGTCAAAGCCGGCATCTTCCTGCTCGCCCGCGTCCATCCCGGCTTCGGTGGCACCGCCCTGTGGGAGGCGCTGGTCGGCGGCCTGGGTGCGCTGACCATCCTCGCGGCCTGCCGCCGCCTACCGCTGGCCGATGACCTCAAGCAGTTGCTGGCCTGGAGCACGGTGCTGGCCCTCGGCACCCTGGCCGTGCTGCTGTCGCTCGATGGCGCCGAGGCGGCGCTCGCTGCCGTCGTCCTGCTCATCGCCCACGCTGCCTACAAGGGTACCCTGTTCCTGACCGTCGGCTCGATCGATCACGGCACCGGCACGCGCAGTCTGGCCCGTCTTGGCCACCTGCGCCGGGCGATGCCGTGGACGGCGCTGGCCGGGTTGCTTGGGGCCGGCTCGATGATGGGGCTGCCGCCTTTCGCCGGCTTCGTCGCCAAGGAGCAGATCAAGCTCGCCGGCGGCGGTTGGCTGGCCTCGGGGTCGCTGCTGCTGTCGGCGGTGGCGTTGGTGGCGGTGGCGTGGTGGGTCGGCATCCGGCCGTTCTGGCGCCGTCGCGCCGACCCAACGCTGCAGCCGCACGAATCGGGGCCGGCGATCATCGGACCTGCGCTGGCGCTGGCTGTGCTGGGACTGGGACTCGGCCTGGGCGGGGCCTGGTTGCTCTCGCCGCTGGCCCTGCGGGCCGCCGCCGATCTGGCTGGGCAGGCGATCGACGGCGGCCTGCCCATCCTGCCCACGGCCTGGGCCAAGGCCGGGGCGGCAGTGCTGATCCTCGCCCTCGGTCTGACTGCCGCCTGGCAGCGCGAGCGCCTCGCAGCCGCCACTGCCCACCTGCCGCGCGACCTGTGCATGCGCGCCTGGGAGGCCGGCTTACACGGCCTGGTCGCCCTCGGCCGCGCCTGCATCCACGTGACCCAGCATGGCGATCTGCGCGGCTATCTGGCGGTGACGCTGCTCGTCGGCGCCGGCCTGGCTGCGCCCGGCCTGGCCGGCCTCGACTGGACCATCGCCGCCGGGCCGGTGCCGCTGTGGATGTGGCCATTATGCGCTCTGCTTACGGTGGGGGCGGCGGTAGCCGCTTTCGCCCGCACCCGTCTTGCCGCCGTCGCCGGCCTCGGAGCGGTGGGTTACGGCATGGCCATGATCTTCCTCGCCCTCGGTGCGCCCGACCTCGCCCTGACCCAGGTGCTGGTCGAGATCCTGGTGGTGGTGCTGCTGGTCCTCGCCTTCCGCCATCTGCCCGAGCTGCGCGCCGCTGTCCGGCCAGAGCGCCGACGTTGGCTGCACGCATTGGTGGCGGTCCTCGCCGGGATCGCCGCCACCGGCCTGGTCCTTGCTGCCCAGCAGCAGCAGTTGGCGCCGCACCTGGGCGACCGGCTGATCGCCGCCGCCTGGGAGCGAGGCCTGGGCGCGAACGCCGTCAATGTCATCCTGGTCGACATCCGCGCCCTCGACACCTTTGGCGAGATCACCGTCCTGCTGCTGGCCGCGGTCGGCGTCGCCGCCCTGGTCGCGCCCGGAGCCGAACCGCGCCTCGCCATCGCCCGCTCGCCCATTCTCGCAGCTGCCAGCCGCCTGATCCTGCCCCTGGCCGCCCTGCTTGCGCTCTTCCTGTGGTGGCGCGGCCACCACCAACCTGGCGGCGGTTTCGCCGCCGGGCTGTGCCTGGGCGCGGCCGTGGTGCTGGTCGCGGTGGCGCGTGGCGGCGTAGCGGCGCGCCGCACCCTGCGCGCTTCGCCGCTGGCCTGGGCCGGCGGTGGCCTCGCCGTGGCCTGGCTTGCTGGCATGATCGGCCTGGTCGCCGGCGGCGGCTTCCTCTTCCCGCACTGGCTGGGGCCTCTGGGTACGCCGATGCTCTTCGACCTTGGCGTCTTTGTGCTGGTGGTCGGCATCGTGGTGATGTCGGTCGAGCGCCTGCTCGAAGCCGAGGAGGGCGCAGCATGAGCGTACTCCTCGCCGTACTCACCGGCCTGCTCGTCGCCGCGGGCACCTGGCTGGTGCTGCAGCGCCGGCTGCTCCACCTTGTCCTGGGCATCGGCCTGCTCGGCCACGCCGCCAACCTACTGGTCTTCGCTGCCGGCGGAGTGTCCGAGTCGCCGGCCTTCGCCCCCGGTGGCACGCCCCTGCCCGGTGCCGCCGACCCGTTGCCGCAGGCCCTCGTCCTCACCGCCATCGTCATCGGCTTTGGCGCTACCGCCTTCCTGCTCGCGCTGGCCTGGCGCGCCTTCCGGACCCTTGGTGATGACGATCTGCCGGGCTGGTGTGGTAGCGAACCGCCGCTGGAAGACGACCACCCGGAGCCGCGGCCATGACCGGGCTGCTGGTCATTCCGCCGTTGACCGCCCTGGTGCTGCTGGCGCTGTGGGGTCGGCCGCGTCTGCAGGCGGCGGTCAGCCTGGCCGGCATGCTCGCCCTGCTGGGCGCGGCAGCGCACCTGCTGCTGTTGCTGGCGGTGGCTCCGGGCGGCATCCTGGTGTGGACGGTCGGCGGCTGGTCGGCGCCGCTCGGCATCGTCCTGGTCGCCGACCGCCTTGCCGCTGCCCTGGTCGTGGTTTCGACGCTGGTCGGCGTCGCCTGCGTGTTGGCGGCGCGCAGCCCCCACGACGATCCGGCTCGCCACCCCGCCTGGCATCCGCTGGTCCACCTGCTTATGTGGGGGGTGTGCGGTGCCTTCTGCACCGGCGACCTGTTCAACCTCTTCGTCTGGTTCGAGGTCATGCTCATGGCCTCCTTCACCCTCATCGCCCTGGGTGGCGGCCGCGAACGCCTGGAGGGGGCGGTGAAGTACGTGGCCATGAATCTGGTCAGCAGTGTGCTGTTCCTGTGCGGTTGCGGCATCCTTTACGGCGTGTGCGGCACCCTCAACATGGCCGACCTGGCGCGCATCATCGCTGCGGCTGGGACACCGCCGGCTGTGCAGGCGGCGGGTGGCTGCCTGTTAGCCGCCTTCCTGCTCAAGAGCGCCGCCTTCCCGCTCTTCGCCTGGCTGCCGGCCAGCTACCACACCGCCGCCCCGGCCACCGTCGCGTTGTTCTCCGCCCTGCTCACCAAGGTCGGGATCTACGCCGTGCTGCGCCTCACGGTCACGATCATGCCGTTGTCGGGCACCCTGCTGCAGCCGATCCTGCTTTGGGTGGCCCTGGCGACCATGGTGGTGGGCGTGCTCGGTGCCGCGACGCAGATGGAAATGAAGCGCATCCTCTCCTTCCATATCGTCTCGCAGGTCGGCTACATGCTGCTCAGCATTGCCATCGGCGGCGCCACCGCCCTGGCGGCAGCGGTGTTCTACCTCATCCACCACATTCTGGTAAAGAGCAACCTCTTCCTCATCGTCGGACTCGCCGCCGCGCACGGTGGCGCCGAGGACGTGCGCCGTCTGGGCGGACTGCGCCGCTTTCCGTTGCTCTACGCCGGCTTCCTGATTTCGGCCGCCAGCTTGGCCGGCATCCCGCCACTGTCCGGTTTTTTCGCCAAGCTCGCCACCGTGCGCGCCGCCGCCGAGGCCGGGCAGTGGGTGGCGGTGGCGGTGGCGCTGGCGGTCGGCTTCCTCACCCTCTACTCGATGGTCAAACTCCACCGCGAGGCCTTCGCCAAGGAGGCCCCGGCGGCGCCGGTGCCGCTGGCAGGAGCCGGCTGGGCTACGGCCGCCGTCCTTGTGCTCGCGACCGGCACCGTGCTCATCGGCCTGGGCGCCGGGCCCCTGTGGCGCTGGTCGCTGGCGGTGGGCAGCGAGTTGGCGGCACGCACTCCGTACATTGAAGCCGTGCTGAAAGCCACGCCGTGATTCGCCTCGCCGCCGCCCTGCGCCTGCTCGCCCTGCTCCTCGTCGACACGGTGCGCTCGTCGATGCTGCTGGCCTGGGATGTGATCAGCCCCAAGGACTTCAGCACGGTGCGGGTGCTGGAGTTCCCCACCCGTGCCACCAGCGATGGCGAGCTGCTGCTGCTCTCCTGCTGCATCACCCTGACGCCGGGGACGCTGACTCTCGACGTCAGCGACGACCGCCGCACCCTGCTCATCCACGCCATGTACGCCGCCGATCCCGAGGGCGTGCTGCGCGACATCCGCGAGCGCTACGAGGGGCCGCTGCTCACCGTGTTGCGCGGGAGGCAGCCCTGAGCCTGGTCATCCTCGTCCTGCAGGCGGTCGTCGGCCTCGCCAGCATGCTGGCGCTGTGGCGGTTGGTGCGCGGTCCGCACCTGGCCGACCGCGTGGTTGCTCTCGACCTGCTCGCCAGTCTGGCGGTAGGCTTCCTCGTCCTGCGCGCCGCCCAGACGGGTCATTGGATGTACGTCGATGTGGCCCTCGGCATCGGCCTGATCAGCGTGGTCGGCACCGTCGCTTTTGGTTCCTTCATCGAGCATCGCGCGCTCGAGGCGCGCGAGGAGGGGCCGTGACCACGCTCGCCATCCTTGCTGCCGTCCTCGCCTCCGTCGGTGCCGGCTTCATGCTCATTGCGGCGGTCGGCGTCGCCATCTTCAGCGACACCTTCGCCCGCCTGCACTGCGCCGGCAAGTCGGCGACCCTGGGCGTGGCGTGCATGCTGCTGGCGGCGGCGTTGTGGAGCGGCGACGGCGGCGTCGCCCTGCGTTGCTGCCTGGCCGCCGTATTCTTCATGATCACCGGGCCGATCGGCTGCCACGCCCTGGCACGAGCGGTCTGGCGGACACGGAGCTGAGGTAGCGTCATCGCGACGATACGCCGTGCCGGTTGACACCGTGTCCAGGCCGGGTCTGGTGCGGCCCATGTCCCTGGTGCTTGCATGTCTGGCCGTGGTTATCGGCCTTGCTCTGCTGACCTGGGGCGCCGACCGGCTGATCGCCGGGGCCTGTACCGTGGCCTGGCGCGCGCGGCTCAGCGAGGCGGTGATCGGTGCCACCATCGTTGCCGGCGGCACCAGCCTGCCGGAACTGGTCGCCAGCGTCGCCAGCGCACTTGACGGCCAGTACGGTCTGGCGCTGGGCAACGTCATCGGCTCGAACATCTGCAATGTCGGGGGCATTCTCGGGCCGGTGGCGCTGATCGCACCGTTGGCTGTGGCCCGCGCCATCGCCGGCCGGGATTGGTGGATCATGGCGGCGGTGTCGGTGGCCTTTTGTGCCTCGGCGGTCGTCTTCGGCGCCATCCCGTCGTGGGTCTGTGCCCTGTTCCTGGTCTGCTGGCTGGGCTATGTGGTCTGGTCGATGCGCGGGACGCACGGCACGGACGAGGCCACCGACCAGGCGACGGCACTCATGTCCGTGCCGGTGGCGCTGCTGTGGATCTCCCTGGGTGTCAGCCTGCTTGCCGGTGGTGGCTGGGTGCTGGTGTGGGGCGCCGTCGGCCTGGCCAAGGCGGCCGGGGTCAGCGATGCGCTCATCGGACTGACCGTGATCGCCTTCGGCACCTCGGCCCCCGAACTGGTGACCAGCCTGGTGGCGGCCCGGCGTGGCCAGCACCAGATTGCCATCGCCAACATCGTCGGCTCGAACATCTTCAACATCCTGCTGGTGCTCGGTGTTACCGGCCTGTTCGGCACCCTGCCGGTGGCCGACGAACTGGTGCATCGCGATCTGTGGTGGATGCTCGGATTCAGCTTGGCGTTACCGCTGTTGTGGGGTCGGCGGCTGGTGCTTGGACGGCTGGCGGGAGGCCTCCTGCTGGGCGGATATCTGCTCTATCTCGGGCTGTTGATCCGCGAGACGCTGGTCGGCTGATCAGTGTCGGCGGACCGGCCGCTTCGGCGGCGCTGCTGCTGCTGCTGCTGCTGCTGCTGCTGCTGCTGCTGCTGCCGGCGCCTCGTCCAGTTCCTGGGTGCCGACCGCGTCCATGGTGGCGAAGGCCCGATCGGTCTTCTGCCGCTCGTCGCTCTTCAGCGTTGGCGTGATCAGGATGACCGCATCCGGATCGGCACCCAGGCCAAGGGCCTGGCGCAGGGCGGCGATCTCGGCGTCGAGGCGCACCAGGCGCTGACGGTCCTCGCGCCAGCGTCCCAGGCCGGCGATCTGGTCGGCACGCAGGGTCACGTTCTGTCCCCGCGCGATGGCGGCGATGGCCTCTTTCGGCAATCCCAGGGCCGAACCGTCGGCGAGGCTGCGTCGGCCGGCTTCGACCAGGGCGGTGCGGCGCTCCGCTTCCAGTTCGTCGAGGCGTAGCTTCTCCGCCCGGCCGCTGAAGGCGGCGGAGACGCGCTTGAGCAGGCCGCTGGCTGACGGCTGCGGTTCGATCGCGGTCATGCGGCTGGCACTGATCCGCCGCTGTTGCCGCTGGCGGTCGCTGTCGGTGGCATTCGCCGCCGGCTTTGGGGATGGTTCGACGACATCGACCTGCCCAGACAGGGCGATGACGCGGAAGTGAAGGGCACCAAGTTGCAGATGGTCGCCGGCCTCCAGTAATGCGGCGGCCCGGTCGATGTCGTTGACCATGCATGGCGCGCTGCTGCGGTTGTCGAGGAAGGGCTTGCCGTCCTTCAGTCCCACGGCGATCTCGCCGCCGGGCTGGTCGCCACGTTTAACCTTGAGAATTAGAGGCTTTTCCGGGTCGAGCCGCACCCGGCGGCCATCGTTCTCGGATTCCAGGGCGAACTCCATCGGCCCTGCATCATCGCCGTCCGCGTCGGGGGTCAACGGGTCACGGCTGGCGGTGGGCAGGCCTCTGTCGAGCATGGGCCCATGCCCGAGTTGCCCGAGGTCGAGACCGTCCGCGCCGGCCTGGAGCGGTTGCTGGTTGGGGCGCAGATCCGTCGGGCGCGAGCCCTGCGACCCGATCTGCGCACGCCGATCCCCCCGCTGCGCAGTCTCGCCGGGCAGGCGATCACCGCTGTACGCCGTCGCGCCAAGTACCTGCTCATCGACTGCCCGGGGGTTTCGATCCTCAACCACCTCGGCATGACCGGCCGCTGGCGTGCGGATACGCAGCGCTTGACGCATGATCATGTGGAGTTGCTGCTCGCTGACGGCCGGCGAGTGGTGTTCAACGACGCCCGCCGCTTTGGTCTGTTCGAGCTGTGTCGGCCCGGTGGCGGACACGTAGCCCTTGATGGCCTCGGCCCCGAGCCATTGGAGGCGGGCTTCGATGGCGGTGTCCTGCGCGATGCGGCGCGCCGCCATCGCCGGGCGGCGATCAAGGCGCTGATCATGGATCAGCGCGTCGTCGTCGGGGTCGGCAACATCTACGCCAGCGAGGCCTGCTTCCGCGCTGGCGTGCGCCCCACAGTCGCCGCTGGCCGCGTCACTGGTCCGCGCCTCGACCGCTTGGCGGCGGAGATCCGCGCCGTGCTGACCGAGGCCATCGCCATCGGTGGTTCCACCATCGATGACTACCGGCAGGTCGACGGACTGACCGGCATGTTCCAGCACCGCTTCGCGGTCTACGGCCGGACTGGCCAGCCGTGCCGGGTCTGCACCACCGCGATTCGCCAGCGGCCGATTGCGGGTCGTTCGACCTTCTGGTGCGGGGTCTGCCAATCCGGCTGACAAGAGACTTGTGGGGGCGACCGGGATCCAGAATCTCACGACATGGAATCTGTGATCCTTGCATTGGGCCTGCTGGTGTTCCTCGGCCATCTGCTGGTGGCGCTATTCAAGCGCATCCGCGTGCCCGACGTGCTGCTGCTTATGGGCGTCGGCATCGCCCTTGGGCCGTACGGCGTGGGCTGGGTGACGCCGGCGCATTTTGGCTCGGTTGGACCGGTGATGACCGCCATCGCCCTGATCGTCATCTTGTTCGAGGGTGGCCTGGGTACCTCGCTGGACAACCTGGCTAGGGCCGCCGTCGGCACCGCCTCGATCACGCTGTTCACCGCCGCTGCGACCATGGGCCTGATCGCGGTGATCTCGCACGACTACCTCGGTGGTTGGATGCCGGCACTGATCGCCGGCGCGGTGCTGTCGGGCATCTCCAGCGCCGTGGTCATGCCGATGATCTCGACCCTCAACATCAACGACAAGGGGCGTACCATCTTGGCGCTGGAAAGCGCACTGACGGATGTGACCTGTATCGTGCTGACCGTCGGTCTGCTTGATGCCGCGAACCGGCACGAGGCCGCCGCCGCGCAGATGGCCGGCAAGGCGATCTCGTCGCTGGTTTCGGCCGGCTTCCTCGGACTGATTGGTGGTATAGGCTGGCTGCTCATCCACGAGCGGTTGCGCGCCATCCCCAACACCCGCCTGGCGATTATCGCCGGCGTCTTCGTACTCTATGGACTGGCCGAGATGCTCGGCTTCAGCGGCGGCATCGCCGCCCTCGCCTTCGGCGTTACCGCCGGCCACTGGAGTCGACCCGACGCGCCCAAGACGATCGGCGGACTGTGCATCGGCCGGCTCGCCGACGACGAGCGCAGCCTGTTCGCCGAACTGGTGTTCATGTGCAAGCTGCTGTTCTTCCTCTATCTTGGCATCTCGCTGCGTTTCGATCAGATCGAGCCCTACAAGATCGCCGGACTGATCGTCGGCGCGGTGTATGCGGCGCGCATCCTGCTGACCCGTTTGCTGCTGCCGCGCGACTGCTCGTGGCGCGATGCCGCGATCACCGCGATCATGGCGCCGAAGGGGTTGGCCGCCGCGGTCATCGCCGCCACCGTCGCCCAGGCTGGCGCTCCGTCCGGGGACAAGATCAAGGATCTGGCCTATGCCGTGGTGTTGGTGTCGATCGTCGCCACCTCGCTGCTCGTGCCGGTGGTCGAGACGCCACCGATGCGCTGGCTGGCGCGACGCTTCTTCCGCTGCCATGCCGAGGATTACCCGGAGAGTCGGGTCACGGTGACGTCCGGTTCGAAGGTGACGCCGTTGCCGGCGAACATCCCGACGCCGCCCCCGGCCTGAACCTCAGGCGGCTCGCCAGGGCCAGTCCGGCAGCAGCGCGTGCAGACGTCCGGCGTCGATCGCGCGCGACGGCTTCGCTGAACCGTCACTGGCGATGTCCACCGTCACCCCGGCCCGGTTTGCCTGGAGGGCGTAATACTCGCGGACGGTCAGGCGCTGTGGCGTCGCCGCATTCCACACCCCGTGTACGCCGGCCAGCCGTCCGTCGACCGCCTCGGCGAGCAGGCCGGCGAGGTCGTCATCGGGCAGGACGCTGAATGGCCGGTCCGGCTCGCCAGGCACGCGCAGCGGTTGTCCGGCGGCGGCGGCCTGCCGGGCGCGTTCCTGTACCCGGACGCGGTTGGGTCCAACCAGGGCCGGGCAGCGCAGCACCAGGGCCCCGGCATGCGCCAGCACCGCCGCCTCGACCGCCAGCAGCTCAGCTGCACCGGTTGCGAACGGTCCATCCTCGGCCACGGCCGCCCCGTCGGCATCACCGTATACGGCAGTGGTGCCGCTGTAGACCACGCGCGCTTCGGACGGGATGGCGGCAGCCGCAGCAGCGAGCCGGTTGTCGCCACCCCCGCGCAGACCGGGCGTGGCGGTCAGCAGCACAGCACTGGGATGTGGCAGCCGTTTCCACACCGCCGGATCGGCCGCATCGCCAACGATTAGCGGAAAACCAACATCATCATTCGAGTGGCGCCTGACCCCGACGACCTGATGGCCGCGCCCAACGAGTATCCGCCCAGCCAGCCCACCGACAATTCCGCAGCCAAGTATGACGACCGGACATTCGCTCACGAATCTCCGGCCTCAGCTAGTACCACCTCATCGACCAGCAGGGTCACCCCCGGATGGCGCACCAGCAGGGCGATGGCGTCGCTTGGGCGGCAGTCGATCTCGCGTCGCACTTCGTCGGGTCCGATCAGGACCAGTTCGGCGAAGAAAGTCTTCTCGCGTAAGTCGACGATGCGTATCTCGGTCAGGCGGTGCTTGGTGGCGGCGAGGACGCAAGTCAGCAGGTCGTGGGTCAACGGGCGCGGGAACTGCTGGCCCTTCACCGCCCGGTCGATGGCCAGCGCCTCGGCCGGACCGATGGCGATGGACAGGCGGCGGGCGGCTCCGCCCTCTTCGGCGACGACCACGGCCTGATGGTCGTTGGCCTCGTCGACGACGACGTTGGTAAGCCGGCAGGGGACCAGGGTCATCTGCCCGGCTTACGCCGGCATCCGCGCTTCGGAAGGGCTGAAGTGCTCGGGGCTACTCGAACGTCGGCACGGCGTAGCGGTAGGGGGTCTGCAGAACCAGCACCGCCAGCGCGGTGGCCAGTACGTCGTCACCCTCGGCGTAACGCACCGCCGCTGCAGGCATGCGCAGCAGTCCGGGCCCATCGGCGACCAGACGCGGTGGCACGCAGGCGCGCAGGCCCTCGGCCCAGCCGGTCCAGGGAGGGCCACCTTCGGCGTGCACCGCGAGGCCAGCGAAGAACCAGGCCAGGGGATCGATGCGGCCTTCAGCATCGGCCTGTGGCGGCGCTGCGGCCAGCACGGCGAGCTGTGCGCGTGTCGCCTGCTGCCCACCCAGGCCAAGCACGACACGGGTGTAGGCGGCGAGGCCGAGCCGCCCGACCTCG